>NZ_JBITSN010000006.1:466348-507167 GCF_044540975.1 Streptomyces sp. NPDC085927
ATCCACATCAATTGCCCCCCCACGGTTTTACTGTGGGGGGGGGGGGGCCACCTGCCCCACCACCCCTTGGGGGCCCCCCCCCCCACCCCGGGGGGGGGGGGGGGGGGGGCCCCCCCCCCCCCCCACTCCCGGCCCCGCACCTGACCCGTGCGGCTACAGCTCCTTGTGGAAGGCTTCCGTCACCTTCAGGAAGATGTCGTTGGCCTCGGCCTCGCCGACCGTCACCCGCACACCCTCACCGGGGAAGGGCCTGACCACCACACCCGCCTGCTCGCACGCCTGCGCGAACGCCGTCGTACGCTCCCCCAGCCTCAGCCACACGAAGTTGGCCTGGCTCTCGGGCACCTCCCAGCCCTGCGCGCGCAGCGCCTCCATGACACGGTTGCGCTCACACACCAGCGAACCGACCCGGCCGATGAGCTCGTCCTCGGCGCGCAGCGAGGCGATCGCGGCCTCCTGCGCGACCTGGCTCACACCGAACGGCACCGCCGTCTTGCGCAGCGCCGCGGCCACCGGCTCGTGGGCGATCGCGAAGCCGATCCGCAGCCCCGCCAGACCGTAGGCCTTGGAGAAGGTCCGCAGGACGCAGACGTTGGGCCGGTCCCGGTAGAACTCCACACCGTCCGGGACCTCGGGGTCGCGGATGAATTCGCGGTACGCCTCGTCGATCACCACCAGGACGTCACGGGGTACCCGGTCGAGGAAACGCTTCAGCTCCGCCCGCCGCACCACCGTGCCGGTCGGGTTGTTGGGGTTGCAGACGAAGATCAGCCGGGTCCGTTCGGTGATCGCCTCGGCCATCGCGTCCAGATCATGTACATCGCCCGGCGTCAGCGGCACCTGCACAGCGGTGGCACCACTGATCCTGGTGATGATCGGGTACGCCTCGAACGAACGCCACGCGTAGATCACCTCGTCCCCGGGGCCCGAGGTGGCCTGCAGCAGCTGCTGGGCGACGCCGACCGAGCCGGTGCCGGTGGCCAGGTGGGAGACCGGGACGGCGAAACGATCGGCCAGTTCCTCCATCAGCGACGTACAGGCCATGTCGGGGTAGCGGTTGAAGGAGGACGCCGCGGACGTCACAGCCTCCATCACCCCCGGCAGCGGTGGATAGGGGTTCTCGTTGGAGGACAGCTTGTAGGCCACCGGCCCCCCGGCCGCCGCCGGCTTGCCCGGCTTGTACGTGGGGATACCCTCCAGCTCGGCGCGCAGCTTGGGGCTCGTCTCGCTCACCGCAGTCCTCCTCCGAAGACCGGCGGCCCTTGACCGCCGCCGACATCCAATACTGCTCACCTTATGAGGATTCGGCGTCACTGCGTAGAGGCGTACGGCGGCGGCGAAGGCGGACCTGCCGGGGCACGGGCCGAGGTCCGGGCCGGGACACGAGCCGTAGTGCACGTCGGCGAGGGCGTCTCGGGGCGTACCGGCCTCGTGCCCCCGTCAGAACGGTCACAGCCCCATGAGACACATCGGCCTCTTCAGGAACAGGGGTATCGCCCTACGAAGGCGCACAAAAGGTGTCCGGGCAGGGGGCGCGCCCCACATATATCTATGCGCCGGTGGCTTGCGCCGTGGCGCGCGTCCCTCGTGCAGGTGAGTTGAGACCTCTTCGCAACATCGCCCCCTCGACAGGTCCGCATGCATCGACGCGTCAGATCCTGGCATTGAAACGTTAAATACCCTTACTTTCCAAGGGGATTACCGCTTAATGATCATGCAGAAACGTGCCTGTCAATACGTGCATATGCGTCCGCCCTACCCCACCGCATGAGCCCTACTATCGGCTCGCCATGACAGCAGCAGGGAAGCACCAGGTGAGCCGCGCGGAAACCTCACGCCGAAGCAGCAGGCCGGGTCGGGCAGGCATCAGGGACGTGGCCGCCGCAGCCGGAGTATCCATCACGACCGTCTCCGATGCCCTCAACGGCAAGGGCAGGCTCCCGGACGCCACCCGGCGCCACGTCCGCGAGGTCGCCGACAGACTGGGCTACCGTCCCTCGGCCGCCGCCCGTACGCTCCGCACCGGCAAGTCGGGGCTCATCGGCCTGACCGTGACCACGTACGGGGAAGAACCTTTCACCTTCACCGAGTTCGCGTACTTCGCGGAGATGGCACGCGCCGCCACCTCCGCCGCCCTGGCCCGCGGCTACGCCCTCGTGATCCTCCCCGCGACCTCCCGCCACGACGTGTGGTCCAACGTCGCTCTGGACGGCACGGTCGTCATCGATCCCTCGGACCAGGATCCGGTCGTCAGCGAACTGGTCCGGCAGGGTTTACCGGTCGTCTCCGACGGCCGCCCGGCCGGCTCGCTCCCGGTCACGGCCTGGGTGGACAACGACCACGAAGCAGCGGTCCTCGGGATCCTCGACCACCTGGCCGACGCCGGAGCCCGCCGCATCGGCCTGCTGACCGGGACCACGACCGACACGTACACCCGCCTGTCGACCACCGCATACCTGCACTGGTGCGAACGCGTCGGCCAGGATCCGGTGTACGAGGCCTATCCCGCGCACGATCCGTGCGCGGGCGCCGTCGCCGCCGACCGGCTCCTCGCCCGCCCCGACCGCCCGGACGCCGTCTACGGCCTGTTCGATCCGAACGGCACCGATCTGCTCGCCGCCGCACGCCGCTACGGCCTGCGCGTCCCGGACGACCTGCTGCTGGTCTGCTGCAGCGAATCGACCGTCTACGCCAACACCGAGCCGCCCGTCACCACGCTCTCGCTCAAACCGCGCCGCATCGGCACGGCCGTGGTGCAGCTGCTCATCGACGCGATCG
The DNA here is from genome assembly GCF_044540975.1 of Streptomyces sp. NPDC085927. NCBI lineage: Bacteria > Bacillati > Actinomycetota > Actinomycetes > Kitasatosporales > Streptomycetaceae > Streptomyces > Streptomyces sp. NPDC085927. Next base: position 469,127 of record NZ_JBITSN010000006.1, read on the forward strand.
AGGGCGTCGATGCCGAGCACACGGTGGCGCAGGTCATACCCACCGAGCTGATCGTGCGCACCTCGTCGCAGCGCCGCCCACCGCGCACGACGGTCAGCCCACCACGGTCACCGGAACGGACCTGACGGACGGCGAGGGCCCGACAGCGGGGCGGAGGGGTCTCGGTGACAGCGGCTCCCGGAGGGGTGAAGCCGCCGCTTCCACGAGGGTGAGTAAGGCGGCGCCGCGCCTCCCGAGCCCCTCCGGCCCCTCCGCCGCTCCTCCGTCGTTTCTCCGGCCCCTCGGAGCTCTTCTCCGCGGAAAACGGGCCGGCCCTCCCGGAGGCGGGCGACCGCCGTTCCGTGAGGAGCCCGCACCGCCGGGCGGGACCTCGGCGACCAAAGTCATGAACAAAAGCCGATGACCTGGTCAAAATGGGATGAAATTCGCGGCGAACTGGACGCGTGCGCCGATTCACCACCCCTGGGTCATCACATGGCGCGATCCGCATTCCTATGATGGGCCCACGACACCGCGGGCCGCTGCGACCAGGCAGTCCGACGCGGTGCAGTTGCGGCTTGATGGTGGAGGGGTCGATGACTCAGGGGGCCGGTCAGGGACCCGCGGTGGAGCGCACAGCGACGGTGCGCGACTTCCGGGTACCCGCTTACGTCCACGAGACCGGTCCGTACGCCCACAGCATGCACCCCGGCAATGTGGTCCCACCCTCCGAGGCGAGCCACCCGGAGGGATACACGCCCACGCAACGGGACCTCCCGGTCATCAATCGGGGTGACACTGTGCAGGTGACCGTCGACCCCGCGCCCGCACCCGCACCGCAGCCCGCCACCGGGCCCGGTCCGCTGTACGTGGTCGGTGACGTCCACGGCTACCTCGACGAACTGGTGGCCGCCCTCCAGGAGCAGGGCCTCATCGACTCCGCGGGCCAGTGGTGCGCCGGCCCCGCGCGGCTTTGGTTCCTCGGCGACTTCACCGACCGCGGTCCGGACGGCATCGGCGTCATCGACCTCGTGATGCGGCTGTCCGCCGAGGCCGCCGCGGCCGGCGGCTACTGCAAGGCCCTGATGGGCAACCACGAACTGCTGCTGCTCGGCGCCAAGCGGTTCGGCGACACCCCCGTCAATTCCGGCGCGGGTACCGCCACCTTCCAGGCCGCCTGGCTGCTCAACGGTGGGCAGAAGACCGACATGGACCGCCTTCAGGACCACCACCTGCAGTGGATGGCCCGCCTGGACGCCGTCGAGGCCGTCGACGACCATCTGCTGCTGCATTCCGACACCACCGCCTACCTCGACTACGGCCGTTCCATCGAGGAGGTCAACGACACCGTCCGCGAGACCATCACCCGCAACGACGCCGACGAGGTCTGGGACCTGTTCCGCAAGTTCACCAAGCGGTTCTCCTTCCGCGACGAGGGCGGCGCCGAGGCGGTGCGCTCGCTGTTGGATACGTACGGCGGCACCCGGGTCGTTCACGGACACAGCCCCATTCCGTATCTGCTGGGCGAAGTGGGCTCCGAGGACGGTGAGGACGACAACGGTCCCGTCGTCGAGGGTCCGCACGTCTACGCCGAGGGACTGGCCATCGCGATGGACGGTGGCGTGACGATGGACGGAAAGCTGCTGGTCCAGCAACTGCCACTCGCCCAGTGAGCGGGTTCCGGGCCCGGCACCCCTGGCCCGGAACCGCACCGAACCGAGCCCAATTTCGGTAAACCCCCTGTCATGGTGCACCGTTGGCGCTCTACCATCGGCTTATCCGTAGCAGGCTCCCCTCCGTTTCTGCCCAACGGCTCGTCAGCATGCCGAGTCACAAGCCCTACGGAGCATCGGGGGATGCACATGAACAGCGTTCCGCAGCATCTGTTGACCGAGGACCGCCAGGATTACGCGCGGGTTCTCGATGAGGTGCTGCGCTCCGCACCACAACGCCCGGAACTGGCCGCTGTCGGACAACGGCTCACCTCCGAACAACTACGCACGATGGCGCTCAACGCCACCGCGATCATCACGGTGGCCGCGGCAACCGAGTACCAGCACTACACCAAGGTCCGCGAGGAACTGCGCCGGCCACCGGCGTCGTCCACCCCGTCCACCCGGGCGTCCGGCTCCTCCGAGCCGGGGCCGGAGACGGTGGGGCTCGCCACCACCATGGGAGAGGTCGCCGAGACCGCCGGCGCGGGCGCCGTCGCCGTCGTCGCCGTCCTGGCACCTGTTCTGGCCGGCACCGCGGCCGCGATATTCCTGCTCGTCGGTTACGTCCTGCGCATGCTCGATCCCAGCGCGGCCTTCGCCCGGACCATGCTCACCACGGGCTGGACATTCGGTGCCGTGACCGCGGTCGCCATCCTGGTCGCCGCGGTGGGCCTGCTGCTGACTGCCCTGCGCAACAAGCCCTCGGCCCGGAGCGGGCCGTACGGCGAAGCCGACAAGGAGCTGACCCTGGCCAGGGAGGCCTGGCACGAGGCACTGCGGGAGCAGGGGATCGTCCCGTTCCTGCGGGACGCGCTCGCCGACCCGGGTACGGCGGCCGCACTGCATTACGCGCCGCCGTCCGAACCGGCCGGTCGCATCCCGCATCTCGGCTACGACCGGCCGGGGTTCACCAGCCCCGGCGAGGGTACGAACCGCGGCCGGCGGCCGAGCTACTCGAGCCCGGACTACAGCAGCCCGGACTTCGGAGGACCGGAACACAAGCCCGAGTAACCGGAACAACCGGACAAGCCGGCCCCACCGGAGCCGGCCCCGCCGGACGGACCGAAGCATGCGGACGGCCCAGCCGTCGGCTTGCGCTCCCTCACCGGCGGAGCCTGCCCCAGAGGCTCCGCGCCGAGGGGCGTGAGCCGGGGCCGGGGTTGTCCGGGGCTCACGCCCCACGCCCGTACAGGCCTGGGCAGTGGTCGTCAGGGACGGAGAATGCCCGCCCGGCCCGCTGCGGTGATCCACTGGGGGAACTCGGACAGCAGGCGGTCGTACAACTCCGGGTCCGGCACGGTGCCGATGTCGTCGACGGCGAAGAACCCGACGTTGTCGACGCGTCGTCCGGTCAGCGTGTCGAACCGCTCCAGCACGCCGTAGTTCGCCCGGCCAAGGCCCACGAACTGCCAGAAGATCGGTTCCTCCACCGCCTCGCGGAGCTCCCGCTCGATCTCGGCATTCCGGTAGACACCACCGTCGGAGAAGAACAGCACGAGCGTCGGGGCCGCCGCGGGACTGTCCCTGACGAACGAGCGGACCTCGGCGATGACCTTCTGTTCCTCGTTCTGGATGCCGACCTCCCGCATGTCGGCCTGACGCGGGTCCAGCCCCTTCTTCCGCCCGCGCCGGAAGAGGCTCATCTCTCCCACCCGTACGTGCAGCCGGAGCCATTCGGGCAGCTCGCCCAGCCGCAGGTCCGGCAGCCGTGCCGGATTCGAGGCGAACGTCCAGGCCTGCATCTCACCGTCGTCGTCCAGCTGCGCGGCAACCGCGGCCATGCGTTCGACGACGTCCGCCACCACCCCCTTGGAGTACAGGAAGGACATGGAACCGGAGGCGTCCAGCACGAGGATGACGCGCGCGGTGACCCCGGCGGCTCCGTGCTTGCGCAGGCTGACCGCCACCTGCTCCTTACGCAGTGACAGCCGCTTGCGCATGTCCACCGGCAGCCGCTCCTCACCCTTGGTGAGCCGCGGAGCGGCCGACGGGCCGGAAGAGGGGACGGAGGACGGGGGCACCGGGGCGGAGGCGGCCGGCGCGACCGAGGGCCGGGACGGGGTGGTGGGTACCGCGGGCGGGACGACTGGCGGCACTGCGGCCGCGGCAGGGGGCGTCGTCACGCCGGGTGCCGTGGTGGAGCCGGCAGCCGCCGTGGAGTCCGCTGCCGCCGGGGGAGCGTCGTCCACGGTGATACCGAAGTCGGTGGCCAGCCCCGCGAGCCCCGTGTCGTACCCCTGCCCCACCGCGCGGAACTTCCACTTTCCCTGCCGCCGGTACAGCTCGCCCCCGATGAACGCGGTCTCCGTCCCGGCCACCATGTCGAACCGCGCGATCTCGGCCCCCGTACCGGCGTCGAGCAGCCTGAGCACCAGTCCCGGCACCTGGCCGAACGTCCCGCCGTCGGACGACGCGCACAGCACGACTCGCTCGACGGCCGGTTCCAGCCGGCGCAGGTCCACCTCGACCGTGTCGGTCGCGGCGCCGGCGGCGCTCCGCTTCCCCAGGTGCGTCACGGCGCCGGAGGTGTGCCGCGGCTGGTTGTAGAAGACGAAGTCTCCGTCGTCCCGCACCCGCCCGCCCTCCGTGAGCAGCAGAGCCGACCCGTCGATGTCGGGCACACCGGTCCCGGCGGCCCAAGCGAGCTCGACGCGCACCACCTGGGCGTCGACGGGAAGGTTGGACCCCTTGCTCATTGATCTCGCTGTCATGACATCCAGTCTGCCGACCCATCCGCCCGGGAGAGGAGAGGGCGGGCCCGAACGGCCCGCCCCTTTGTTCCTTCGGTCCGCTCGTTCGTTCAGTCCGTCAACGGCAGGTACACACGGTTGCCCGCCTCGGCGAACTCCTTCGACTTCCGCAGCATCCCCTCGGCGATCTCCTCGGCCGACGCACCCTCCGCCGAGGTCCCGCCGAACCGCTCCGTGATGCTCCGGCTGATCTTCATGGAGCAGAACTTCGGCCCGCACATCGAGCAGAAGTGCGCCGTCTTCGCGGGCTCCGCCGGAAGCGTCTCGTCGTGGAACTCCCGTGCCGTGTCCGGGTCGAGAGCCAGGTTGAACTGGTCCTCCCACCGGAACTCGAAGCGCGCGTCGGACAGGGCGTCGTCCCACTCCTGTGCCCCCGGATGCCCCTTGGCGACGTCGGCGGCATGGGCGGCGATCTTGTAGGTGATGACGCCGGTCTTGACGTCGTCGCGGTCCGGCAGGCCCAGGTGCTCCTTGGGCGTGACGTAGCAGAGCATGGCCGTACCCCACCAGGCGATCATCGCCGCACCGATACCGGAGGTGATGTGGTCGTACGCGGGCGCGACGTCCGTCGTCAGCGGGCCGAGCGTATAGAACGGGGCTTCATCGCAGATCTCCTGCTGAAGGTCGATGTTCTCCTTGATCTTGTGCATCGGGACATGCCCCGGGCCCTCGATCATGGTCTGCACATTCAAACGCCTGGCGATCCGGTTGAGTTCCCCGAGCGTGCGCAACTCCGCGAACTGCGCCTCGTCGTTGGCGTCGGCGATCGAACCCGGCCGGAGACCGTCACCGAGCGAGTACGTGACGTCGTACGCCGCGAGGATCTCGCAGAGTTCCTCGAAGTTCTCGTACAGGAACGACTCCTTGTGGTGCGCCAGGCACCACGCCGCCATGATCGAGCCGCCGCGCGAGACGATGCCCGTCTTGCGGTGGGCGGTGAGCGGCACGTACGCCAGCCGTACGCCCGCGTGGACCGTCATGTAGTCCACACCCTGTTCGGCCTGCTCGACGACGGTGTCCTTGTAGATCTCCCAGGTCAGCTCCTCGGCCCTGCCGTCGACCTTCTCCAGCGCCTGGTAGAGCGGCACGGTGCCGATGGGGACGGGGGAGTTGCGCAGCACCCACTCCCGGGTGGTGTGGATGTTGCGGCCGGTGGACAGGTCCATGACCGTGTCGGCGCCCCAGCGGGTCGCCCAGGTCATCTTCTCCACCTCCTCCTCGATGGAGGAGGTCACCGCGGAGTTGCCGATGTTGGCGTTGACCTTCACCAGGAACCGCTTGCCGATGATCATCGGCTCGGCCTCCGGGTGGTTGACGTTGGCGGGCAGCACCGCGCGGCCTGCCCCGATCTCCTCACGCACGACCTCCGGCGATACGTTCTCCCGGATGGCCACGTACTCCATCTCGGGCGTGACCTCACCGCGGCGCGCGTACGCCAGCTGCGTGACCGCCCCGCCCTCGCGGCCCCGGCGCGGCTGACGGGGCCGGCCCGGGAACACCGCGTCGAGATTGCGCAGTCCACCGCGCGGAGAGGTGTGCCTGATCCCGTCGTCCTCGGGACGGACCGGACGGCCCGCGTACTCCTCGGTGTCACCGCGCGCGATGATCCAGTTCTCCCGCACCGGCGTCAGCCCTCTGCGCACATCGGTGACGACCAGGGGGTCGGTGTACGGGCCCGAGGTGTCGTACAGCGTGACCGACTGCCCGTTGGTGAGGTGCACCTGACGGACCGGCACCCGCAGGTCGGGGCGTGTGCCCTCGACGTACGCCTTGTGCCAGCCGATGGACTTCCCGGCCTCCTCCCCCGCCGACGCTTCCGTCGGATTCTGAGTGGAGACAGGCGTGCGTGCATCCTTGTTGGTCATGAGACCTACTCCCTACGCCGGCATTACCCGGTAACAGGTTCAGCGGTCGGCGCAGCGGCTTCCGTCTGTCGACGTTCCGTGTGAAACATCACTCGGACAAGTGGTGTTTCATGTGAAACATCGCTGGGACGGAGGTCAGCGCCCTCTCAGCCCGGTGCTCCGAGCTCCCGCGTGTACAAAAAGGTGCCTCCACGCTAGCGGGAATCCTGGCGCGGTGAACAGAGGGCCTTCATTGTTCTTGCGATGATCAGGCGGTGACCTCGACGCAACCTCCCCCGTACCCGCCGCCCGAACCGTCACGTGGCCCCGGCGCCCGAATCGGCGGCGGCCGTGGCAGAGGACCCGCAGCCGGCACCGGCCCGGGCCATGGGGGCGTTCAGGGAGACGGCCCCGGCTCCGAAGACTGGTTCGGGCGTGGACACGGCCCCGGCGAGGCGCCGGCGACACAGAACCACCTGCCCGGCCCTGGAGGCCCTGGTTCCAGAGGCTCCGACGGGCCCACCGGCCCGGGGCCCGTAAACCCGGCTTTCGGACCACCCGGTCGGGCTCCCGGGCCCGGCGCGGGCCGGCCGGGCCCGGGCCATGGACAGGGGCAAGAAGGGCAGGGGCAAGGTCGAGCCCGCGGCCGGGACCACGGTCCGGGTCATGCCCACAGCCCGGGCCTCGGTGCCGGCGGCCGTGGACGTGGCCCGAACTCCGGCGACGGCCCGAATTCGGGCGGCGGGCACGGCGGTCCGCCTCCGGGCGGCGGGCACGGGCATGGTCCGGGCGACGACGGTGGGCACGGCCACGCGCACGGGCACAGTCACAGCCACGGTCCGGCCGCTCCCGTCTCGAAGCACCTGCGCAAGGTCATCGCGGCGGTCCTCATCCCGTTCGGCGCGGCGGTGCTGATCGGCCTCGCGGTGCTGTGGCCGGGTGGCACGCCCGATCACGAACGGACCGGCGTCGGTTTCGACCGGCAGACGCAGCAGGCCACGGTCACCAAGGTGGTCGAGGTGAGCTGTTCGTCCGTCAACGCGTCCGGGGGCGTCCCGACCGGTGACACCTCGACGGCCGAGGGGTCCTCCGCTCAGCAGCAGGCGGACGGCACGTGCAAGAAAGCGACGATCCGGGTCGACACCGGCGACGATGTGGGCCGCACCTTCACCGAGATCGTGCAGCCGGACCAGTCACGGCAGCTGAGCGAGGGCCAGGAGGTCGTGGTCGCCTACGAGCCCTCCGCACCGAAGGACCTCCAGTACTCGGTGGCGGATGTGAACCGGCGCGTACCGCTGGGCCTGCTCGCCGGCATTTTCGCGGTCGCCGTCGTCGCTGTCGGACGGCTGCGCGGTGTGATGGCACTGGTCGCGCTGGCGGTCAGTTTCCTGGTGCTGAACTTCTTCATCCTGCCCGCGATCCTGCAGGGTTCGAACCCCCTGGTCGTGGCGGTGGTAGGGGCGAGCGCCATCATGCTGCAGGCCCTGTATCTCTGCCACGGACTGTCGGCGCGCACCTCCGTGGCCGTTCTCGGCACCCTGATCTCGTTGTTGCTGATCGGTTTTCTGGGCTCGGTCTTCATCAGCTGGGCGGCGCTGACCGGCGACACCGACGACAACACCGGTCTGATCCACGGCCTTTACCCGGACATCGACATGAGCGGCCTGCTGCTGGCCGGTGTCATCATCGGATCGCTCGGTGTGCTCGATGACGTGACGGTCACGCAGACGTCGGCCGTATGGGAATTGCACGAGGCCAACCCGTCGATGGGCTGGCGCGGGCTGTATCGCGCGGGCATCCGCATCGGCCGCGACCACATCGCGTCCGTCGTCAATACTCTGGTGCTCGCCTACGCGGGCGCCGCGCTGCCCTTGCTGCTGCTGTTCTCCATCGCGCAGAGCAGCGTGGGCACGGTCGCCAACAGCGAGCTGGTGGCGGAGGAGATCGTGCGTACGCTGATCGGCTCGATCGGTCTGGTGGCTTCAGTGCCGGTCACCACGGTGCTGGCCGCCCTGGTGGTCTCGGCCGACCGCCCGGCCGCGCAGGCGGCGGCCGAGGAAGGCGTCCGGTCGGCTCCGGCACGCGGCGGTCGGGGCAGGCGCCGGAAGCGCTGACCCCGCGGCGCCGGTCCGCGCGCCGCCGACTTCCGATCGTCCGCGGCCGCTCTCCCGGCAACCCGCCCTCCGGCAGTCGGTAGTCGGTAGTCGGTAGTCAACCGTCGACCACCGTCTGCCGTCTGCCGGTCAATCCGGCACCGAATCCGCTCGGTCACCACTGCGGAAGCGTTCCTGCATGATCTGGCGGAACACGGTGAAGGGTTCCGCCACAGGATGGCCGGATGCGGAACGCCTCAACCGGCGCTCTGCTCCGCCAGGATGCGGTCCAGTGCGTCGTCGAGATGGGCGTCGAAGTCGGCGAGCGCCCCCTCCTGGCCCAGCGGTACCAGTTTGTCGGTGCGATCGAGGAAGGCCACGAGGGGCGCCGTGGACGAACGGAACAGCGCGTGGTCACCTCCGACCTGAAGCCGGATCAGCACCTCGCCCAGGGCGTCGGGGTCGACCGGTGAAACGCGTACGTCGCCCTCACCGCACGGTCTGCCCACCCCGTCGATCAGCAGCTCCCGGCCGAACGCCCAGGTCACCGGCGCGTCACCGGGAAGATGGAAGGTCAACCGTACGGCGTAGGGATCACAGGTGTCGTAGCGGAGCTCCACCGGGATACGGAAGGACAGCTCCTCCGACACGAGAAAGCTCATCATGACCTCTGCCTGCACGGACTCGCGCATCGCCTACCCCGTCATTCGCTACGGACCGGCCGGGAATGGACCCCTGACACTGGATGAATCTTGCTCAACGTGCACAGCGAATCACAAGGAGTGAGTTTTCAGATACTGATAGAGGGTGCCAACGGCCCCAGCAGACGGCCCACTTCCGCTTGCAACTGCTGAGCGGCGGGGTGCAGCCGATGGACCTGATGAACCGGCAGGGAGACGGCGATCGTCGCGGCCGTGGCACCGGCCGTGATCGGCACGGCCGCGCACACCGTCCCCAGCGCGTACTCCTGACGCGCAAACACCGGCTCCATGCGACGCGTCCGCTCCAGGCGCCGGAGCAGGCTGTGCCCGTCGCGCACGGTGTACGGCGTGACGGGCTGCACCGGGTAGCGGTCGAGGTGGTCACGGCGGGCGGCCTCGTCGAGCTGGGACAGCAGACACTGTCCGATGGCGTGGGCGTGGCCGGTCGCCCGGAAGTCTGCCCATTCCTGGACCGCGGGATTGCCCGGAGTGTCGGAGACGCACACCAGATCGATCTCGCCCTCGCGGTACACCGCGTAGTACACGGGGGCTCCGATCGCGTCACGCCAGTGCGCGAGTGCGGCAACGACCGTGCTGCGACGTTTCTGCGGGGCTCCGCTGCTGTTCAGTCGCTCGGCCGCGTCGCCGAGGAAGAACAGCCCCTTGTCGCGGCGCAGATAGCCCTCGTACACAAGGGTGCGCAGCAGGTGGTAGGCCGTGGGAAGCGCCAGCCCGGTCTCGCGGGCCAACTGTTTGGCCGGGGCCCCGGACTCGTGTCCCGCGACGGATTCCAGTAGACGCATCGCGCGCTGCACCGAGCCGATGAGGGTCGCGGTGGGCGCCGGCTCGGACGCTGGGCGCGCATGGGGCTGGCAGGGAACGGCGGACAGATGTGCGGGGACGGTGGCGGCCGTGGCCAAGGGTCACTCCCGGAGCGAGGGGGCAGCCCGTGCGGGGGAACACGGGTGGGGGTGTACGCCGCTCGCGGGGATCGTCCCCGCATGGCCTTCCGGACTCTAACCGTCTGTCACCGCACACAGACGGTCCGTCCGGGAAACTTCCCCCACCCGAGGGAACCGGCGCCGGCTGTTACCGCTTCACCGGCTCCCCGTGAGGCTCACCAGTCGCCGCGCGACGTCGAACTCGATGTGAACTTCCGTACGACGTAGATGAGTCCGCCGACCAGGGCGACGAAGACCAACACCTTGAAGAGCAGCCCGATCACGAATCCGACCACACTGACTATCAGGCCGCCGAACACGACCAGGGCGATGACCGGCACCGCGATCCACTTCACCCACCACGGCAGTCCCATGAAGATCTCTCGCATCGTCTTCGTCCTTACCTGCTCCGCCCGTCTCGTACCGGGTCGCGTGAATGATGTGCTGCACTCGATGCTAGGGCGGCAGGAGCCCTGCCGGGGGCCCCTGATCCCTTGTCCTCCCCTGAGTGGTCCCCTAGGGAACCCGGAGACCGCGGCTCAGCTCTCGGGCGGAGAGAACACCACCAGGACCCTCAGGTCCTCACTGATGTGGTGGAACTTGTGCGCGACGCCGGCCGGCACGTACACGATGCTTCCGCGGGCCACCTGCGTGGTCTCCATGCCGACGGTGATCGCCGCCCTGCCACTGACGACGAAGTACACCTCGTCCTGGCCGTGCGGCTGCTGTGGATCCTGCTCGCCCGCGTCCAGGGCATACAGGCCGACCGACATGTTCCGCTCCCGCAGGAACTGGAGGTAGGCGCCCTCGTTGGCGGCGCGTTCGGTCTCCAGTTCGTCCAGCCGGAATGCCTTCATAGCCTTGTCCGCCCCTGCCTCACTGCTCGTGTCCGGTCCTGTCTGCCACGATCAGACACATGAAGAATTTCGTAGTCAAGACGATCGCCAACGCCGCGGCCCTCGCGGTCGCGGTGTGGCTGATCGACAAGATCACCCTGACCGGCGACAGTACGGGCAAGGAGATCGGTACCCTCATATTCGTCGCGTTGATCTTCGGCGTGGTGAACTTCCTGGTCAAGCCGCTCGTGCAGCTCCTCAGTCTCCCGCTGCTCATCCTGACTCTCGGACTGTTCACGCTGGTGGTGAACGCTCTGATGCTGCTGCTCACCTCCTGGCTCGCCGACGTGTTCGACTTGAGCTTCCACGTAGAGGGCTTCTGGACGGCCGTGCTGGGCGGTCTGGTCGTCTCGGTCGTCTCCTGGGCCCTCAACGTCGTTCTGCCCGACGGAGACTGAGCACCATGGCCTACCGCGTCTGTTTCGTCTGCACCGGCAACATCTGCCGCTCCCCGATGGCCGAGTCCGTCTTCCGCGCGCGCGTCGCGGAGGCCGGCCTCGACGGCGTGGTCGAGGCCGACAGCGCCGGCACCGACGGCTGGCACGAGGGCGACGACGCCGATCCGCGCACGGTGGCCGTCCTTGAGGAGAACGGCTACGCCGCCGACCACACCGCCCGGCGGTTCGACCCCTCCTGGTTCGCCCGCCTCGATCTGGTCATCGCCCTCGACACGGGCCACCTCAGGACCCTGCGCCGCCTGGCCCCCACTCCGCGGGACGCGGACAAGGTGCGCCTGCTGCGCTCGTACGACCCCGAAGCGGGCGACGATCTGGACGTACCGGACCCTTACTACGGGGAGGCGGACGGTTTCCACACATGTCTTGAGATGGTGGAGGCGGCGAGCACCGGGCTGCTCTCCTCGGTACGTGAGCAGGCGGAAGGACGGGCGGCATGAACGATTCAAGGACGACCAGCGGCTACGAGACGGGCGCGGGGGGATCATCTCCTGGTGAGGGCACGCGCGCGGTGCGGGCCGGGCTGCCCGAGCCGGTCAAGCACGAACCGACCCTGCCCGGCCCCGTCTTCGCCGCCCACTTCCACCTGCCCGGCGATCCCACCGGCCCCTACACCTACGGCAGGGACGAGAACCCGACCTGGACGCTGCTGGAGCGGGCCATCGGAGAGCTGGAGGCACCGGGGCAGGACGGCGTCGAAACCCTGGTGTTCCCCTCGGGCATGGCCGCGATCTCCTCGGTGCTCTTCTCCCAGCTCCGCACCGGGGACGTGGCTGTCCTGCCGAACGACGGCTATCAGGCACTTCCTCTGGTGCGCGCCCAGCTGGAGGCGTACGGCATCGAGGTGCGCACCGCACCGACCGGGGGCGACGCCCAGCTCGATCTCCTCGACGGCGCGAGGCTGCTGTGGATCGAGACTCCGTCGAATCCCGGGCTCGACGTGTGCGACGTGCGGCGGCTCGCCGAGGCGGCCCACGCGCGTGGTGCGCTGGTCGCCGTCGACAACACCCTCGCGACCCCGCTCGGCCAGCGTCCGCTGGAGCTCGGCGCCGACTTCACCGTGGCCAGCGGTACCAAACAGCTCACCGGGCACGGCGACATCCTCCTGGGATACGTCGCCGGCCACGACGCCGAAACGATGGCCGCCGTACGCCGCTGGCGCAAGATCTCCGGCGCCATCACCGGCCCCATGGAGGCCTGGCTCGCGCACCGTTCGATCGCCACGCTCCAGTTGCGGGTCGACCGGCAGAACGCCACGGCGCTGACGCTCGCCCGGGCGCTGCGGGAACGGCCCGAGGTGACGGGGCTGCGCTATCCGGGGCTGCCGGACGACCCCTCGTACAAGATCGCCTCGCAGCAGATGCGGCGTTACGGATGCGTGGTGTCCTTCACACTGCCCTCACAGGCACGTGCGGACCACTTCCTCGACGCCCTGCGGCTCGTGGACGATGCGACGAGCTTCGGCGGTGTGCGGTCCACAGCCGAACGACGGGGTCGTTGGGGTGGGGACGCGGTGCCGGAGGGCTTCGTCCGCTTCTCCGTCGGCGCCGAGGACCCTGCCGACCTGGTGGCGGACGTGCTGCGCGCACTGGACGAGTCAGCCGGCTGACCGGTCCGTCCGGGCGGGTCGTCAGGCTCCCGGATCCCGACGACGGACGGTCCGAGCCTCCCCCCTCGTGGCTCGGACCGTCCCGGTTCTACGCGCGCGAAGAACCGCGCGACCAAGGCTAGTTGACTCAGTGTCAGTGTCCAATCACTGTAGCGACAGCGACCTATCGACATATTTATAGTTGTGCCGGAGCGGCAGCGGGGCCGGCAAACAGGAGGGTGTGCTGTGGATCTGGCCTTGTTGCGGACCTTCGTGACCGTCCACCGAGCCGGTTCCTTCACCCGTGCCGCCGCCCTGCTCGGTCTCTCCCAGCCGGCCGTGACCTCTCAGATCCGGACCCTGGAGCGGCAGCTGGGGCGGCCGCTGTTCCTGCGGCAGGCCCGCGGTGTGACCCCCACGACCATCGGGGACGAACTCGCCCACAAAGCCGCGCCCCACCTCGATGCCCTGATGGAAATCACCGAGACCGGGCTCGACGAGGACTCCTCCTCGCGGACGCTCCACCTGGCAGGACCTCTGGAGTTCACGTCCGAGCGGGCAGTGCCCGCGCTCACCGCACTGACCCGGAACGGCCAGAGCTTCGCCCTGCGCGCCTCCTTCGGAACCGCCGAGGAGACGCTGGAAGGACTGGCCGCCGGGCGGCACGATCTGGCCATCAGCACGGTCCGGCCACGCGGTGCACTGCTCTCGGCGACTCCGCTCTGCGACGAGGAACACGTCCTGGTCGCCGCGCCCCACTGGGCCGAGCGGTTCGGTGCCGACGGAGTTCACCCCGCCGGGCTGTCCGCTCCCGAACAGATCCCGGTGATCGAGGTGCACGAGTCGCTCCCTCTCGTCTCCCGTTACTGGGCCTCCGTCTTCGACTCCCGGCCTGTCACCGCGGGCGCTGTCGTCGTCCCGGATCTACGCGCGGTGCTGGCCTGCACCGTCGCGGGTGCCGGAATGGCTGTGCTGCCCCGGTATCTGTGTACGGCCGCACTCGAACGGGGGGAGGTCACCGCCCTGCACGAGCCCGCAGTGCCACCGTTGCGTACGTACTTCCTGGTGGCCCGGAGCGGCACCCTGGCCATGCCGCATGTCGCACGCGCCCATCAGGCACTGCAGCAGGCGGCCACCGAGTGGTGCTGACCCTCCCGGCCGGGCGACCCACGCCGGGCGGCCCACGCCGAAAACCCGGCCGGTGACGTCTCACGATGTTTCACGTGGAACAAGCTGGGCCACATTTCCTCCATGACCGTCCGACCCGTGGTCAAGCGCACCGCTCGAGCCGTTCTGCTGGACGGCGACCACCTGATCCTGATCAAACGCACCAAGCCCGGTGTCGATTCCTACTGGATCACCCCGGGCGGCGGTGTCGAGCCGGAGGACTCGACCGTCGTCGACGCTCTCCACCGAGAGGTGTACGAGGAACTCGGCGCCAAGATCATCGATGTGGTGCCCTGCTTCGTCGACACGGTGGAGCACATCGGCGCGGACGGCGGTGCCACCGGCGTGAAGGTGCAGCACTTCTTCGTCTGCCGCCTCGAGTCCATGGACCCGTCCTTGCGACACGGCCCAGAGGTCGACGAACCAGCCGGCGAGTACCAGATCGTCCGCGTACCGTTCACCCGTGTGGGCATCGCCTCCGTCCACCTCGTCCCGCTGTCGCTGCGACACTATCTGGACGGCAACATCGAGGGTGTGCGCGCTCTGCAGGCCGCCGACCTGGCCTGACCCACCCGGCACTCACCGGTTTCATGCGTTTCACGTGAAACATCCCGTACCGGCGACCGCACCCCACATCGACCTCCGAGTGACCGAAAGGTCGCCTCGGTCTCCGCAAACAAGTGGACGCCGCCGGTCGGCGTCGGACAGCCTGACCTGCGTGCCGACACTTCCCTTTTCCTCTCTGCCCATCCGCCGTCTGACACTCCGCGATCTCTCGGCCTGCGCCGACTTGTCCGAGAACCGGGGATGGCCACGCGAAGAGCACAAGTGGGGACTCCTTCTCTCCGCCGGAAAGGGCTACGGCATCGATGATCCCGACGGCGGGCTGACCTCCGCCTGCGTCGTCACCGAATACGGCCCCCAGGAACGACCCGCGCTCGGCGCCATCGGCATGGTTCTGGTCGCGGAACGGCATGCCCGGCAGGGCGTCGGACGCCGTCTGATGCACCATGTGGTCTCAGCGATGGACTCCACGCCACTGACGCTGTACGCGACGCCAAACGGCCGCCCGCTCTACGAAGAGCTCGGCTTCAAGGTCACCGGCCGGGCGGAGATGCTTCGCGGGCACTTCGTCCCGGGCGCGGACGACCCCGTGGTGGGGGTGTCCACCCGAGCCGCGACCGCCGAGGACCTGCCCGCCCTTCTCCGGCTCGACGAGGAGGTGTTCGGGACGGACCGCACTCACATCGTCACCCGGCTGCCTGCATTCGCCGACCAGTTGCGCGTGGCCGAGGGGGACGGCCGGATCGTCGGCTACGCCGCCGCGTGGCCCAATATGGACACCCACGTCGTGGGCCCGCTGATCGCCCGCGACACCCCCACGGCCACGGCGCTCCTCGCCTCGCTCGCCGCCCGCACCGACCGGCCGTTGCGCACCGACATCGACGTACGGCACGAAGAGTTGCTGGCCTGGGCGAAGGGCCACGGTCTGGAGTCCATCGCCTTCAACGCCGTGATGACGTACGGAATCACGGAGCTACCCGGTGACTGGACCCGAAGGTTCGCCCCTGTGACGGTCGCGGCAGGCTGACACCTTCCGGACGCGACGGCGCCGGTTCCCGGAGGTGTCGGGAACCGGCGTACGCGCTACGGGAGCCGCGAGTCCTGGACGAGGGCGTCCACGGCAGCCGTGGCGAAGGAATGATCCTGCTCCGGTGCACCGCCACCGACGCCGATCGCGCCGATCGGACGGCCGCCACGCCGGACGGGTACACCCCCCGCAATGAACAGCAACGGCCGGTCGAGCGCGGTGGGCAGGGTGTGGAAGGCCCCTCCGGGCTGTACGGCGTCGACGAGGTCTGCGGTGGGCGTGTTCAGCTGAAGAGCGGTATAGGCCTTGCGGGTGCTGGTCTCGCCGGAGATCAGCACGGCACGGTCGTCCCTCCGGAAAGCGAGCAGATGTCCGCCCGCGTCCAGGACGGTCACGCTCACCGTGACCCCGGCGGCCTCGGCGGCCTGGTGCGCTGCCATGACAAGGGCCTCGGCCTCGGCGGTGGTGAGCGGGGCGGCAGCGGTGGTGGTGCTCATGAACAGGTACTCCTCGTGTACGGGGATATCGCTTGAAGCGGTGAGGTCCGGGGGAAGCGATGTCGGTGGTGAAGGTGGTGTCGGTGGTGGCGACGAGGAAGTCTGTGGACACGGAGGCCACGGGGCGGCCTCGCACCCACCGTGCCCACAGGCGTCCCGGTCAGTGGGGAACTGCGGCCTGCCGCTCGGTGGGTACCTGGTCGCCGTCCACGGCGTTGAGGCCCTTGTCACGACGGTCGAGGGCGGCGGAGACGAAGGCCAGTACCAGGGCGCTCGCGGCGAGGACGGCGCCGACCCAGTTGGGCGCGGTGTAGCCGAGGCCCGCCGCGATCACCAGGCCACCGAGCCAGGCGGACAGGGCGTTGCCGAGGTTGAAGGCGCCGATGTTCACGGCCGAGGCCAGGGTGGGGGCCCCGTGGGCCTGGTCGAGAACACGCTTCTGCAGAGGCGGAACGGTGGCGAAACCCAGGCCGCCGATCAGGATGATCGTGACGGCGGCCAGGACCTTGTGGTGCGCGGTCAGAGTGAAGAGCGCGAGGACGACGGCGAGAGCGCCCAGGGACACGTACAGCAAGGGCATCAGGGCGCGGTCCGCGTACCTGCCGCCGACGAGGTTGCCCCCGACCATGCCCAGGCCGAAGAGGACCAGCAGCCAGGTGACGGATCCGTCCGCGAAGCCGGCGACCTGCGTCATCATCGGCGCGATGTAGGTGATGGCCGCGAAGACACCGCCGAACCCGAGGACGGTCATCGCCATGGCGAGCAGTACCTGGACGTTCTTGAAGGCGGCCAGTTCATGACGCAGCCGTACGCCTTCGGGCGCGGGAAGGTCGGGGACGAGCCCGGCGATGCCGGCCAGTCCGATGACACCGAGCACGGCGACGAGCCCGAACGTGATGCGCCATCCGGCCGACTGGCCGACAAGGGTGCCCAGGGGGACACCGACGACATTGGCCACGGTCAGCCCGGTGAACATCAGGGCGATGGCGCCGGCCTTCTTGTGCGGGGCGACCAGACCGGCCGCGACCACCGAGCCGATCCCGAAGAAGGCGCCGTGGGCCAGCGAGGCGATCACCCGCCCGAGCAGCATGAGGCCGAAGACCGGGGCCAGGGCCGAGAGCAGGTTCCCGGCGATGAACAGGCCCATCAGCAGCATCAGCATCCGCTTGCGGGAGATCTTGGTGCCGAGCACGGTCATCAGCGGGGCCCCGAACATGACGCCCAGGGCGTAGCCGGTCACCAGATGACCGGCGGTGGGGACGGAGACGCCGAAGTCGTCGGCGACCTCGGGCAGCAAACCCATGATCACGAACTCGGTCGTGCCGATCCCGAAGGCCCCGATCGCGAGAGCCAGAAGCGCGAGAGGCATGAGGAGACAGCCCTTCCCAAACGATTGCAGAATCACTTTGTGCGCTCTGACAATAGTTGCACACGCGGACTACACGCAAACGCGGTCTACCTCGTTACTGCTCTACTCTGGTTCCAGCAACTCCTGGACGGAGGAAAACGCCCATGACAGCCACGGACCCCGCACTCACCGCCCTTGCGCAGGGCTGGTGCGCGCTCTCCCTGCTGCACGGGAGAATCGAGGCCCACATCGAGCGGGCCCTCCAGGCCCAGCACGATCTGAGCGTGCGGGAGTACTCCCTGCTCGACGTGCTGAGCCGACAGCACGACGGCGAAGGGGGGCATCTCCAGATGAAGCAGGTGGCAGACGCGGTCGTACTCAGCCAGAGCGCCACCACCCGCCTGGTCACCCGGCTCGAGGACCGCGGCCTGCTGGAGCGCTACCTGTGCCCAACGGACCGGCGCGGCATCTACACCAACGTCACGCAGGCCGGCCTCGCTCTTCTCGAGAAGGCGCGGCCGACCAACGACTCCGCACTGCGCGAGGCGCTCGACACGGCGGCGAAGAACCCCGACCTGGCTCCGCTGGTCCGCACGGTGGAGACATTGAAGGCATCCGTACCTGCCTGAGCCGACCGCGTCGGCACGGGTCTGCGTAAGGTGCCGCCATGGAAGATCTCGAGATACGTGCCGCGGCCGCCCCCGACGTCCTCGCGATCGTCGGCATGCTCGCGGACGACCCCCTGGGGGCGCAGCGCGAGTCTCCGGACGACCTCGGTCCGTACCTGGCCGCGTTGGAGCGGCTCAGCGCCGATCCGAACCAGCATCTGGTCGTCGCGGTCCACAAGGACCGCGTCGTCGGCACACTCCAGCTCACGATCATTCCCGGGCTGTCCCGTCGCGGCTCCACCCGATCGATCATCGAAGGCGTCCGCATCCACGCCGACGAACGCGGCAGCGGTCTGGGAACCCGGCTCATCGAGTGGGCCATCGACGAATCCCGCCGCCAGGGATGCCAATTGGTCCAGCTCACCTCCGACAACACCCGCACCGAGGCCCACCAGTTCTACGAACGGCTCGGCTTCTCGGCTTCCCACGTGGGCTTCAAGCTGGCGCTGTAAGGACGCCGCAGGGCTGTTTCACGTGAAACAGCCCTGCGGCCCCGGAGCCTCTCGGTCTCCGACATATCCCCGGGCAGGCCGGGTGCGCGAGTCCTAGCCGATCCCCCGCCATCCCTCGGGGTCCACTCCACCCGGCACAGAAGCCCCGTCCTCGTACGGCTGACGGCTGAACACGAAGGACCCGAGGTCCAGATGGCTCACTGATCCGTCCGGCCGCCGTACGGGCCTCAGAAGCTCTCCGGCGTAGTAACCCTCCAGTCCGGTCCAGGTTCCGTCGCCGTTCGAGCGGAAGCGGGCACGACGGCCCGTGCCGGACAGCGGCTCCAACGACAGCAGCCCGTCGGCCGGCAACCGCAGAGCGAAGCCCTGCGTCCCCCAGTACCACTGCCCCACCAGCTCCAGCACCGTGGAATCAACCTCCCGTGACGGTCGCCAGGGAGCAGGGATACGCGGTTCCGCCTCGGCGACGATCCGGACCAGATCGGCAGCGACCGGGAACAGCATGGGCCCCGAAGTGCAGTTGGCCAGGACCACCGCGGCCACGTCGTCCTCCACACCGATCGCAAGACAGGCGAGGAAGCCCGGCAGCGATCCGGTGTGGCCGACGAGAGCCCGCCCGTCCCGGTGACGCAACTCCAGCCCCAGACCATAGGCATAGCCACTCGCCACGTCCGCCGCCTCTGCAGGCGCCGCCGGTCTCCTCATCTCCCGCAACGACTCGATACCCAGTACACGGGCGTCCCCGTTGGCCAGGAAGGCCGCGAAGCGCGCCAAGTCACCTGTTGTGGACCAGAGTTGTCCCGCCGGCGCCATCCTCCCCAGATCCTCGGCCGGCTCGCGCAGCATCACGTCGGCCCACGGATGCACCGCCCAGCCACCCGCATGCGGCGCCTTCGGACGTACACCCGTCCGGCGCAGGCTCAAGGGCTCAAGCACATCACGTCGGAGCACCTCCTCCCAGGTGGCACCGCGCAGCTTCTCCACGAGCGCGCCGAGCAGCGCGTATCCGGGATTCGAGTAGTGGAACCGCCGGCCGGCCGGGTGCACCAGAGGCCGCTCACCCAGGACATCGGCCAGGTCGGGCCGCAGTGAGCCGGGGGTGCGCTCCCACCAGGACCCCGGTGTCTCGGCCACCAGGCCGCCGGTATGCGAGAGCAGCTCGGCAAGGGTCGCCTCCCCCGCGCCCGTACCCGGCAGATATTTCTCCAGCGGGTCCCCGAGGTCGATCACCCCCTCATCGCGCAACTGGAGGACCAGTACGGCGGTGAACGTCTTGGTGATGGAGCCGATGCGGTACTGCACGTCCTCGTCCGGCGCGTGTCCCTCCACCGACGTCCGCGCCCCTGTCCACACGGCCTCTCCGCCCCGTACCACGGTCGCGACGAGCGAGGGAGCACGCTCCTTCGCCTGGGCAACGGCGATCCGGTGCAGCAGTGCCCGACGCGTACCGGCCAGCAGCTCTTCCCGATGTGTCGTCATACCCTCAGTCCACCAGGTACGGGCTTCGCCGGTACGAAGTCGGCGGCCGGAACGCCGGAGCGGCCGCCGCCGCGTCCGTCCTCCGTGCTCGTCAGCGGGAGCAGATCACGCTGACGAGCATGAAGGAGGCGAAGAAGGCTCCCTCGGAGAGAGAGGTGAACCAGCGACGGCCACGTTCTTCGTCGATGTGACCGTCCTGGATGGCCTGTTGCATGTTGCGGCCCAGGCCCAGTGTGTGATCCGCGTCCTGGAAGTCGAGGAAGACCGGTGTCGTGGCGATCACCGTCTCGACGGTGAAGCCGGCTTGCTCTGCGCGGCGGGCGAGGCTGCGGCCGATGGTGGCGTGCCGGACCACTTCCGAGGTGGTGTAACGGGTGAAGGCGCGGCTCGTGCCGAGATCCTCCGCGTCGACGGTCAGGGTGTCCCAGTCAGGTTCGGCAAGACCGATCCGCGCACCCGGCCGGGTGACCGAGTGGAGTTGTGCCAGGACATCGGCGGGCTCGGCGACGTGCATGAGAACCCGGTCGATCCTGGCCCGGTCCACCGACCCCGGCGCGACGGGCAGGGAGTGGGCGTCTCCCTCCCGGATCTCCACCGTCGGCAGGTCTGTCGTGCGCCGACGGGCCTCGGTGAGCATCGCCGGGTCACGGTCGACTCCGATCACCGTGCCGCTGACGCCGACGCGTTCGGCCAGCGCCGGCAGGTCGGCGCCGGGACCGCATCCCACGTCGAGTGCCGTCTGCCCCGGCCGGACGTCCAGCAGGTTCATCAACTCCCGTTTGTAGCCGCGGCCGGCACCGGCTGCCGCTCGGAGCATGTAGGCGGCCTGGTCGGGTCGGGACACACCAAGAGTCGTTGGCATGCGGAGGAGTCAAGCACTGCGGCTGCCGGCCGGGCTACTCGGCGGGGGGAGAACCGGTCAGGTCTGCGCCATGTCCACGAAACGGGAGTAGTGGCCCTGGAAGGCGACCGTGATGGTCGCTGTCGGGCCGTTTCGGTGCTTGGCCACGATCAGGTCGGCCTCGCCCGCGCGCGGGGACTCCTTCTCGTACGCATCCTCGCGGTGCAACAGGATGACCATGTCGGCGTCCTGCTCGATGGAACCCGACTCACGTAGGTCGGAGACCATCGGCTTCTTGTCGGTGCGCTGCTCGGGACCACGGTTGAGCTGGGAGAGCGCGATGACCGGCAGCTCCAGTTCCTTGGCGAGCAGCTTGAGGTTACGCGACATGTCCGAGACCTCCTGCTGACGGCTCTCCGCCCGCTTGGAACCGCCGGACTGCATCAGCTGGAGGTAGTCGATGACGACCAGCCGCAGGTCGTTGCGCTGTTTCAGCCGACGGCACTTGGCACGGATCTCCATCATCGACAGGTTCGGGGAGTCGTCGATGTAGAGCGGGGCCGCCGACACGTCCGGCATCCGGCGCGCCAGGCGGGTCCAGTCCTCGTCGGTCATCGTGCCGGACCGCATGTGGTGGAGGGCGACCCGGGCCTCGGCGGACAGCAGGCGCATCGCGATCTCGTTGCGCCCCATCTCGAGCGAGAAGACCACACTCGGCAGGTTGTGCTTGATGGACGCGGCACGGGCGAAGTCCAGCGCGAGCGTGGACTTGCCCATCGCGGGGCGCGCGGCGATGACGATCATCTGTCCGGGGTGCAGCCCGTTGGTGAGCGAGTCGAAGTCCGTGAACCCCGTGGGTACACCGGTCATCTCACCGCTGCGTGAACCGATCGCCTCGATCTCGTCGAGCGCGCCCTCCATGATGTCGCCGAGCGGGAGGTAGTCCTCACTGGTGCGCTGTTCCGTGACGGCGTAGATCTCGGCCTGCGCCCGGTTGACGATCTCGTCGACGTCGTCGTCGGCCGCGTACCCCATCTGTGTGATGCGGGTACCGGCCTCGACCAGGCGGCGCAGCACGGCGCGCTCGTGCACGATCTCCGCGTAGTACGCCGCGTTGGCCGCCGTGGGCACCGTCTGGACGAGGGTGTGGAGATACGAGGCACCGCCGACCTTGTTGATCTCACCGCGCTTGGTCAGCTCCGCGGCGATCGTGATGGGGTCGGCCGGCTCGCCCTTCGCGTAGACGTCGAGAATGGCTGTGTAGACGGTTTCGTGAGCCGGCTTGTAGAAGTCGTGGCCCTTGAGGATCTCCACGACGTCGGCGATGGCGTCCTTGGACAGCAGCATGCCGCCCAGAACGGACTGCTCGGCCTCGAGGTCCTGCGGCGGCACCCGCTCGAACGCGGAGCCCGCGCTGTCCCATCCGCCGGAATCCCGGCCGCGGTCGTGCTGCTCGTCACGGCTTCGGCCTCCGCCCTCACGGCGTCGGGAGGCGGGCAGACGATCACTGGGTCCGCTGTCGGCCCACGGGTCGTCCAAGGGCTCGGAAATGCTCACCGAGCCACCTCCTCCCGTCCGCCGAGCGGACCTCGCCGTGCCCCTCTTTCTACGGCACGGCACTGACAAATAGGACGCCCGACTCCGGTTGTCGCGCGCCGGTTTTATGACTTTTTGGAAACCGGCAGACGGAGCGGGCGCCGGACCACCGTAGGCCCGTATGCACCGTCAGCCAATCTGGTTATCCACAGGGCATGTGGACGACGGGCCCAATGCTGTGGAGAAGTCCGCCAAACCTGTGCACGACCCGGTGGACAGCCCTGTGAACAAGAGCCGTACTGATCCGCAAGGAGGGCGCTGACCTGGCATTTCATCATCCACCGCCTGTGCAGAACAAAAAAAATCCCTCTCCGGCCAAGATCCCCTCAAGTGCTGTATGCAAGCACACACCCTGCGCCATGACGTAAGGGTCTAAGAAGCATTGCATCTCTTACCTGTGGACGATTAGATTGGTGCGCATGACACAGGCCCCCGCGCGCCCTCGAGCCGCCCGACGGCAGCACGACCGAGAGATCGTCATGCTGGCCGTACCGGCATTCGGCGCCCTCGTCGCCGAGCCCCTCTTCGTCATGGCAGACAGCGCCATCGTCGGCCATCTCGGCACAGCACAGCTCGCCGGACTCGGCGTCGCTTCGGCCCTTCTGATGACCGCCGTCAGTGTCTTCGTCTTCCTCGCCTACGCCACCACGGCCGCTGTCGCCCGGCGAGTCGGTGCCGGCGATCTCCCCTCAGCCATCCGCCAGGGCATGGACGGAATCTGGCTCGCCCTGTTCCTCGGGGCCGGTGTCGTCGCCGTGCTCCTGCCCACGGCACCCGCCCTCGTGGATCTGTTCGGCGCCTCGGAGACCGCGTCCCCCTACGCGATCACTTATCTGCGTATCTCCTCACTCGGCATACCAGCCATGCTGATCGTGCTCGCCGCGACCGGCGTCCTGCGCGGACTGCAGGACACCAGGACCCCTCTCTACGTCGCCGTCGGCGGCTTCGCCGCCAACGGCGTTCTCAATGTCGTGCTGGTCTACGGCGCCGGTTTCGGCATCGCGGGCTCCGCCTGGGGCACGGTCATCGCCCAGTGGGGCATGGCTGCCGTCTATCTGGTCGTGGTGTTGAAGGGCGCACGCAAACACGGCGCCTCACTACGCCCGGACCTCGCGGGGATCAGAGCCTCTGCCCAGGCCGGCATGCCCTTGCTGGTACGGACCCTCTCGCTCAGAGCCATCCTGATGATCACCACCGCCGTTGCCGCCCGACTCGGCGATTCCGACATCGCGGCTCACCAGATCATCCTCTCCCTGTGGAGCCTGCTCGCCTTCGCGCTGGACGCCATCGCGATCGCCGGGCAGGCCATCATCGGCCGCTACCTGGGAGCCGGAGACGCCCAGGGGGCCCGCCAGGTATGCCGTCGCATGGTGGAGTGGGGCTTCGGGGTCGGGGTTGTCCTCGGCGTGGTCGTGGTGCTCGCCCGGCCGGTCTTCCTGCCTCTGTTCACCAGCGATTCCACGGTCACGGACACCGCACTGCCGGCTCTGATGATCGTCGCGCTGTCCCAGCCGATCTCCGGCATCGTCTTCGTGCTGGACGGGGTACTGATGGGTGCGGGCGACGGGCCGTACCTGGCGTGGGCGATGCTGGTCACCCTGGCGGTCTTCACCCCGTTCGCCCTGCTGGTCCCGGCGTTCGGAGGTGGGCTCACCGCGCTGTGGGGGACGATGACGCTCATGATGACCGTTCGGCTGCTGACCCTGTGGTTCCGTACCCGCTCGGGCCGCTGGGTCGTCACCGGCGCCGCCCGCTGACCGTTTCACTTGAAGCCACGCGTTTCACGTGAAACGGCGATGGGGCCGCACCTGAAAGGTGCGGCCCCATGCCACTGCTACAACGAGCAGCACTTACTCCGAGACGACCTCGAGGTCGACCTTGGCGGCAACCTCGGGGTGCAGACGCACGAACGTCTCGTGGGCGCCGAGGGTCTTGATCGGCGTGCCGAGCTCGATGCGACGCTTGTCGACCTGAGGGCCGCCGGCGGCCTTGATCGCGGAAGCGATGTCGGCCGGCGTGACGGAACCGAAGAGACGACCGGCATTGCCGGAGCGGACCGCGAGGCGGACCTTGACGCCCTCGAGCTGGGCCTTCACCTGGTTGGCCTGCTCGATGGTCTGGATCTCGTGGATCTTGCGAGCGCGACGAATCTGCTCGACGTCCTTCTCGCCACCCTTGGTCCAGCGGATCGCGAGCTTCCGCGGAACCAGGTAGTTGCGAGCGTAACCGTCCTTGACGTCGACGACGTCGCCCGCGGCACCGAGGCCGGAGACCTCGTGGGTGAGGATGATCTTCATGAGTCGGTCACCCTTCCCTTATCGCGCGGTGGAGGTGTAGGGCAGCAGCGCCATCTCACGGCTGTTCTTGACAGCCGTGGCGACGTCACGCTGGTGCTGGGTGCAGTTACCGGTCACGCGACGGGCACGGATCTTGCCGCGGTCGGAAATGAACTTCCGCAGCATGTTCGTGTCCTTGTAGTCCACGTACGTGACCTTGTCCTTGCAGAATGCGCAGACCTTCTTCTTCGGCTTGCGCACAGGCGGCTTCGCCATGATGTATCTCCTGTGTGATCAAGAAGTGTGGTGCAGCCCCGCCTAGAAGGGGGGCTCGTCCGAGTAGCCGCCGCCACCGCCACCGCCGCTGCCGGAGCCTCCGCCCCAGCCGCCGCCACCCTGGCCACCGCCGCCCTGCTGGCCGCCGGCGGGAGCGCCGGATGCCCAGGGGTCGTCGGCCGGAGCGCCGCCACCCTGCTGGCCGCTGCCGGAGCTTCCGCCCCAGCCGCCACCACCCTGGTTGCCGCCGCCGCTGTAACCACCCTGGCCACCGCGGCCGGTGGTCTTGGTGACCTTGGCCGTGGCGTTGCGCAGACTGGCGCCGACTTCTTCGACGTCCAGTTCGTAGACCGTGCGCTTGACGCCCTCACGGTCCTCGTAGGACCGCTGCTTCAGCCGGCCCTGCACGACGACGCGCATGCCTCGCTGGAGCGACTCGGCGACGTTCTCCGCCGCCTGACGCCAGACCGAGCAGGTCAGGAACAGGCTCTCGCCGTCCTTCCACTCGTTCGTCTGGCGGTCGAAGGTGCGGGGAGTCGACGCGACACGGAACTTCGCGACGGCCGCACCGGACGGGGTGAAGCGCAGCTCGGGGTCATCGACAAGGTTGCCGACGACCGTGATGACGGTCTCGCCTGCCATGGGGGAACCTCTCGGCGGGTTTGCTGCTGGCTGCTTGTGCTGCTACTCGGATCCCGGGACCAGCTGAGCGGAAGGGCTCAGTGGTTCTCGGGGCGAAGGACCTTGGTCCGGAGGACCGACTCGTTCAGGTTCATCTGGCGGTCGAGCTCCTTGACGACCGCAGGCTCGGCCTGCAGATCGATGACCGAGTAGATGCCCTCGGGCTTCTTCTTGATCTCGTACGAGAGACGACGACGCCCCCAGGTATCGATCTTCTCGACCTTTCCGCCGCCATCCCGGACGACAGAAAGGAAGTTCTCGATCAGCGGGGAGACAGCGCGCTCCTCGAGATCGGGGTCGAGGATGACCATCACCTCGTAGTGACGCATGTGGAACCCACCTCCTTTGGACTCAGCGGCCACGGTCGTTCCGTGGCAGGAGGGTCGTGATGCGTTGCGCAACGATGCCTGTCAGTAGAACAGCCGCCACTGACAATCGAGGTCGGGTGGCGGTTTCTCCAGCTCGGCCGGGATGGACCCGTGGTCCTGTCCTGAACGTGACTGGATCCGTCCGGACAGACACCGGTGCAGACGGTACAGAGTACCTGCACAGCGGCTTCCGGTTGAAATCCGGCCCGGAAGCCCGTCAGTCTGTACACATCGGGTGTGTACGGCGCTACGATGCGCCGCCTTTCGCAGGAGGTGCCCATGGCACAGGCATTGCGACCCAACACCGCCGGAGGCCTTTTCGCCACGGACGGCAAGCCCCACCCAGTCCAGGGCGTCCTGCTCGCGGTGACCCTGGTGCTGGGGGTCACGTCCCTCGTCACCGCGATGTTCCAACATCTGCACCTGCTCAGCTCCTGGGCCGGCCTGGTGGGAATCCTCACCGGCGCGTACGGCCAGTGGATCTCGGAGACGACGCGGGAGCGCTTCGGCCTGATCCTGGGGCTGGGTGCCGCGGCGATCGGTTTCTTCCTCGGCATGTCGCACGGCGGTCTGTTCGGCGGGCTCATCGACTGACACCCGGCGCCTCCTCCCGCATACCGTGGAGCGCCCCGGCCGTGACGGGCCGGGGCGCAGGTCCCGTGTGCCCAACCGAGGCGCACCCGCGGCGCAGTAGGCTTCGCGCGAGAGCCGGAGCCCCTGAACCCATGGGGACACACCAGCCCGAGGAGCGCCCCGAATGAGCCTGACCCTGAGGACCATCAGCCGAGAGCAGCATCTGGCATACGTCCAGAGCCTGCCGTCGGCCAGTCACATGCAGGTCCCGGCCTGGTCGGACGTCAAGGCGGAATGGCGCGCGGAGAACCTCGGATGGTTCGACGACCGGACCGGCGAGATCGTCGGTGCCGGCCTCGTCCTCTACCGGCAGCTCCCCAAGATCAAGCGCTACCTGGCCTACCTCCCCGAAGGCCCGGTCATCAACTGGTTCGCGCCAAATCTTCAGGAGTGGATCGAGCCGATGCTCGCGCACCTGAAGCAGCAGGGCGCGTTCTCCGTGAAGATGGGCCCGCCGGTGATCATCCGACGCTGGGAGGCGACGACCATCAAGAAGGGCATCCAGGACCCGGACGTGAAGCGTCTGCGCGACCTGGAGGCCGACTTCATCGAGCCCCGCGCCTTCGAGGTCGCCGACAAACTGCGCCGTATGGGATGGCAGCAGGGCGAGGACGGCGGGGCCGGTTTCGGCGACGTACAGCCCCGCTACGTCTACCAGGTGCCGCTGGCGAACCGCTCCCTGGAAGAGGTCCACAAGAACTTCAACCAGTTGTGGCGCCGCAACATCAAGAAGGCCGAGAAGGCCGGTGTCGAGGTCGTCCAGGGCGGTTACAACGACCTGCCCGAGTGGCAGCGGCTGTACGAGATCACCGCCGTGCGCGACCACTTCCGGCCGCGCCCGCTGTCGTACTTCCAGCGCATGTGGACCGCCCTCAACACCGAGGACCCCAACCGCATGCGGCTGTACTTCGCCCGGCACAACGGCGTCAATCTGTCGGCGGCGACGATGCTGATCGTCGGCGGTCACGTCTGGTACTCCTACGGCGCGTCCGACAACATCGGCCGTGAGGTCCGGCCCTCGAACGCGATGCAGTGGCGGATGCTGCGCGACGCCTACGCGCTCGGTGCCACCGTCTACGACCTGCGCGGCATCTCCGACTCGCTGGACGAGACCGACCACCTCTTCGGCCTGATCCAGTTCAAGGTGGGCACGGGCGGCCAGGCCGCCGAGTACCTCGGCGAGTGGGACTTCCCGCTGAACAAGCTGCTCCACAAGGCGCTCGACATCTACATGTCGCGCCGCTGACACCGGCTCCGCACGCAGCTCGCTCCACCAGTTCCCACAGCTCTCAACCCTTCTACACACCGCAGCCACGAGAAAGGTTCCAGGTCCGGCCATGGCGCTCACGCTCTACGTCGACACCGCGCGCTGGCGGGCGCATCACAAGCACGTGCAGCAGCAGTTCCCGGGACTCGTCCCGGTCTGCAAGGGCAACGGCTACGGCTTCGGACACGGGCGGCTGGCCGAGGAGGCCACCCGGCTGGGCTCGGACGTCCTCGCCGTCGGCACGACGTACGAGGCTGCCCGGATCAAGGACTGGTTCGGCGGCGATCTGCTCGTACTGACGCCGTACCGGCGCGGCGAGGAACCCGTCCCGCTGCCCGACCGGGTCATCCGCTCGGTTTCGTCGGTCGACGGCGTGTACGGCCTGGTCGGCGCCCGGGTGGTCATCGAGGTGATGTCCTCGATGAAGCGGCACGGCGTCAGCGAGCAGGATCTGCCCCAGCTGCACTCCGCCATAGAGAACGTCCGGCTCGAGGGTTTCGCCATCCATCTGCCCCTGGACCGCACCGACGGCTCGGACGCCGTCGAGGAGGTCATCGGCTGGATGGACCGACTGCGAGCAGCCCGCCTTCCCCTGCACACCATGTTCGTCAGCCACCTCAAGGCCGAGGAACTCGCCCGGCTGCAGCAGCAGTTCCCGCAGACGCGGTTCCGCGCCCGGATCGGCACGCGGCTGTGGCTGGGGGACCACGAGGCCACCGAATACCGCGGTGCCGTCCTGGATGTCACGCGCATAGCCAAGGGCGAGAGGTTCGGCTACCGGCAGCAGAAGGCCGCGTCCGACGGTTTCCTGGTGGTCGTGGCGGGGGGCACGTCGCACGGGGTGGGTCTGGAGGCTCCCAAGGCTCTGCACGGCGTCATGCCGCGCGCCAAGGGCGTTGCCCGTGCCGGACTGGCCACGGTGAACAGGAACCTCTCTCCGTTCGTCTGGGCCGGCAAGCAGCGCTGGTTCGCCGAGCCGCCGCACATGCAGGTGTCGATCCTGTTCGTTCCCTCGGACGCGCCGGAACCGCAGGTCGGTGAGGAGCTGGTGGCCCACCTGCGGCACACGACCACGCAGTTCGACCGGATCCTCGACCGCTGAGCGGTACGAGGCGCGGAGAGCACGGAACAGGCGGGGAAGACAGTCGCAGCGCCTGAGCCGGCATCAGGACACGAGAAGGGCCGTACACGGTGCTCCCGTGCACGGCCCTTCCCCGTGCCTTCACCAGTGTCCGGGGTAACCTGCCACCCGCCCGGCCGCCGGCCGTTCGCTCAGAGCGAACCGCCCGGGGCGTCGGTCCTGCCCCACTCGACCTGCGGCCCGTCGAAGTGCACGGCGTCCCGAGCGGGCCGAGCAGCGGGACCGAGCACGAAGGCGTCCTCCGCTCCGTTCAGCACCCCGCCCGAGGGATCGTCGTCACCGGACCGACGCACCGGGTCCCGGTCCGGCATCAGGATGTCGCGCACGATCATGACGCACAGGTAGAGCGTCCCGAGCAGGTGCAGAGCGATGGTCCAGTGGTAGCCGTCGGCAGGCAGTCCCTTGTGGGCGTCTCCGCTGGTCGTGTACGCGAGGTACATCCAGATGCCGAGGAAGTAGGCCACCTCGCAGGCCTGCCAGATCAGGAAGTCCCGCCACTTCGGCCGGGCCAGGGCGGCCAGGGGCACCAGCCACAGGACGTACTGGGGCGAGTAGACCTTGTTGGTGAGGATGAACGCCGCGACGACCAGGAAGGCGAGCTGCGCGAAGCGCGGTCGGCGGGGAGCCGCAAGGCCCAGCGCGGCGATCCCCGCGCAGCACAGCAGCATCAGCAGTGTGGCGAGGGTGTTGACGGTCTCGGTACTGAGCGGGTCGGACGAGTTCTGGGCGATGATCAGCCAGAAGGAACCGAAGTCGACGCCCCGCTCCTGGCTGAACGTGTAGAACTTCGACCAGCCGTCGAAGGCGAAGAACATCACCGGCCCGTTCACCACGGCCCAGGCGACGACGGCACCGCCCAGGGCCTTCCCGAACTCCCGCCAACGTCCGGCACGCCAGCACAGCACCAGCAGCGGTCCCAGGAGGAGCACGGGGTAGAGCTTGGCGGCCGTGGCCAGCCCCAGGAGGATTCCGAAGGCCAGAGGCCGGCTACGCGACCACATGAGCATCGCGGCGGCCGTCAGCGCGACCGCCAGCAGGTCCCAGTTGATGGTCGCGGTCAGGGCGAAGGCCGGCGCCAGGGCGACCAGCAGGCCGTCCCAGGGCCGCCGGGCATGCGTGCGGGTCACGCAGACGGCGATGACGGCCGCGCACACCATGAGCATTCCGGCGTTGACCATCCAGTACCACTGTTCCTGGTCCTGGATGCTCCCGCTGCCGGGGGTGAGCCAGGACGCGACCTCCATGAACACACCGGTCAGCACCGGGTACTCGAGGTACTGCATGTCGCCGGGGAGCTGGTCGAAGTACGGTACGAGACCGTCGGCGAAGCCCCGCCCCTGGTAGAGGTGCGGGATGTCCGAGTAGCACGCGTGGGTGTACTGGGAGCCTGCACCGAAGAACCACGCGCCGTTGTAGCAGGGCGCCTTCTGGACCAGGCCGAGGGTGAACATACCGATCGCCACGAGCGCGATCACCCGGACCGGGGTCCACCAGGACGTCCCCAGCAGGGCACGCCGCCCGAGCGGACCGCCGATCAGCTCGCTGCCGGCCTTGGCGACCTTGTCCTCCCGGGTCGGCCCCACCAGATCCGGCTCGTGGACGCTCGCTTGCG
Organism: Streptomyces sp. NPDC085927; assembly: GCF_044540975.1. NCBI lineage: Bacteria > Bacillati > Actinomycetota > Actinomycetes > Kitasatosporales > Streptomycetaceae > Streptomyces > Streptomyces sp. NPDC085927. The sequence goes on from NZ_JBITSN010000006.1 coordinate 499,982, forward strand.
TCGATTCTCCACTGGGCATGCCGCACATCCTGCCGTACGTACCGGGGCCCATGCCGAGGGCCGCCGCACCCGAGGGGTACGGCGGCCCATGTTTCACGTGAAACACCCGAGTCGGGCGAAAGCGCGGCTACCCGGCCGGGCCTCCGAAAAGAGCACCATTGCCGTTTCCGTTGCCGTTGCCCCGGTTGGCGCCTTCCTCTTCCGATTCCGAAGCCGACGGTGAACTGGTCACCCCGCCGTCCGTGCCACCGGCGTCCGAGCCACCTGGCCCGGTGCCGCCCGTGTCGTCCTCGTCCTCACACTTGAAGTCGAAGACTCCACAGGTAGCGGTCTCACTCGCCGTGGGACGGCTGGGCTCCGGCTGCTCCGGCTCCGAAGTGGTCGGAGACGCCGACGGAGTCTCCTCCTCGGTCTCGGTGGGGGAGGCAGAGGCGGTCGGCGACGGAGTGTCGTTGACGATCTCGCCGATGGGCTCCGGCGTCGGGAAGGGCACCGCCTTCTGGCCCTTCAGCGCGTCCTCCATGTAGTCCGCCCAGATCTCGGAAGGGAACGAGGCACCGTGGATCGACTCCTGGTCACCTGTTCCGTACATCTCCAGGAACTGGCGGTTCTTGATGGTCTCGTCGTCGGGGTACCGGAACATGCTGATCGCGGTGGACAGCTGCGGGGTGTAGCCGACGAACCAGGCGGACTTGTTGCCGTCCGTGGTACCGGTCTTGCCGGCCACCTCGCGGCCCTCGAGCTGGGCATTGGTGCCGGTTCCGTCCTCGACGACGGTCTTCAGGACGTCCGTGACGTTGTCGGCGACCAGAGCGGTGAACGCCTGCTTGGTCTGGGTCTTGTGCGTGTAGACCGTGCCGTCCTTGCTCGTCACCTTCTTGACCGAGAACGGATCGCGCTGATCGCCACTGGCCGCGAAGGTGGCGTACGAACCCGCCATGCGGATCGCACTGGGGCTGGAGGTACCGAGGGAGAACGACGGGTAGTTCGTTCCGGCGAGGCTGCTCTCCAGGAGCCCGGAGTCCATCGCGGAGGCCTTCACCTTGTCGAGGCCGACATCCACGCCGAGCTGAACGAACGCGGAGTTCACCGAAAACTGCATCGCCTCGCGGAGGTCGATCTTGTAATCGGGCGGGGTGCCGCGTGACTCGTCGCCGTCATTGACCTGCTGCCACTGCTCGCCCTTCTCGTTCTGCCAGACCGAACCGTCGTACTCCTTGATCTTGAGCTTGTTCTTGCCGCTGTACAGGCTCTTCTCGGACACCTTCGTACGCTCGTCCTGGGCCTGCACCGGGTCCCCCTCGGGGTCCCGGACGCCCCACTTCATGGCAGCCGCCAGCACGTACGGCTTGAACGTCGAACCGACCTGGGCACCGGTCGCGTCCGCGTTGTTGGTGAAGTGCTTGGTCGCGTCGGTGCCGCCGTAGATGGCCTTGATCGCACCGGTCGCAGGATCCACCGAGGCTCCGCCGAACTGGACGTGGGTGTCCGTGTCCGGGCGTTCCTCTGGCTTGATGTTCTTCTTGTAGACCTTCTTGACCGCCTTCTCGAGCTCCGCGACCTTCTTCTTGTCGAAGGTCGTATAGATCGAGTAGCCACCCTGTTCCAGCTGGCTTGCGGTGATACCGGTTTCCTCGCTGTTGTTGACGATGTACGCCTTGGCGAGGTCCACGAGGTAACCGATCTGCCCGCTCAGCGCGGTGTTCGACCGAGGGTTCTGCACCTTGGGCAGCTTGGTGTACTTGGCCCTGTCCGCAGGATCCAGATGGCCGTACTCAACCATCTTGTCCAGCGTGTCCTGCATCTGGTTCAGAGCGCGTTCCTCGTTCTTCTCACGGGTGGCACCGACCGGGTCGATGGAGGTCGCACCGGCCGGATCGTAGTAGGTGGCACCCTTGAGGATCGCTGACAGGAGGGCGCACTCGCCCTCGTTGAGCTCGAGTGCGTCCTTGTCGAAGTACGCGCGGGCCGCGGCCTGGATCCCGTAGGCACCTCGTCCGTAGTACGCCGAGTTCAGGTAGCCCTCGAGGATCTTGTCCTTTTTAACGTCGGTGCCCACCTTGATCGAGACGAACATCTCCTTGACCTTGCGGGAGAGCGTCTGCGACTGGTCGTCCAGCATGGCGTTCTTGACGTACTGCTGGGTGATCGTGGACCCGCCCTGCGTCTCGCCACCCGTGGCCATGTTGAGCACGGCGCGGGCGATGCCCCTGGGGTCGATGCCGCTGTCCTGGTAGAAGGTCTTGTTCTCCTGGGAGATGACCGCGTTCTGCATCGCCTTGGGGATCTGCTCGAGGTTGACGATCTGGCGGTTGCGCTCACCACCCGTCGCGACCATCTGCGTATTGTCGGACCAGTAGTAGACGTTGTTCTGCGCCGTGGCGGTCTCGGCAACGACGGGCACGCTCACCAGTGCGTATCCGAGCCCCGCGGCAACCACCATGCTGCCGAAGAACGCGATGCACAGCCCGGTGACGAACTTCCAGGACGGCATCCAGCGATGCCAGCCGTCCTTGTCGTGGCGCGGATAGTCGATGATCCGCTTCTTACCGGGAGGCGCTGACCGCCCCCGGCCGGGCCCGGTGGAACCGGCCCGGCGGCCCCCGCCTCTCTGTGCCGCGCGTCGCGCTTCGGCGCGGCTTCCATAGGTATGGCCCTCACCACCCGAGTCGCGGGAGTCCGACCCATAGGAATCGGACGGAGACCCGGTGGCGCCTCGCGGTGCCGCGCGGCGGCCGGAGGACGAGCCGGACTGGCCGCGTCGGGCCGCGGCACGTCCGCCTCCCTGCGGCTGCTGCGGTTTGCGACGGTGCTCGCTCATCGAACGACTACTCCTCGGGCAGGCGCATTCTCGCGCGCCTGGAAACGGCAACTGGTTTCCGGTCCCCCCGAAGTACGGATGCGGTGGGTCCCGCATTCATCCCGTACTGCACCAGGGACGAGGACGCCCCCACGCGTAACTCGGTTCCCGGTGTTGTGCATGGCGCACAGACTACGCACCGCCAAAACCCGTCGAGCACAGAAGTTCAGCTCAAATCAGGCAACTTGCTCGCATTGAATCGATGATGTGACCCCGTTCACCCCACCCCCTCTTGCCCCAGCCGCGAGGCCGTTCTATCGTCGCGATGTATCGAGTCGATACATCAGCTCGGCATAAAGATGGCGATGAGCCACCCCAGAGACCGTCACGGCACGACCGCGGCAGAGAGGAGGCGACGATGAGCCGGCGTTCCGGGATCCTCGAGTTCGCCGTCCTCGGCCTGCTCCGCGAGTCCCCGATGCACGGCTATGAGCTGCGCAAACGACTCAACACGTCACTGGGTGTGTTCCGTGCCTTCAGCTACGGAACGCTCTACCCCTGCCTCAAGACGCTGGTCGCCAACGGCTGGTTGATCGAGGAGCCGGGGAACACCACCGAGGACGCCCTCGCCGCTCCGCTCACGGGCCGCCGCGCCAAGATCGTCTACAGGTTGACGGCCGACGGCAAGGAGCACTTCGAGCAGCTGCTCTCCCAGACGGGCCCCGACGCGTACGAGGACGAGACCTTCGCTGCGCGGTTCGCCTTCTTCGGACAGACATCACGCGACGTACGCATGCGTGTGCTGGAAGGCCGCCGCAGCCGGCTGGAGGAGCGCCTGGAAAAAATGCGCGCTTCACTGGCCCGGACCCGGGAGCGTCTCGACGACTACACGCTCGAGCTCCAGCGCCACGGGATGGAGTCCGTGGAGCGGGAAGTGCGCTGGCTGAACGAGCTCATCGAGAGCGAGCGGGCCGGTCGGGACCTCAAGGGTCCCGCCTCCGGGGCGCCCCCTCGACAGGACACGACAACTGGAGCGTCGGGCGACCTGCCCCGGTCCGGGGACCATCCCCGGCCGGATTCGCCCGACGACACCGCCACGTGAGTCCCGCTCAGGGCCTCACTCGTACACACAGGGAGCAACCGGAATGGGTTCGGTTCGCGTAGCCGTCGTCGGTGTGGGCAACTGCGCCGCGTCGCTGGTGCAGGGCGTCGAGTACTACAAGGACGCCGACGCGGCGTCCAAGGTGCCGGGCCTGATGCACGTCCAGTTCGGCGATTACCACGTCAGCGACGTCGAGTTCGTCGCCGCCTTCGACGTGGACGCCAAGAAGGTCGGCCTCGACCTCGCTGACGCCATCGGCGCCTCCGAGAACAACACCATCAAGATCTGCGACGTCCCCAGCACCGGTGTGACGGTCCAGCGCGGCCACACCCTCGACGGGCTCGGCAAGTACTACCAGGCCACCATCGAGGAGTCCGCCGAGGAGCCGGTCGACGTCGTCCAGGTCCTCAAGGACAAGCAGGTCGACGTCCTGGTCTGCTACCTGCCCGTCGGTTCCGAGGCCGCGGCGAAGTTCTACGCCCAGTGCGCCATCGACGCCAAGGTCGCCTTCGTCAACGCCCTCCCGGTGTTCATCGCCGGCACCAAGGAGTGGGCGGACAAGTTCACCGAGGCCGGGGTGCCGATCGTCGGTGACGACATCAAGTCCCAGGTCGGCGCCACCATCACGCACCGTGTCATGGCGAAGCTGTTCGAGGACCGCGGTGTCGTCCTGGACCGCACGATGCAGCTGAACGTCGGCGGCAACATGGACTTCAAGAACATGCTCGAGCGGGAGCGCCTGGAGTCCAAGAAGATCTCCAAGACGCAGGCCGTCACCTCCCAGATCCCCGACCGGGACCTCGGCGAGAAGAACGTCCACATCGGCCCGTCCGACTACGTGCCGTGGCTGGACGACCGCAAGTGGGCCTACGTGCGTCTCGAGGGCCGCGCGTTCGGTGACGTCCCGCTGAGCCTGGAGTACAAGCTCGAGGTCTGGGACTCCCCGAACTCCGCCGGCGTCATCATCGACGCCCTGCGCGCCGCGAAGATCGCCAAGGACCGCGGCATCGGCGGCCCCATCCTGTCGGCCTCCTCGTACTTCATGAAGTCCCCGCCGGTGCAGTACTTCGACGACGAGGCCCGCGTGAACGTCGAGAAGTTCATCACGGGTGAGATCGAGCGCTAGGGCCGCCTCCTGCGGGTGAGGACCTGACGTGTGGTGGTCGAGGGTCCCCGGGGCGTATGTCCTGGGGGCCCTCCCCGTATGTGAGGCTGTGCCCCATGGCCGTCGTCCGTGACCTGCGCGTCCTGCTGCGTTTTCAGGGCTTCAGACGCCTGCTCGCCGTCCGGCTGCTCTCCCAGGGTGCCGACGGCGTCTTCCAGGTCGCACTCGCCTCCTATGTGGTCTTCTCACCGGAGAAGCAGACGTCGGCCGTGGCGATCGCCTCCGCGATGGCGGTCCTGCTGCTCCCCTACTCCCTGGTCGGCCCCTTCGCCGGAGCCCTGCTCGACCGCTGGCGCCGCCGCCAGGTCTTCCTGTACGGCAACCTTCTGCGCGCTCTGATGGCTTCGGTGACCGCCGTCCTGATCCTCGGCCAAGTCCCGGACTGGCTGCTCTTCGCCTCCGCCCTGTGCGTGACCGCCGTCAACCGCTTCGTCCTCGCCGGCCTCTCCGCCGCGCTGCCGCGCGTGGTGGACTCCGAGCGGCTGGTCGTCGCCAATTCCCTCTCCCCGACCGCCGGAACACTCGCCGCGACCGCGGGCGGCGGACTCGCCTTCCTCGTACGCCTGGTCGTCTCCGACTCCGATGCGGCCGTGGTGCTCGTGGGCGCGGCGCTGTACCTGTGCGCGGCTCTGGCGTCGCTGCGCATCGCGAAGGACCTGCTGGGCCCCGGCCGGGCACTGGTGCAGCCGGGGCTGGTCACGACGCTCACCGGCACCGCTCACGATCTGCTGGCAGGTCTGCGCCACCTGGCAGCGCCCTCGCGCAGGGAAGCCGCCTGGGCGCTCGCCGCGATGTCCCTGATGAGGTTCTGCTACGGCGCCATGCTCGTCATGCTGTTGATGCTGTGCCGGTACGCCCTGACCGACACGACGGAGGAGGGACTCGCCCTTCTGGGTCTGGCATTGGGTGTGTCCGGCGCCGGTTTCTTCGTCGCCGCCGTCGTGACCCCCTGGGCCGCGGGACGCTTCGGGCCCGGCCGCTGGATCATGCTGTGCGCGGCGGCCGCCGCGGTCCTGGAGCCCGCGTTCGGCCTGCCCTTCGCCAGTGGCCCCCTGCTGATCGGGGCATTCGTCCTGGGCCTGACCACCCAGGGTGCGAAGATCGCCACGGACACCATCATCCAGTCCACCGTCGACGACGCCTTCCGTGGCCGGATCTTCTCCCTCTACGACGTCCTGTTCAACGTGGCCTTCGTCGGTGCCGCCGCAGTGGCCGCCCTGATGCTGCCGCCGGACGGCCGATCGGTCCCTCTGGTGGTAACAATCGCCGTTATCTACGGGGGAGTAGCTGTAGCTATCAGCCGTTTTGAACGGCAGTAAGTGTCACATCAATGCCACAGAGCTCCCGCACGGGAGGACGCTGTCAGTGGTGCCCGGTAACTTACGTGCGTCTGATCAACGCGTACTTTCACGCCACGCATTCGTGTTCCAGGGGGACTTCCAAGTGACCACTCCGCCGCCTCAGGGCAACCCGTTCACTCAGGGCCAGCAGCAGCCCCAGGGCCAGAACCCCTTCGCCCAGGGTCAGCCGGGCTTTCCTCAGCAGGCCGGTCAGCCTGGATTCCCCCCGCAGGGCACCCCGGTCCCCCCGGAGCAGCCGCGCCGCAAGATCGGCTTCAAGACGATCAAGAACATCGCCATCGTCGTGGTGGTCGCCGGTGTGGCCATCGGCGGTTTCATCGCCAGCCGGGACGACGCCAACACCGCTGCCGTCGGCGACTGCATGCACCGCGGCAGCACCAGTGACAACAATCCCGACCTCGAGGTCGTCGACTGCAACTCCTCGAACGCTCAGTACGAGGTGCTGGCCAAGATCGACGGTTCGTTCCTCTCCGACACTCTGTCTTCCAGCAAGTGCGAGGCCGAGGCCAAGGACTTCCAGTACGTGTACACCCAGAGTGGCGACGGCAAGGACTTCCTGCTCTGCCTGAAGGACTACAAGAAGTAAGGCAGGCGCGGGGGGGGGGGGGGGGGGGGGGGGGGGCCCGCCCCGGGGGGGGGGGGGGGGGGGGGGGGGGGGGGCCAACGCCCCGGGGAACGGAAGGGGAATACGAGATTTTCTCGGCCGGTTAGGTTTCCGCGGAAGGGAGCTTGGGGAGGACGGGTTTTACATCCCGCGA
>NZ_JBITSN010000007.1:0-27557 GCF_044540975.1 Streptomyces sp. NPDC085927
GAGCGGCGCACCCACGACTACGTCCGCAACGGGCTGACCACCTTGTTCGCGGCGTTCGACGTCGCCACCGGCGAGGTCATCAGTGCCCTGCACCGTCGGCACCGGGCAGCGGAGTTCAAGAAATTCCTGATCCGGATCGACAGGGAAGTGCCCGCGCACCTGGCGGTCCACCTGATCTGCGACAACTACGGCACCCACAAGACGCCCGCGATCAGGACGTGGCTGGCCAAGCACCCACGTTTCCACATGCACTTCACCCCGACCGGCTCCTCCTGGATCAACCAGGTCGAGCGGTGGTTCGGCTTCCTGGCCGACCAGATGATCCGTCGCGGCGCCCACAAGAACGTGCAGGCCCTGGAAGCCGACATCCGCGCATGGGTGAAGGACTGGAACGAGGATCCCAAGCCGTTCATCTGGACCAAGACCGCCGAAGAGATCCTCGATTCCCTCGCCCGCTTCTGCCGACGGATTTCTGGCGCAGGACACTAGAGAAGCTTCCTGAGGTGGAGCAGGTCGCGCAGGCCTGCCTCCAGCTTCACCCGGCCCGACCCCCACGCCCTGGCGAAATGCAGTTCGCCGTCGACCAGGGCCAGCAGATCGTCCCCCTTCATGGCGAGCCTGACCTGGGCCCGCTCGCGCGGAGGGCCTTCGAGAGTGTCGTGCACCTCGATCCGCCCGCCGGTGAGCCGGCCGGCGAAGGTCACATCCAGGTCGGTGACATGGCAGCTGACCGAGCGGTCCATCGCCGCGGCCGCGCGGACGTCGCCCTCGGCGCGCTGCACGGAGTCGGACAGTCTGCCGAGTGCGGCACGGCATTCCTCGATCGTGGCCATTGCGGACGACGGTACCCCAGTGGTTCGCGGTAGCGTCGGGGCATGAACGACGCAGGACCCCAGCCGGGGAGCGCGCAGCAGCCGCCCCCGCGGGCGGAGCACGCCGGGCCACCGGCCGAGGACACCACCCCCCGGGCCGCGCCCGCGTACGCCCCCGCCGCCCCCGCGCCCCTGAACGTGCCCCGCACCCCCACCGGCAACGCCGAGGTGGACGCGCGGGTGGAGCGGCTGGCCGACGCAGACCACCTCGCCACGGACGGCCATGTCGAGGTGTACGAAGATGTGCACCGGGGGCTGCGCGACGCGCTCACCGCGCTCGACGCCCTCCCGGGACCTCCGGGTCCCACCCGTCGCCCGATCACCGCCCCTCAACGAGGCCCTTCGGGCCACGAGTCCGATCCGACCCACCGACAGGGGAGCTGAACCGAACGTGGCAGGAGTCGCACGCCGCCGTCTCGACGCGGAGCTGGTCCGCCGGAAGCTCGCCCGGTCGCGTGAGCACGCCGGTCAGCTGATCGCCGCCGGGCGGGTCAGCGTCGGCAAGACCGTCGCGACCAAGCCCGCCACCCAGGTGGAGACCGCCGCCGCGATCCTCGTCGCCGAGGATGCCGGCGACCCGGACTACGTGTCGCGCGGCGGCCACAAGCTCGCCGGCGCGCTCGAGGCGTTCGTGCCGCAGGGGCTGGTCGTCCAGGGCCGGCGGGCGCTCGACGCCGGCGCCTCGACCGGCGGTTTCACCGACGTCCTGCTCCGGGCCGGGGCCGCGCACGTGGTCGCCGTGGACGTCGGATACGGACAACTCGCCTGGTCTCTCCGAAACGATGAACGCGTCACCGTCAAGGACCGTACGAACGTACGGGAGTTGACGCTTGAAGCAATCGATGGGGAGCCTGTGGATCTTGTCGTGGGGGATCTGTCCTTCATCCCGCTCGGGCTGGTCCTGCCCGCCCTGACACGGTGCGTGCGGCCGGACGCCGATCTGGTGATGATGGTCAAGCCGCAGTTCGAGGTGGGCAAGGAACGGCTGGGCAGCGGCGGCGTCGTCCGCAGCCCGCAGCTGCGCGCCGAGGCCGTGCGGGGAGTGGCCGCCAAGGCCTGGGAGCTGGGACTGGGGGCGAAGGGCGTGACCGCGAGTCCGCTGCCCGGACCCTCGGGGAATGTCGAGTACTTTCTGTGGCTGCGGGCGGGAGCTCCGGAACTGGACCCGGCCGACGTCGACCGTGCAGTGGCGGAGGGGCCGCGTTGACAACGAACCGAGCTCGTACTGTTTTCCTGCTCGCCCACACCGGCCGCCCGGCGGCCATCCGCAGCGCGGAACTCGTGGTCAAGGGGCTGCTGCACTCCGGACTCGGGGTGCGGGTGCTGGAGGCCGAGGCACGGGACCTGCCGCTGTCGGACGAGGTGGAGACCGTCAGGGAGGCCACCCCCGAGTGCCTCGACGGCTGCGAACTGCTGATCGTGCTGGGCGGCGACGGCACCCTGCTGCGCGGCGCGGAGTTCGCCCGTGCCTCGGGCGTGCCGATGCTCGGCGTGAACCTCGGCAGCGTCGGCTTCCTCGCCGAGGCCGAACGGGACGACCTCGACAAGGTCGTCGACCGGGTGGTGAGCAAGGCGTACGAGGTCGAGGAACGGATGACCGTCGACGTCGTCGTGCACCAGAACGGCACCATCGTGCACACGGACTGGGCGCTGAACGAGGCCGCCGTGCAGAAGGTGTCCGCCGAGCGGATGCTGGAGGTCGTGCTGGAGATCGACGGGCGTCCGGTGACCGGGTTCGGCTGCGACGGCATCGTGTGCGCCACCCCGACCGGATCGACCGCGTACGCGTTCTCCGCCGGCGGGCCCGTGGTGTGGCCCGAGGTCGAGGCGCTGCTGATGGTGCCGATCAGCGCGCACGCCCTGTTCGCCAAGCCGCTGGTGACCTCACCTGACTCGGTGCTCGCGGTGGAAATGCTGCCGCACGTCCCGCCCGGCGTGCTGTGGTGCGACGGGCGTCGGACCGTGGAACTACCGGCCGGCGCGCGGGTGGAGGTCCGGCGCGGTGCCGTCCCGGTCCGGCTGGCCCGACTGCACCACGCCTCGTTCACGGACCGGCTGGTGGCGAAGTTCGCACTGCCGGTCTCGGGGTGGCGGGGAGCACCGCACTGACATGCGGTTTTCCCTTCGTCCGGCCTTTGTCCGCGCCCGTACCGGGGCACCGGGACCCGCCGGTGATCGGGGTCCCACTCACGGGTGACGACCTGCGGTGTTTCCGTTCGGGCGGGGGGCGGCGTCGCACGGCGCGAGGAAAACCTCGTAAGGTCTGGGACGTGTTGGAGGAGATGCGGATACGGTCGCTCGGAGTCATCGACGACGCCGTGGTCGAGTTGTCACCCGGCTTCACCGCAGTCACCGGTGAGACGGGCGCGGGCAAGACCATGGTGGTCACCAGCCTCGGGCTGCTGCTGGGGGGAAGGGCGGACGCGGCCCTGGTGCGGATCGGTGCCAGGAACGCGGTCGTCGAGGGGCGGATCGCCGTGCCCGAGGGCGCCGCGGCCGCCGCACGCGCGGGAGAGGCCGGGGCCGAGCTCGACGACGGGGCGCTGCTGATCAGCCGTACCGTTTCCGCCGAGGGACGTTCCCGGGCCCACCTGGGCGGGCGGAGCGTGCCCGTGGGGCTCCTCGCGGAGATCGCCGACGACCTGGTGGCGGTGCACGGACAGACCGACCAGCAGGGGCTCCTCAAGCAGTCCCGGCAGCGGCAGGCGCTCGACCGGTACGCGGGCGCCGCGGTCGCCGGGCCGCTCGCCGAGTACACGGGGGCGTACAAGCGGCTGCGGGCCGTCGCCACGGAACTCGAGGAACTCACCACCCGCGCGCGTGAACGGGCCCAGGAGGCCGACATGCTGCGCTTCGGGCTCGACGAGATCGCCGGTGTGGAGCCCCGGGCCGGCGAGGACGTGGAACTGGCGGAGGAGGCCGAACGGCTCGGGCACGCCGAGGCCCTGGCGTCCGCCGCGTCCGCCGCGCACGCCGCTCTCGCCGGAAACCCGGAGGACCCCGAGAGCGTCGACGCGGGAACGCTCGTCGCGGGCGCCCAGCGGGCCCTGGAGGCCGTCCGGGCGCACGATCCGGAACTGGCCGCGCTCACCGACCGGATCGGCGAGGTCGGCATCCTGCTGCGGGACGTCGCCGGGGACCTCGCCGGGTACGCCGACGATCTGGACGCCGATCCCCTGCGTCTGGCGGCGGTCGAGGAACGCCGGGCCGCGCTCACCGGACTCACCCGCAAGTACGGCCAGGACATCTCCGCCGTGCTGGCCTGGGCCGAGGAGAGCGCCGCGCGCCTCACCGAGCTGGACGGCGACGACGAGCGGATCGAGGAGCTCACCGCCGAACGCGACCGCCTGCGCGCCGAACTGGGCGGGCTGGCGCAGACCCTCTCCCAGGCGCGCACCGAGGCCGCGGAGCGTTTCGCGGCCGCCGTCACCGCGGAGCTCGCCTCCCTCGCCATGCCGCACGCGCGCGTGTCGTTCGACATCCGGCAGACGGAGGACCCGGACGGCGTCGAGGTCGGCGGGCGCACGGTCGCCCACGGTCCGTCGGGCGTCGACGAGGTCGAGCTGCTGCTCGCCCCGCACCCCGGCGCGCCGCCCCGGCCCATCGCCAAGGGCGCGTCCGGCGGTGAACTGTCGCGCGTGATGCTGGCCGTGGAGGTCGTGTTCGCCGGGACGGACCCGGTGCCCACCTATCTGTTCGACGAGGTCGACGCCGGTGTCGGCGGCAAGGCGGCCGTCGAGATCGGGCGGCGGCTCGCCAAGCTGGCGAAGAGCGCCCAGGTCGTGGTCGTCACCCATCTGCCGCAGGTGGCCGCCTTCGCGGACCGGCAGCTGCTGGTGGCGAAGACGAACGACGGTACGGTCACCCGGTCCGGGGTGAAGGTGCTCGAAGGGGAGGACCGGATCCGGGAACTGTCGCGGATGCTGGCCGGCCAGGAGGACTCCGAGACGGCCCGCGCCCACGCGGAGGAACTCCTGGCGACGGCACGCGCGGACGGCTGACGGACGGCCGGCAGCCCCGCGTGGACGGCTGACGGAGACGGCGGTCGGCCGGTCGTCCACGGAGGTGTCGGCCGACAGGGGGTACTTCGTCACTCGTACGGGTGACGTTTCCGTCCGCTCCGCTGCGGGCTGCCGCTCCGGTCGTTGCCGGAATTCCCTTGCTTCCTGGCATGCTTGACCGAGCACGCGTAGGAGACCGTGCGGTCCATCCTCTCCGCACGGTCCTTCTGTACGTTCCTCGGGACCACCCGACCCGAACCAGGAGCTCGGCCACGTGACCCCCGTGAGCAGCCACCCACCACACGGCCGGCCGCCGCTGCGCACCGTGCAGGTGCTGGGCGGCGGCACCGCCGCGACCAGCGCCCACGTGCGCTCGCTGGCCGCGGGGCTCGTCGCTCGGGGCGTGCGGGTCACGGTGTGCGCCCCCACCGAGGCGGAGCACACCTACGACTTCACGGGCGTCGGCGCCGACCACGTGCACGTGCCGCGCAGCAGCGACCCCGGCTCGGTGTCCGCGCTGCGGGCGGTGTGCGCGGAAGCGGACCTGGTGCACGCGCACGGTCTGCACGCCTCTTTCCGGACCGTGCTCGCCCTCGGCGGGCGGCGCACCCCGCTGATCGTCACCTGGCACGACCGGGCGCACGCCGAGGGCGCCCGCGCGCACGTCCTGCGGCTGATGGAGCGACGGGTCGTCAAGACGGCCACCGTGGTGCTCGGGACCACCTCCGCCCTGGTCGACCGGGCGCGCCGGACCGGAGCGCGGGACGCGAGGCTGGCGGCTGTCGCCTTCCCCGGGCTGCGCACGGCCCCGCAGGCGGAGGACCCGGACGGGTCGCGGCTCAAACTCCTCGCCGAACTCGGCGCCACCGGCCGCCCGTTGCTGATCGCCGTCGGCGCCCTCGAACGCAACCGCGGCCACCACACCCTGCTCGACGCCACGCACGGATGGCGCCGCCTCGATCCCCAGCCGCTGGTCGCCGTCGCGGGGGAGGGGTCGCTGCGCGGTGAACTCCAGCGCAGGATCACGGACGAGGACCTGCCGGTCCGGCTCGTCGGGGAGCGCGACGACATCACCGACCTGCTGGAGGCCGCCGACCTCGCGCTGCTGCCGAGCCGGTGGGAGGGGCGCTCCGTCCTCGCCCAGCAGGCCCTCCACGCGCGCGTGCCGCTCGTCGCGGCCGACACCGGCGGCATCCCCGAACTGGTCGGCGACGCCGCCGAACTCGTCCCGTACCGCAACGCGCGTGCCCTCGCCGACGCCGTCGTACGGCTCCTCGGCGACCCCGGACGCCGGGACGAGCTCAGGACCAAGGGCGCCCGGCAGGCGGCCGGATGGCCGACGGAGGACGAGGCGGTGGCCCAGGTCCTCAGCGTCTACGACGAGTTGACGCAGCCCCGGCCCCTGATCTGAGACCGCCGGACCGAACGCGCCGCCTTCTGCGCGGGACCGCGCTCCCGGCCACCGCTCCCGGCCACCTCCGCCGGGCAGGGCCGACCCGCCCGGCGGACAGCGTGACCGCTCAGCCCCCGTACGCCCCCGAGGCCGTCAGGCGCAGGGCCGTGTCGATGAGGGGGACGTGGCTGAAGGCCTGCGGGAAGTTGCCGACCTGGCGCTGCCGGACCGGGTCCCATTCCTCGGCGAGCAGACCCAGGTCGTTACGCAGGGACAGCAGCCTCTCGAACAGCCGGCGGGCCTCGTCCACGCGGCCGATCATCGCCAGGTCGTCGGCCATCCAGAACGAGCAGGCGAGGAACGCGCCCTCGTCGCCCGGCAGCCCGTCGACGCCCTCGTCGGAGCCCTCCGTCGGGTAGCGCAGGATGAAGCCGTCCGGGGTGGACAGCTCGCGCTGGATCGCCTCGATGGTGCCGATCACCCGCTTGTCGTCCGGCGGCAGGAAGCCCATCTGCGGGATCAGCAGCAGCGAGGCGTCCAGCTCCCTCGAGCCGTACGACTGCGTGAACGTGTTGCGTTCCTTGTCGTAGCCCTTCTCGCACACGTCCCGGTGGATGTCGTCGCGCAGCTGCTTCCACCGCTCCAGGGGGCCGTCCGCGTCGCCGGACTCGATGAGCTTGATGGTGCGGTCGACGGCGACCCACGCCATCACCTTGGAGTGCACGAAGTGGCGGCGCGGGCCGCGGACCTCCCAGATGCCCTCGTCCGGCTCCTGCCAGTGCTTCTCCAGGTACTGGATCAGCTTCAGCTGGAGCAGGGACGCGTAGTCGTTGCGGGCCAGGCCCGTCATGTGGGCCAGGTGCAGGGCCTCGGTGACCTCGCCGTACACATCCAGCTGGAGCTGGTGCGCCGCGCCGTTGCCCACCCGGACCGGGGCCGAGCTCTCGTAGCCGGGCAGCCAGTCCAGCTCCGCCTCGCCGAGCTCGCGCTCACCGGCGATGCCGTACATGATCTGCAGGTTCTCCGGGTCGCCGGCCACCGCGCGCAGCAGCCACTCGCGCCAGGCGCGGGCCTCCTCGCGGTAACCGGTGCGCAGCAGCGAGGACAGGGTGATCGCCGCGTCCCGCAGCCAGGTGTAGCGGTAGTCCCAGTTGCGGACGCCGCCGATGTCCTCCGGCAGGGAGGTGGTGGGCGCGGCGACGATACCGCCGGTCGGGGCGTAGGTGAGCGCCTTCAGCGTGATCAGGGAGCGGATCACGGCCTCCCGGTAGGGACCGTGGTACGTACAGTGCTCCACCCACTCCCGCCAGAAGTCCTCCGTCGCCTCCAGCGACTGCTCCGGCTCCGGCAGTGCCGGCGGCTCCTTGTGCGAGGGCTGCCACGACACCGTGAACGCGATCCGGTCGCCCGGCGCCACCGTGAAGTCCGAGTACGTCGTCAGTGACTGCCCGTACGTCTCGGCGGACGTGTCGAACCACACCGAGTCCGGGCCCGCGACGGCGACCGTGCGTCCCTCGTGCCTGTGCACCCACGGCACCACCCGGCCGTAGGAGAAACGCATCCGGAGCGCCGAGCGCATCGGCACGCGGCCCGAGACACCCTCCACGATGCGGATGAGCTGCGGCGCACCGTCGCGCGGAGGCATGAAATCGATCACCCGGACCGTGCCGCGGCCGGTGTCCCACTCGGACTCCAGGACCAGCGAGTCGCCGCGGTAGCCGCGCCGGGTCGCGGCCGGCGGCTGGGCATCGGGGGCATGCGCCGGGCCGATCCGCCAGAAGCCGTGTTCTTCGGTGCCCAGCAGGCCGGCGAAGATGGCGTGCGAGTCGAAGCGGGGCAGGCACAGCCAGTCCACCGTGCCGTCCCGGCAGACCAGGGCAGCGGTCTGCATGTCTCCGATGAGTGCGTAATCTTCGATGCGCCCGGCCACGTGCAACTCCAGTCGAACGGCCACGTCACCCCACAAGGGGTTGTCGCTGGTGCGGTCAAGGGGTTTTTGAAATGAGTCGTTGAGCGATGAAGCAAAGCAGTCGCTCAGCCGTGAATGCAAAGCGCCCATTGTTACTCAACGAACTGACGAGCTTGTGTTGTTCCGGTGAGACGGGCGGGGGTGGTGCCGTTCGGCCGGCCGGGCTCGCCAGCGGGTGTCCGAGCAGGATACGACGCACGTAGAGGGTCTGTGTGCCGCTCCGGCCAACGCGCACCCGCCGAACGGGTGAGCAAGGGGTGAGGGACGTGTGACGGGTCACGGACGGGTGCCCGCGCGTGTGCGGAGAGTGCCCGGACAGCATTGTCCCGCGGCGCTGATACGCTGGTAGCCCGTGGACCGGTGGGCCCCTTCCCCGGAGGGGAAATCCAAAAAGGGCACCCCCGAACCGCAGCGACGGCACTGCCGGAGTCCTCCGGCGGCCGACCGCCCCGCACCCCCAGACCGCGACCACGGGAGCCCCCTCTTGGCCATGCCAAAATCCACGACGACCAAGCACATCTTCGTCACCGGGGGTGTCGCCTCCTCGCTCGGCAAGGGGCTGACCGCCTCCAGCCTCGGCATGCTGCTCAAGGCCCGCGGTCTGCGCGTCGTCATGCAGAAGCTCGACCCGTACCTCAACGTCGACCCCGGCACGATGAACCCCTTCCAGCACGGTGAGGTCTTCGTCACCAACGACGGCGCCGAGACCGACCTGGACATCGGGCACTACGAGCGCTTCCTCGACCGTGACCTGGACGGCTCCGCCAACGTCACCACGGGCCAGGTCTACTCGACCGTGATCGCCAAGGAGCGGCGCGGCGAGTACCTCGGCGACACCGTGCAGGTCATCCCGCACATCACCAACGAGATCAAGCACCGCATCCGCCGCATGGCGACGGACGAGGTCGACGTCGTGATCACCGAGGTCGGCGGCACGGTCGGCGACATCGAGTCGCTGCCGTTCCTGGAGACCGTCCGCCAGGTGCGGCACGAGGTCGGCCGCGACAACGTGTTCGTCGTCCACATCTCGCTCCTGCCGTACATCGGTCCCTCGGGCGAGCTGAAGACGAAGCCCACCCAGCACTCGGTCGCGGCGCTGCGCAACATCGGTATCCAGCCGGACGCGATCGTGCTGCGCTGCGACCGCGAGGTGCCGACCGCGATCAAGCGGAAGATCTCGCTGATGTGCGACGTCGACGAGGCCGCCGTGGTCGCCTGCCCCGACGCCCGGTCGATCTACGACATCCCGAAGGTCATCCACACCGAGGGCCTGGACGCCTACGTCGTGCGCAAGCTGGACCTGCCGTTCCGGGACGTGGACTGGACGACCTGGGACGACCTGCTCGACCGGGTCCACAACCCCGACCACGAGGTCACCCTCGCCCTGGTCGGCAAGTACATCGACCTGCCCGACGCCTACCTCTCGGTCACCGAGGCACTGCGCGCGGGCGGCTTCGCCAACAAGGCCCGGGTGAAGATCAAGTGGGTCACCTCCGACGACTGCAAGACCGCGGCCGGCGCCCAGGCGCAGCTCGGTGACGTCGACGCCATCTGCATCCCCGGCGGCTTCGGGGACCGCGGGGTACTCGGCAAGGTCGGCGCGATCCGCTTCGCGCGCGAGAACCGGATTCCGCTGCTCGGCCTCTGCCTGGGCCTGCAGTGCATCGTGATCGAGGCGGCCCGCAACCTCGCGGACGTCTCCGACGCCAACTCCACCGAGTTCGACCCGGCGACCTCCCACCCGGTCATCTCCACCATGGCCGAGCAGCTCGACATCGTCGCCGGTGACGGCGACATGGGCGGCACGATGCGGCTCGGCATGTACCCGGCCAAGCTGGCCGAGGGCTCGATCGTGCGCGAGGTGTACGACGGCAAGGAGTACGTCGAGGAGCGCCACCGGCACCGCTACGAGGTGAACAACGCCTACCGCGTGGAGCTGGAGAAGAAGGCCGGCATCGTCTTCTCGGGCACCTCCCCGGACGGCAAGCTCGTCGAGTACGTCGAGTACCCGCGCGAGGTCCACCCGTACCTGGTCGCGACCCAGGCACACCCGGAGCTGCGCTCGCGTCCGACGCGTCCGCACCCGCTGTTCGCGGGCCTCGTCAAGGCCGCGGTCGAGCGGAAGATCTCGAAGTAGCACACCGGTTGTACGGTGGCCGGGGCGCGAAAGCCTCAATCGGCGAGCGCCCCGGCCGCCGCTGTGCGCCAGTAGGCCTGTACGTCTGGGAAGGACCGGAATGACCGGAATGACCATCAAGGACACCCCGGAGGAGTGGGAGGTCCGGGCGACCAGGACGCCCTTCGTCGGCAACAAGACCTCCGTACGCACCGACGACGTGGTCATGCCCAACGGGACCGTGGTCCACCGTGACTACCAGGTCCACCCCGGCTCCGTGGCCGTCCTCGCCCTCGACGACGCCGACCGCGTCCTGGTCCTGCGCCAGTACCGCCACCCCGTGCGCCACAAGTTGTGGGAGATTCCGGCCGGCCTGCTCGACGTCCCCGGCGAGAACCCGCTGCGCGCCGCCCAGCGGGAGCTGTACGAGGAGGCGCACGTCAAGGCCGAGGACTGGCGGGTGCTGACCGACGTCTACACCACCGCCGGCGGCTGCGACGAGGCCGTACGGATCTTCCTGGCCCGGGGCCTGTCCGAGGCCGAGGGCGACCGCTTCGAGGTCGAGGACGAAGAGGCGGACATGGAACTGGCCCGGGTGCCCGTCACGGACCTGGTCCGCGGCGTGCTGGCCGGCGAACTGCACAACAACTGCCTGGTGGTGGGCGTGCTTTCGCTCGTCGCCGCGCGGAACGGAGACGGGCTCGACGCGCTGCGTCCGGCCGAGGCGCCGTGGCCTGCCCGCCCTTTCGAGGCCTGAACCACCCCGTTCCCCTTGTGATGTGACCATCCGCTGATCCGATCGGGGGACGCGTCCGCCGTGCTCCACACGGAACGTAGCAGAGCGTGAACTAGGCTCTGAAAAACGCCCGGTCCGGAGTCCCGGCGGGCTTGCGCGTGCGGTGGGACGGGAGTGTGGCCCGTGGCGGACCAGGCGGTGGACACGGACGGCGTGCGGCTCTCCCGCGACGTTGCCGTGGAGTCCCGATTCCTGGGCCGCACCAGGGAGTTGAAGGAACTCCGGGCCGACATCGAGCGCGCCGGACTCGACACCCTCTCCGGCCGCAAGGCTCCCCGCGCCCGGGTGCTGCTCATCGCCGGCCGGCCCGGCTCCGGCCGGACGACGCTCGGTGAGGAACTCGTCCGCCAGGTCGCCGACCGCTACCCCGACGGGGTGCTGCGCGCCCGGCTGAGCGAGACCGACGGCACGCGCGTGCCCGTCGAGCGCTCCGTGCGGGAACTGCTCGACGCGCTCGAGGTGCCCGCCCCGGCCGGCGCCGACGAGGACGATCTCGTCGAGACGCTGCGGACCGCCCTGGCCGGCCGCCGGACGCTGCTCCTGCTGGACGACGCGGCCGACGCCGAGCAGGTCGACGCCCTGCTGCCGGACAACCCCGACTGCCTGGTGGTCGCCGTCTCCCAGGGCCCGCTGACCGGCATCTCCGACGTCCGCCCCTGCACCCTCGGCGGCCTCGACACCAAGTCCGCCGTGGAACTGCTGTCCCGGATCGCCGGCTCGGTCCGCATCACCGTCGACCCGCGGGCCGCGGAGGGCCTGGCCGAACAGTGCCAGGGACAGCCCGCCGCCCTGGTCCTGGCCGGCGGCTGGCTCGCCGCCCGGCCCAAGGCCGCCGTCGCCGACCTCGCCAGGCATCTGCACGCCGGAGCCGACGAGGGCACCGTGACCGGCCGTGTCCTGCGGCTGGTGCACGACGGGCTGCCCGCGCCCGCCGCCCGGATGCTGCGTCTGCTGAGCCTCGCCCCGGCCGGCCTGGCCGACCCGCACACCGCCTCCGCGCTCGCAGGATGCTCGGTGAGCAGCGCGCGCACCACCCTGGACGACCTCGTCTCCGTGGGTCTGCTGCACGCCGTGGAGACCTCGCTGCCGCAGTACGAGGTACCCGGCTGCCTGCACCCCCTGCTGGAAGGCCTCGCCGAGGCCCACGAACGGCCCGGGGAGCTCCAGCTGGCCCGCGCCCGCATGCTGGAACGGACCGTACGGCTGCTCCAGTCGTGCAGGGCCGTCACCGAGACCGACAGCCCCCAGGCGCGCGAGAAGCTCCTCGGGATGCCGCGCTCCCTGCGCTTCCCCAGTCCCCGCGACGCCGCCGAGTGGCTGCGCGTCCGCAGGCCCGCTCTGCTGGCCTCGGCCCGCCTCGCGGTCGCCGACGGGACGCTGGACACCCTGGCCCGCCGCCTGATGTCCCAGCTGGTACGCGCCATGGTGGCCCACTTCGGGACCCGGGCCGCCGCCGGCGACCTCTACGGCATCCACCACCTGGTCCTCGACGTGGCCGAGCGCCGGAAACTTCCCCGCGAGCAGGCCGCGGCCCTGCTGAACCTCGGCGACCTCGACGCCCGTACCGGCCGCACGGCCGACGCGCTGGCGCGCTACCGGGCCGCGCTGGACGCCGGCCGCGCGGCGAACGATCCGTACGCGACCGGCCGCGCGACGGAATCCGTGGGAGGCGCCCATCTGGAGCTCGGCGACTTCGACCGGGCCGCCGACTGGTTCGGCCGGGCCCTGGCCGAGCGGCTCGCCCAGGGCGAGCGCGCGGACGCCGCCCGCCTGTACGGCCGGATCGCCGCCGCCCACACCTACGCCGGCCGCTACGGCGAGGCGCTGCGGAACTGGCGGGCGGCGGTCGCCGGGCACCGGAAGAACGGCGACCTGGCCGCCCAGGCGCGCGCGTTGAGCGAACTGGCCCGGGTCCAGGAGTACGCGGGCCGCCCCGAGGATTCGCTGCGTACCTGCCGGGAGGCGGTGGAGTGGGCCCGGCGGGCCGAGGACACCCGGCTGCAGGCCGCGCTGCACCTGCGGCTCGCCGACACCTTCGACCACCTGGGGGACCCCACGTCGGCCGCGCTGCACCGGGACTCGGCGGAGCGGATGCTGGGAGAAGAGGCCCAGGAGCCTGGAATCGGCCCGAAACAAGAAGGCAGCACCTACGAAACCCGCAGCCCTCTTGTGGAAGATTGATGCTTTGTAAGGCTGTACAGCGGGAACGCCTTCATTAAGATGGTCTTGCCGCGCCATCCTCTGCGGTCTCCCCCGGTGTGCACGCGTGTGCCCGGGTATGTGTAGCAATACCTCATACCCCCGAACCAAGGACCGTGATCGACGTGAAGGTCGGCATCCCCCGCGAGGTCAAGAACAACGAGTTCCGGGTGGCCATCACCCCCGCCGGCGTGCACGAGCTGGTGCGCCACGGCCACCAGGTCGTCATCGAGCGCGGCGCCGGCGTGGGCTCCTCGATCCCGGACGGCGAGTACATCGCCGCGGGCGGGCAGATACTCGACACCGCCGACGAGGTGTGGGCCGCCGCCGACCTGCTGCTGAAGGTCAAGGAGCCCGTCGCCGAGGAGTATCACCGGCTGCGCAAGGACCAGATCCTCTTCACCTACCTGCACCTGGCCGCCTCCAGGGAGTGCACGGACGCCCTCCTGGCCTCCGGCACCACCGCGATCGCCTACGAGACCGTCGAGCTGCCCGGCCGCGCGCTGCCGCTGCTCGCCCCCATGTCCGAGGTCGCGGGCCGGCTGTCCGCCCAGGTCGGCGCCTACCACCTGATGCGGGCCGGCGGCGGCCGCGGCGTGCTGCCCGGCGGGGTCCCCGGAGTGCCGGCCGGCCGCGCCGTGGTCATCGGCGGAGGCGTCTCCGGCTGGAGCGCCGCGCAGATCGCCGTCGGCATGGGCTTCCACGTGACCCTGCTCGACAAGGACATCAACAAGCTCCGTGAGGCGGACCGGGTCTTCGGCACGAAGATCCAGACCGTCGTCTCCAACGCCTTCGAGCTGGAGAAGGCCTGCATCGAGGCCGATCTCGTGATCGGCGCCGTGCTGATCCCCGGCGCCAAGGCGCCGAAGCTGGTCACCAACGACCTCGTCTCGCGGATGAAGAGCGGGAGTGTCCTTGTCGACATCGCGATCGACCAGGGCGGCTGCTTCGAGGACTCCCGCCCGACCACGCACGCCGAGCCGACCTTCACGGTCCACGATTCGGTCTTCTACTGCGTCGCCAACATGCCCGGCGCCGTGCCCACCACCTCCACCTACGCGCTCACCAACGCCACGCTGCCGTACATCGTCGAGCTCGCGAACCGCGGCTGGGTGGAGGCGCTGCGCCGCGACCCCGCGCTCGCCAAGGGCCTCAACACGCATGACGGCGAGGTCGTTTACCGGGAGGTCGCCGCAGCGCACGGCCTGGACCACGTGGAACTCGCCGCGCTGCTCGGCTGAACCGGCCGCGCCGCCCGGCCGGACCGGGGCGGCGCCGCGCGGACGCCGTCCCGGTCCGTCTCCACGTGGCCGCCCCCGACTCGACGCCCGGAGGCCGCCTCCGGGCGTTAAGTCGACCAAGTCGCCGCTCGGCAAAGGCGATACGTCAACTTGTTTCGTCAACGTCATGCGTCCGGACCCACCTTGCCCATCGGGTGCGGCGAGATGTGTGTATGGTCACTTCACGAATCAGGGGCAACTCGCCTCGAACGCACCCCTTCCACCGATTCGCACACCGGTGAAACCTGCCGTGCGACGGCCGTACGCCCTTGACAGAGGGATGTTTCATTGTCGACACATCGGGCCGGGTCCGGCGGATTGTGTTGCTGCGGACCGCCGACACGCCATAGAGTCGCCAACCGTCGGCATGATGCCACGCTGACCTGTCTAGAAGTTTCCTGGTCACCAAGGAGGTAAGACGACTTGTGAATGAGTCGACATTTACTCCCGGGGGTGGTCACCCAGGAATGACTGCACGGGGGCGAGGTCCCGCGGGGTTCGCTCCTGTCGGCTCCGTCGCCGTGCGCACCTTCGCACCCCATCAGATCCAGCAGGCGACTCCCACTGCACACCAGAGCATGGATGGCCATCACGTGAACGCCATGGCCGGCGACGGAAGTGGCGCGCCCCACAACCATTTCGCCGACTACGACGAACTGCCCGAGGGGCACTTCTACGATCCCGACGCCGAGTACGAGCCGGATCCCGAGTACGCGGCCACCCTCGCGCCCGACGCGGCCCGCCAGCGCCGCGAGCGCGTCGGCCCGACCGGGCGCCCGCTGCCGTACTTCCCGATCCCGGGCCCGCTGACCGACCACGGCCCCGCGAAGATCATCGCGATGTGCAACCAGAAGGGCGGCGTCGGCAAGACGACGTCGACCATCAACCTGGGCGCCGCGCTCGCGGAGTACGGACGCCGGGTGCTGCTCGTCGACTTCGACCCGCAGGGCGCACTGTCGGTCGGACTCGGCGTCAACCCGATGGAACTCGACCTCACCGTCTACAACCTGCTCATGGAGCGGGGCATGGCGGCCGACGAGGTGCTGCTGAAGACGGCGGTCCCCAACATGGACCTGCTGCCCAGCAACATCGACCTGTCGGCGGCCGAGGTCCAGCTGGTCTCCGAGGTCGCCCGCGAGTCGACCCTGCAGCGCGCGCTGAAGCCGCTCATGGACGACTACGACTACATCGTGATCGACTGCCAGCCCTCGCTCGGCCTGCTCACGGTCAACGCGCTGACGGCCGCGCACAAGGTGATCGTGCCGCTGGAGTGCGAGTTCTTCGCGCTGCGCGGTGTGGCTCTGCTGACCGAGACCATCGAGAAGGTCCAGGAGCGGCTCAACCCCGAGCTGGAACTCGACGGGATCCTCGCCACGATGTACGACTCGCGCACGGTGCACAGCCGTGAGGTGCTCGCGCGTGTCGTCGAGGCCTTCGACGATCACGTCTACCACACGGTCATCGGGCGCACGGTCCGCTTCCCGGAGACCACCGTCGCCGGTGAGCCGATCACCACGTACGCGTCCAACTCCGTCGGCGCCGCCGCCTACCGCCAGCTTGCCAGGGAGGTGCTCGCCCGGTGTCACGCCGAGTGAGTCTGCCGGGAGCCGACGAACTCTTCCGTACGACAGGGGGGACGGCACTCCAGGCGTCCACGCCCAGGCGCCAGGCCAATGGCGAGGGCCGGGTCCCCGCTCCCGCGGGGGAGAGCGACGCGGCCGCGGCCCAGGAGGACACTCCGCAGTCGGTGCCCGCGCAGGGCGGTGACGGCGGGGGCGCCGAGCACGTCGCCACGGACGCGGAGCCGGCCGAAGCGGGCGAGTCCCGCAGCCGCGCCGCGCCGGAGCGCTCCGCGCGACGGCAGGGGGCTCCGGAGGGACCGGCCGCGGAGGCGGCCTCCCGCAAGCGCGGAAGGGCGGCGGCACGCCGGCCCAGCGGCCGCGAGCGGCACGACGAGAAGATCACGGTGTACGTGTCCGCCGAGGAGCTCATGGACCTCGAGCACGCCCGTCTGGTGCTCCGGGGCGAGCACGGACTGGCCGTCGACCGGGGCAGGATCGTCCGCGAGGCGGTCGCCGTGGTCCTTGCCGACCTGGAGTCCCGCGGAGACGCCAGCATCCTCGTACGACGTCTGCGCGGACGGTAGCGGTAGCCTGCGGAGGCCATGACCTCGAACGACACCCCCGCCGCCGGCCGCGGCCCGCGGCCCGGCCGCCGTCGCGCGCTGGGGCGGGGACCGGAGGGTGTGCCGCCGGTGCCACCGCCCGCGGAGGCGGGGGCGGAGCCGGACGCAGGTCTGCCGCCCGGGACGGCGCCCGCGGGCCCCGGGACGGGCGACGAACCGGCCGCCGGGCCCGTGGTGGCAGGTGCGGGGGACGCCGGTGCGGGGACGCACGGCCCGGAGCGTGCCGAGGGGACTCCGAGGGCCGACGGAGCCGGGACGGCCGACGAGACCGCGGAGTCCGAGGCGCTCGCGGGGCCCGAAGTGGTCGAGACGGCAGAGGCGGCCGAGAAGGAAGAGGTGGGGGACGACGGCCGGTTCAAGGTCCGGTTGTCGAACTTCGAAGGACCGTTCGACCTGCTGCTTCAGCTGATCTCCAAGCACAAGCTGGACGTCACCGAGGTCGCGCTGTCCAGGGTGACCGACGAGTTCATGGCGTACATCCGGGCGCTGGGACCCGACTGGGACCTGGACGAGACCACCGAGTTCCTGGTCGTCGCGGCCACGCTGCTCGATCTCAAGGCGGCCCGCCTGCTGCCCGCCGCCGAGGTGGAGGACGAGGCCGACCTCGCCCTGCTGGAGGCCCGGGACCTGCTGTTCGCCCGCCTGCTCCAGTACCGCGCGTACAAGCGGATCGCGGAGATCTTCGGCCTGCGGCTGGACGCGGAGGCCCGGCGCCATCCCCGTACCGTGGGGCTCGAGCCGCACCACGCCGAGCTGCTCCCCGAGGTCGTCATCAGCATCGGCGCGGAGGGGTTCGCCCGGCTCGCCGTCAAGGCGATGCAGCCCAGGCCCAAGCCGCAGGTGTACGTCGACCACATCCACGCACCACTGGTCAGCGTGCAGGAGCAGGCCGGGATCGTGGTCGCGCGGCTGAGGGTGCTCGGCGAGGCCAGTTTCCGGGTCCTGACCGAGGACACGGACGACACCCTGACCGTTGTCGCCCGGTTCCTCGCGCTCCTGGAGCTGTACCGGGAGAAGGCCGTCGCCCTCGACCAGGAGACCGCGCTCGGTGAGCTGACCGTGCGCTGGACCGGCGGTGCCGGGGACGCCGCCCCCACGGTCACCGACGAGTTCGACCGACCGCCCGAAGCACCGGGAGAGCCGCCGGAGGAAGGAGAAGGGGTGAGCAGGACGTGAGGGAGGACACAGGTGACGCTCCCGAGGGGCCGCGTACCGTCGCGGACCTCGAGCTCGGGCCCGCGCTGGAGGCGGTTCTCATGGTCGTGGACGAGCCCGCGACCGAGGAGCGGCTGGCGAAGATCCTGGAGCGGCCCCGACGGCAGGTCGCGGACGCGTTGCGGGCACTGGCCGACGAGTACACCGTCCAGGGACGCGGTTTCGAGCTGCGGCTCGTCGCCGGCGGCTGGCGTTTCTACAGCCGTCCCGAGTACGCCGCGGCCGTCGAGAGCTTCGTCCTGGACGGCCAGCAGGCCCGGCTCACCCAGGCCGCCCTGGAGACCCTCGCCGTGGTCGCCTACCGCCAGCCGGTCAGCCGCAGCAGGGTCTCCGCCGTGCGCGGAGTGAACTGCGACGGGGTCATGCGCACCCTGCTGCAGCGCGGTCTGGTCGAGGAGGCGGGCACGGAACCCGAAACAGGTGCGATCCTGTACACGACGACGAACTACTTCCTGGAGCGGATGGGCCTGCGCGGTCTGGACGAGCTCCCGGAGCTCGCGCCCTTCCTCCCCGAGGCGGAGGCGATCGAGGCCGAGACCCAGGAAGCCGTGCCGTCGTTCGATCCGGACGCCCCGGACCCGGACGACGGTCCATCCGACGAACATGCCTAAAACGACAACAACGGAAATGTGATGCGAAGCAGCGGCAGCGGCAGCGGCAAGAGCGGCGGACGCGGTAACCCCCGCGGTTCCGGCGGCAACAGGGACCAGAAGCAGGGGCAGGGCCGCCCCGGCAAGCCCCGCCCGGAGGAGCGCCGCTACGACGTGGGACCCGGGGCCACCAAGGAGGGCCCGAAGTCCGGCCGCACCGGCGCCAAGCCGTCCGGCGGCTCCTCCCAGGGCTCCCGGTCCGGCCAGAAGGGCGGCGGGGGCCGTACGGCTCCGGGCCGCTCGCGCGAGTACGAGACGCGGATCGAGGAGCGCAACCGCGACCGGTACGCGGAGAAGAAGGACGTCAGGCTCCCCAAGACCTTCCCGGGCGCCGAGCAGGAGGGCGAGCGGCTGCAGAAGGTCCTCGCCCGCGCGGGGTACGGTTCCCGGCGCGCCTGCGAGGAGCTGATCGAGCAGGCGCGGGTCGAGATCAACGGCGAGATCGTGCTGGAGCAGGGCCGCCGGGTCGACCCGGAGAAGGACGAGGTCAAGGTGGACGGGCTGACCGTCGCCACCCAGTCCTACCAGTTCTTCTCGCTGAACAAGCCCGCCGGTGTCGTCTCCACCATGGAGGACCCCGAGGGGCGTCAGTGCCTCGGCGACTACGTCACCAACCGCGAGACCCGGCTGTTCCACGTGGGCCGGCTCGACACCGAGACCGAGGGCGTCATCCTGCTCACCAACCACGGTGAGCTGGCCCACCGGCTGACCCACCCGCGGTACGGGGTGAAGAAGACCTACCTCGCCCACATCATCGGGCCGATCCCGCGCGACCTGGGCAAGCGGCTGAAGGACGGCATCCAGCTGGAGGACGGTTACGCGCGCGCGGACCACTTCCGCGTCGTCGAGCAGACCGGCAAGAACTACCTCGTCGAGGTGACCCTGCACGAGGGCCGCAAGCACATCGTGCGCCGCATGCTCGCCGAGGCGGGCTTCCCGGTCGACAAGCTGGTGCGCACCGGCTTCGGGCCGATCACCCTGGGCGACCAGAAGTCGGGCTGGCTGCGCCGGCTGTCGAACACCGAGGTCGGCATGCTGATGCAGGAAGTCGAGCTCTAAGGCCTTGTGAACGACCGCACCCCCTTTTATAGTCGACCTGACTATAAAAGGGGGTGCGGTCGTGGGCGGCTACGACAAACACGCCTACGAGCCCTTCGCCGTCACCGTCGACCTCGCCGTGTTCACGCTCCGCGCGGGTGTGCTGCACGGCCTGCTCGTCGAGCGCGGTGAGGAGCCGTACGCGGGCCGCTGGGCGCTGCCGGGCGGGTTCGTGCGGCCGGACGAGTCGGCGGAGACCGCCGCCCGGCGTGAACTCGCCGAGGAGACGGGGCTGACGGACGTGTCCGGACTGCACCTGGAGCAGTTGCGGACCTACAGCGAACCCGGCCGCGATCCCCGGATGCGGGTCGTCTCCGTCGCGTTCACCGCGCTGCTGCCCGACGCTCCCGAGGCGCGCGGGGGCGGCGACGCGGCGCAGGCCCGCTGGATCCCGTACGACTCCGCGCGGGCGCTCGCCTTCGACCACGACCTGATCCTGGCCGACGCCCGGGAACGCGTCGGCGCCAAGCTCGAGTACAGCTGCCTCGCCACCGCCTTCTGCCCGCCCGAGTTCACTCTCGGCGAGTTGCAGCAGGTCTACGAGGCCGTGTGGGGCACCACGCTCGACCGGCCCAACTTCCGGCGCAAGGTGCTCGCCTCCGCGGGCTTCGTCGAACCGGTCCCGGGTGCCGCGCGCCTCACCGGCGGCCGGGGCAAACCCGCCGCGCTCCACCGGGCGGGCACCGCCACCACCCTCCACCCGCCTCTGCTCCGGCCGGCCCCGGAAGGACGTCCCGCATGAACACCGTCGTCACCAAGCGCGCCGCCACGGGCGCGCTCACCGGACTCGCCCTCGGGGACGCGCTCGGTTTTCCCACCGAGTTCAACGACGTCCCCTCGATCCTCGCCAGGTTCGGGCCGTGGCGGGAGATGGACCTGCCGAAGCCGGCGATCGTCACCGACGACACCCAGATGACGCTGGCCCTGGGGCGCGGACTGCGCACGGCGATGGACCGGGGGCGGCTCGCCCCGAAGCGGCTGGAGCGGCCGGTGCGCGAGGAGTTCGTGGACTGGTACCGCTCGCCCGAGAACAACCGGGCGCCCGGCAACACCTGCCTGAAGGCCTGCCACCTGCTGTCCGAGGAGGGCCGCCCCTGGCAGGACGCCAGTCAGGTCGGCTCCAAGGGCTGCGGCGCCAACATGCGGGTCGCGCCCCTCGGGCTCGCCCCCGGGCTGAGCGAGGAACAGCGCGCGGGTGCCGCCCAGTTGCAGTCGGCCCTCACCCACGGGCACCCGACCGCGCTCGCCGCCTCCGACCTCACCGCCCACGCCGTACGCCTGCTCGCCGAGGGTGCCGAACCGACCGGGCTGATCGGCCTGTTGCGCTCCTACGCCTACGAGAACCGCACCCGCTACCACACGGTGTGGCTCGGCGACCTGTGGACCCGCGCGGGGGACCCCAGCCCCGAGCACTTCATCGCGCGCGGCTGGGACGAGTGCCTGGAGGTCCTGGAACGCCTCCGGCACGCCGTGCGCACCGTCTCGCCCGAGACCGATCCGTGCCTGGCGACGGGGGAGGGCTGGATCGCGGAGGAGGCCCTCGCGACCGGGCTGCTGTGCTTCCTGCTCTTCGTCGACGAACCGCTCACGGCCCTGCGCCGCGCCGCCTGCACCTCCGGCGACTCCGACTCCATCGCCTGCCTCGCGGGTGCCTTCGCGGGCGCCCACCTCGGCGCGGACGCCTGGCCGGACGCCTGGGCCGACCGCATCGAGTACCGGGACGAACTGCTGGCCCTGGGAGCGCTCTGGGACCTCTGAGGGGGAGCGCTCACGGTAAGGGGCCGCCCGCCCTACCCTGCCCGCAGCGCGGAAGCGCGGCGGACGCGGACCAGGAAGTCCTCGATCCGGCGTCGGTCCGGCTGCGCCGGGAGCGGCGTACGGTGCAGCGCCTCGCCGGCCTCCCGCTCCAGCCGGGCCGTCCGGGCTTCGACCTCGGACCAGGGAACCTCGCCCCGCTTCACCGCGAGCAGCGGCTCGCGCTGCTCGCCCACGTCGACGGTGAGGGCGCCCGTGCGCAGCACGTCGCGGGCGGAGGCCAGCAGGCGGAGCAGATGCATCGCGTGCTTCCAGCGGGGCGCCCCGTGCGTGCGGACGTCGGCCTCGAGTTTGCGGCGTTGCCCGTACGCGTACCGGGTGAACGTCTCGTGGATCCGGCGGGAGAGGAACGCGCCGCGCAGGGCGAGCAGTTCGCGGCCGGTGTCGTCGGCGTGCTCCACGAGTGGCGAGTGCAGGCACTCCAGGATGTTGGGGTCGGCGCGCAGGGCCAGCTCGCAGAAGCGTTCCAGCTCCCAGCTGAACTGTTCCTCGGCCGGGCCCTCGACATGCGTCGGCGGCTTGTCGAAGCGCCAGAACAGGGGAGTGGGGGCGAGGAACACGCCCCGGCGGTCGGTGTCGCTGCCCTCCGTGGCCAGACCGAAGGCACGCGAACCCATGACGCAGGCGTAGACCGTGTGGTCGCGGACCAGGAGCTCGGCGGAGTGCATGCCCGGGAGCGTACGGGCCGGCTCACGCCAGGCGAATCGAATTTCCCTCCACCGCGATCCGCTCCACGGGCAGCGCCCTGGTGGCCGGCCCCCGCGCCACCGAGCCGTCGGTGATCCGGAACCGGCTGCCGTGGCAGGCGCAGTCGACCGTGCCGTCCGAGACCCTCGCCACCAGGCAGTTCCGGTGGGTGCAGATCGCGGAGAAGGCCTTGAAGCCGCCCTGTTCGGGCTGGGTCACCACCACCTTCTCGTCCTTGAAGATCACGCCCCCGCCCACCGGGATGGCGTCGGTCGTGGCGAGTTCCCGCCCCGCCGTGCCGTCCGGCGCCGCGGTGTCCGAGGTGGTGGCCGGCGAGGAACCGTCACCGCCTTCGCCTCCGTTCCCGCCGCAGCCGGCGGCCAGCGCTGTCGCGCCCGCCGCGAGAAGGACGGTGCGTCGTGTGGTGCGCAGAGTCGTGTGGGAGGTCGTGTGGGGGGCCGTGCCGGTCATGTCATCACTCCGGGGGAGAGGGGAGGGAATCGCAGAGGATGGGTGATTTGCGGGGTATCAAGGCATTTTCGCACCGGCCGTCTCGGCGGGCGGGCACCGGACACCGGCCGATCCCGTTCTGACTAGGCTGGACGACCGAACAACCGATACGCACGTCAGCAAGGAGCAACGCCGTGGCGGTACGAGCGGTCCGGGGCGCCGTCCAGCTCGAGCGGGACGAGGCCGGCCACATGGAGGAACGGGTCGGCGCGCTGCTCACCGCGGTACTGGAACGCAACGATCTGGTCACGGACGACCTGATCAGCATCTGGTTCACCGCCACGCCCGACCTGCACAGCGACTTCCCGGCCGCCGCCGCCCGCAAGCTCGGCATCGTCGACGTTCCCCTGATCTGCGCCCAGGAACTGGACGTCGAGGGCGCCCTGCCCCGCGTCGTCCGCGTCCTGGCGCACATCGAGTCCGACCGGCCGCGCGTCGACATCGCCCATGTGTACCTCGGCGCCGCGGCGGCCCTGCGCAAGGACATCGCCCAGTGAGAACCGCACTCGTCATCGGTACCGGACTGATCGGCACGTCCGCCGCCCTCGCCCTGTCCCGGCGGGGCGTCACCGTCCACCTCGCCGACCACGACCCGGAACAGGCCCGTACGGCCGCCGCGCTCGGTGCCGGTACCGACGGGCCCCCCGAGGGGCCGGTGGACCTGGCGATCGTCGCCGCCCCGCCCGCCCACGTGGCCGGGGTGCTCGCCGACGCCATGGAGCGCGGTGTGGCACGCGGCTACATCGACGTCGCCAGCGTCAAGGGCGGGCCGCGCCGCGAACTGGAGCAGCGTGGGCTCGACCTCTCGGCGTACATCGGTACACACCCCATGTCCGGCCGTGAGAAGTCCGGCCCGCTGGCCGCGGGCGCGGACCTCTTCGAGGGCCGCCCCTGGGTGCTCACGCCCACCCGGGACACCGACACCGAGGTGCTGAACCTCGCCCTCGAGCTGGTCTCGCACTGCAGGGCCGTCCCGGTCGTCATGGACGCCGACGCCCACGACCGTGCCGTGGCCCTGGTCTCCCACATGCCGCACCTGGTGGCCGGCCTGGTCGCCGCGCGCCTGGAGCACGCCGAGGAGGCCGCCGTACGGCTGTGCGGGCAGGGCATCCGGGACGTGACCAGGATCGCCGCCTCCGACCCCCGGATGTGGATCGACATCCTCTCCGCGAACCCCGGTCCGGTCGCCGACCTGCTCACCGACATCGGCGCCGACCTGGAGGAGACCGTACGGGCCCTGCGCGCGCTGCAGTCCTCCGACGAGGACAAGCGGCGCGAGGGCGGCACCGGCATCGAGGACGTGCTGCGCCGCGGCAACGCCGGCCAGATCCGGGTCCCCGGCAAGCACGGCTCCGCCCCGCGTGCGTACGAGATCGTGGCGGTGCTCATCGACGACCAGCCGGGTCAGCTGGCGCGCATCTTCGCGGACGCCGGCCGTGCGGGCGTCAACGTCGAGGACGTCCGTATCGAGCACGCGACCGGGCAGCAGGCCGGTCTGGTACAGCTCATGGTGGAGCCCCCGGCGGCTCCGGTACTCACCGCGGCGCTGCGGGAGCGGGGCTGGTCCATCCGGCAGTAGCGCCTGCCGGACGGCGGACGGCGGGTGTCGTCCGCGGTGGGCGGGCGACGGGCGGCCGGGGACCGGAGCCGAAGGCGGTGCCGGTCCCGGGCGGTCGCGTCCCCGTCCCCGGGTACGGCCGATCGGGGGACGCACACCCAGTAACCTTGTGCAGGGCGGTTTCGCGCCCCGCTCCCCGCCAGCCAGGTCCAGGAAGGTCCCCACTGTGGAAAGCTCCACGCCAGTGATTGTCGCCATCGACGGCCCGTCCGGCACGGGCAAGTCGAGCACGTCGAAGGCCGTGGCGGCACAGCTCGGCCTGAGCTACCTGGACACCGGCGCCCAGTACCGGGCGATCACCTGGTGGATGGTCACCAACGGCATCGACACCGCCGACCCCTCCGCGATCGCCGCCGCGGCCGGCAAGCCCGAGATCCTCTCCGGCACCGACCCGGAGAAGCCCGCCATCACGGTCGACGGCATCGATGTGGCCGGCCCGATCCGCGAGCAGGACGTCACCTCCAAGGTCAGCGCGGTCAGCGCGGTCCCCGAGGTGCGCACCCGGATCACCGAGCTGCAGCGCTCCATCGCCGCCTCCGCCGTCACCGGCATAGTCGTCGAGGGCCGCGACATCGGGACCACCGTGCTGCCCGACGCCGACCTGAAGATCTTCCTCACCGCCTCCCCGGAGGCGCGGGCCGCCCGCCGCAGCGGTGAGCTCAAGGGCGCCGACCTGCACGCCACGCGCGAGGCCCTGGTCAAGCGGGACGCGGCCGACTCCAGCCGCAAGACCTCCCCGCTGGCCAAGGCGGACGACGCGGTCGAGGTGGACACCACCGACCTGACCCTGCAGCAGGTCATCGAGTGTGTCGTCACCCTCGTCGAGGAGAAGCGAGCCGACCGGTGACCGGGCTTCCGTCGGCGCGGGGCGCCGAGGTCGGGCGGCGTATCGGCGTCGGCCTGATGTACGGATTCTGGAAGCCGCGCGTGCTGGGTGCCTGGCGGGTACCCGCCTCCGGTCCGGTGCTCCTCGCCGTGAACCACTCCCACAACATCGACGGTCCGATGGTCATGGGCGTGGCGCCCCGGCCCACGCACTTCCTGATCAAGCAGGAGGCGTTCATCGGGCCGCTCGACCCGTTCCTGACCGGCATCGGCCAGGTGAAGGTGGACCGGAACACCACCGACCGCACGGCCATCTCCCGGGCGCTGGGCGTCCTGCGGCAGGGCGGCGTCCTCGGTATCTTCCCCGAGGGCACCCGCGGCGAGGGCGACTTCGCCTCGCTGCGCGCGGGGCTCGCCTACTTCGCCCTGCGCGGCGGCGCGCCGATCGTGCCCGTCGCCGTCCTGGGAAGTTCCGGGCAGGGCGGACGGTTGATAAAGGCGCTGCCTCCGCTGCGCTCCCGCGTCGACGTCGTCTTCGGCGACCCGTTCGACGCGGGTGACGGCAGCGGACGGCGTACCCGCAAGGCGCTGGACGAGGCGACCGAGCGCATCCAGAAGCAGCTCACCGCGCACCTGGAAAACGCCAGGCGCCTCACCGGGCGCTAGCGGACACTGAGTAGTGGAACGCCCGGAATCGGATGTTCCACCGACCACCACGATGAACAACGAGGTACGGACTTCATGAACGACCACATCCAGCCCGACGGCTCGGCCGAGCACGAGCACGACCACGGGGCGCTCGGCGACGCCGAGTTCGCGGAGTTCATGGAGCTCGCCGCGGAGGAGGGCTTCGATCCCGAGGACGTCGAGGGCGCCATCGAGGCGGCCGGACACGGCCCGCTGCCCGTGCTCGCCGTCGTCGGCCGCCCCAATGTCGGCAAGTCGACCCTGGTGAACCGCATCATCGGCCGCCGCGAGGCGGTCGTCGAGGACAAGCCGGGCGTCACCCGCGACCGCGTCACCTACGAGGCCGAGTGGGCGGGCCGCCGCTTCAAGGTCGTCGACACCGGGGGCTGGGAGCAGGACGTCCTCGGCATCGACGCCTCCGTGGCGGCGCAGGCCGAGTACGCGATCGAGGCGGCCGACGCCGTCGTGTTCGTGGTGGACGCCAAGGTGGGCGCGACCGACACCGACGAGGCCGTCGTCCGGCTGCTGCGCAAGGCCGGCAAGCCGGTCGTCCTGTGCGCCAACAAGGTGGACGGTCCGAGCGGCGAGGCCGACGCCTCCTACCTGTGGTCCCTGGGCCTGGGCGAGCCGCACCCGGTCTCCGCCCTGCACGGCCGCGGCACCGGCGACATGCTGGACCAGGTCCTGGAGGCGCTGCCGGAGGCTCCCGCGCAGACCTTCGGCACTGCGGTCGGCGGCCCGCGCCGGATCGCCCTGATCGGCCGCCCGAACGTCGGCAAGTCCTCGCTGCTGAACAAGGTCGCCGGCGAGGAGCGCGTCGTCGTCAACGAGATCGCCGGCACCACCCGCGACCCGGTCGACGAACTGATCGAGCTGGGCGGCACCACCTGGAAGTTCGTGGACACCGCGGGCATCCGCAAGCGCGTCCACCTCCAGCAGGGCGCCGACTACTACGCCTCGCTGCGCACCGCCGCCGCCGTCGAGAAGGCCGAGGTCGCCGTCGTCCTCCTGGACGCCTCCGACTCCATCTCGGTGCAGGACCAGCGCATCGTCACCATGGCCGTCGAGGCGGGACGCGCGCTCGTCCTCGCGTTCAACAAGTGGGACACCCTCGACGAGGAGCGCCGCTACTACCTGGAGCGGGAGATCGAGACCGAGCTCGGCCAGGTCGTCTGGGCGCCGCGGGTGAACGTGTCGGCCCGCACCGGACGCCACATGGAGAAGCTGGTTCCGGCGATCGAGACGGCGCTGGCGGGCTGGGAGACCCGCGTCCCGACGGGCAGGCTGAACGCCTTCCTCGGCGAGCTGGTCGCCGCCCACCCGCACCCCGTGCGCGGCGGCAAGCAGCCGCGCATCCTGTTCGGTACCCAGGCGGGCACCAAGCCGCCGCGGTTCGTGCTGTTCGCCTCCGGCTTCATCGAGGCGGGCTACCGGCGGTTCATCGAGCGCCGGCTGCGCGAGGAGTTCAGCTTCGAGGGCACCCCCATCCACATCTCGGTGCGGGTGCGCGAGAAGCGCGGCAAGAAGAAGTGACGTCACGACGGCACGCAGGGTGAAGGGGGGCGGGGCCCGCCGGGGCCCCCCCCCCGCACCCCCCCGGCCGGCGGCCGGCCCGGGGGGCCCCGGGCCCGCCGCCCCGCC
>NZ_JBITSN010000007.1:27567-285345 GCF_044540975.1 Streptomyces sp. NPDC085927
GGCGCGCAACCAATACGTCCCCCCCCCCCGCCCCCCGGGGTGCGGGGGGGCGGCCCGGCCCGCCCCCGCCCCCCTTCACCCTGCGTGCCGTCGTCAGGCCCGGTGGCCCTCGGTCAGGCCTCCCGGCGCGGGGCCGGGGGCAGTGCCGCCGGGACGTGGTGCCTCCCGATGGCGTGCCGGCCGACCGCCGAGACGCGCTGCCACTGCGGCTGCCCCGAACTCTGCCGGGCGCTGTTCGCCCCCGCGCTGTAGGCGCCGTACGACCCGCCGCCGACGGAACCGCCGAACGTCCCCGAGCCGTGGCCGACGGACGAGCCCGTCCTGTGCGGGACGCCTCCGAAGGCGGTGAAGCCCAGCTTCTCCTCGCCGCTGCGGTCACCCGGCAGCGAGCGGAAGGACTTCACGTACTCGGCGTAGAGCGCGTCGTAGATCGGCGTGGCCGAAGGGCCGCCCGCGGAGTCCTGAGCCGGTCGCACGGGGGCGGGGACCAACGGGAAGGGCTGGCGGCGGGGAGCGTCGTATGCGTGCACATATCTCCAAACGACCCCGCCCGGTAAGGGATGCGGCCGTGGTGCGGGTTTTCGCCGGTCACCGGCCTGCCGACCGGCAGCCGGGTGCCGGCCGCCGGTCCTCGGCCCTCAGCAGTCGGCGGTCAGCCGTCAGCCGTCCGCCGGTCAGAGACCGGCGAGCGGGAGTGCTGCCGTGACCAGCCTTCCGTTCGCCGCGGCCCTGTCCAGCGCGTCGCGCAGCAGGTCCTCGCGCGGCTGACGGCCGATCGAGCCGACCGGAGCCGCGAACAGCAGCACCTGCTGGTGCTTGTTGGCGGCCGCCCGCCAGCCCTCGGTGACCTGGAGCGGCTGGTGCGCCTGCCACCAGGCCACGGGCTGTCCGCCGTTCGGGTTCGGCTGGAGCACCGCGTGCAACTGTCCCACGGCCAGCAGAACCGACCAGCCGTGCAGCACGGACGGCGCGGTGGACAGCTCGGTCACGGGCGTGAAGCCCTGCTCGATGAGCAGCGGCAGGAAGTCGTCGCCGGACCCGAGGGAACCGGGCCGAGCCACCGGGGCGGTCGGCTCGACGACCAGGGCCGGATGCAACTCCCCGGCGATCAGGATCAGTCCGCTGGTCACGCCGAGCACGGCCTGCTCGGGCACGACGTACGGCGCCGCGGCCTGATGGGGAGCGGCCTGTGCCGGGGCCGTCTGCGCGGTCAGCACGTTCTGCGCGGGCGCCGCGGCGTCGCCGCTGATGGACCGTACGGCGCCCTGGAGTTGTTGCTCGGTGACCTGGACGACCTGCGAGGGCAGGCAGGTGGAGTGGGCGAAGGCGAGGACGGCGGTCTCCTCCCCGACGAACAGGACAGTGCTGGTCCGCTCCTGCTCCGGATCGCCCGGTGTGCGGCAGGAGGTGCAGTCGTAACCGCCCGGGGCGGAATCTCCCGCGAGCAGGCGGTCGGCTTCTTCGTCGCCGATCTCGGCGCGTACCTCGTTGCTGACGTCGAGCATGCGCGGCACGGGTGGCTCCCTCGGGATGCGGTGCGTGGCGAGGCCGGGGGTCCCGGCCCGTGGTCCGGGGCGGGCCCCCGGCTCATACAGATGACAACGGGCGATCTGTGGCGGGAGTCACGCCCGGGAGCGAACGGAATCGAACCATCCTGCGCACACGGTGACTTCCAGCTCGGAACCGGACACTCATCGTCAACTGGCCGTCGTGTCAGCGACGTTGACCGGGTGAAGTGGCTCACAGGACGGGCGCTCCGCTGGTCAATAAATCATGAAATCAGTGAATGAAGTGGGTGTCCTGAAATTGACGCTACCGAGGGTAATGCCGAACTGGCCTGCGAAGACGGGGAGTTGCTTGATGCCGACCCGGTCGGCTGCCTAGATTCCTCCGCCGTGTGCAGCGAGCACCGCTCGGGAACGTCCGCCGACCGCACCAGCCGGATCCACCGCAGCACCGGATCCCTCGCACGACCCCACGGCGGAGGGGGCGAGCGCGACATGCCGCGTCCCGTGACGCGGCGGTGGCGCTCCGCCCCGGGGGATCCCGGGTCCGTGGAGAGGGACCTACATGTCCGATTGTGCCGACACCACCCGCGACGACGCCCGCAGGACCCGGAAGACCCAGAAGCCCCGTACGGCGGCTCTGGCCGGCGCGGCACTGCTCGCGCCCCTCGGACTGCTGGCCTCGGCCGGCAGCGCCACGGCGGCGGACAGCGGAGTGTGGGACCGCATCGCCCGGTGCGAGAGCGGCGGCAACTGGCACATCAACACCGGCAACGGCTACTACGGCGGGCTCCAGTTCTCCGCCTCCACCTGGCGCGCGTACGGCGGCACGGCCTACGCGCCGACCGCCGACAGGGCCACCAAGGCCCAGCAGATCACCATCGCCGCCAAGGTCCAGCGCGGCCAGGGGTGGGGCGCCTGGCCCACCTGCTCGGCACGTGCCGGGGCATCCGGGAGCGCACCCGGTACCGGCTCGGCGACCGCCCAGGAAGCCCCGGCGAAGCCCGCGAAGCCGGCGGAGTCCTCCCGGCGGCCGACGTCGCCGAACCGGTCGGTCCCGTCGAAGGCGCCGGCCCAGTCGTCGGGCAGCGCGGACCGGAACCCGTCCGG
This sequence comes from Streptomyces sp. NPDC085927, assembly GCF_044540975.1. NCBI lineage: Bacteria > Bacillati > Actinomycetota > Actinomycetes > Kitasatosporales > Streptomycetaceae > Streptomyces > Streptomyces sp. NPDC085927. The sequence goes on from NZ_JBITSN010000007.1 coordinate 30,183, forward strand.
CGGCGACCACACCGTCCGTGAGGGCGACACGCTGAGCGCCATCGCCGCCCGGCACGGCACCACCTGGCAACAGCTGTACGCCGCCAACAAGGCCGTCATCGGCGGCGACCCCGACGTGATCCTGCCCGGCCGGCGTCTCATGCTCTGATCCGCCGGGCCGCACCGGGTGGTGAGGTGGGACGAGGCCCCGTCCGGGCGGCCGCCGGTTTCCGGCGCCGGCCCGGACGGGGTCCGCCTCATTGCGGACAGTGGCTGTCCGCAAAGGCTGACAGACTCGGTCCATGGTGGAGACCTCGGCACGACTGCTGCGTCTGTTGTCCCTGCTCCAAGCCCATCGCGAGTGGTCCGGCGCCGATCTGGCCGGGCGGCTCGGGGTCAGCTCCCGGACCCTGCGCCGCGACGTGGACCGGCTGCGCCTGCTCGGCTACCCCGTCAACGCCAGCCCCGGAACCGGCGGCGGCTACCAGCTGGGCGCGGGCGCCGAACTGCCGCCGCTGCTGCTGGACGACGACGAGGCCGTCGCCGTCGCGGTAGGACTGCGTACGGCGGCCGGGCAGGGCATCGAAGGCATCGGGGAGACCTCGGTGCGGGCCCTGGCCAAGCTGGAACAGGTGCTGCCGGACCGGCTGCGCCGCCGGGTGGGCGCCCTGAACGCCGTCACCGTGCCGATGCTGCGCGGACCGGGTGCCGAGGCCGTCGACCCGGCCGTGCTCACCGAACTCGCCCAGCTCTGCCGCGACACCGAACGTCTGCGTTTCGAGTACCGCGGCCATGACGGCGTGACGAGTCGCCGCACCGTGGAACCGCACCGTCTGGTGTGCTCGGAACGCCGCTGGTACCTGGTGGCCTGGGACCTCGGCCGCGAGGACTGGCGCACCTTCCGGGTGGACCGCCTCACCCCGAAGTCCCCGCACGGACCGCGCTTCGTCCCGCGTGAGCCCCCGGCCGAAGACCTGGCCGCCTATGTGTCCCGGGGCGTCTCCACGCGCGTGTACGCCTCGCAGGCCGCGATACGGCTGCTGGTGTCCGTCGAGGAGGCCGTGGAGCGGATCTCGCCCTCCGTCGGCACGCTCCGGGCGGAAGGGCCGGACAGCTGTGTCCTGACCACCGGGGCGGCGAGCTTCGACGCCCTGGTGGTCCACGTGATGCTGCTGGGCTTCGAGTTCGAGGTGCTGGAGCCGGCCGGGCTGACCGACGTGATCGCCACGGCCCGCGACCGGCTCACCCGTGCCCTGGCCCGGGCGGAGGGATCCGGCGAGGCGAGCTGATGCCGGACCACGCCGACCGGACCACGCCGACCGGACCGTGCCGCCGCGCCGAGTGGAGCCGGACCGGCCCGGTCGGCGGGGTGGGTGGATCGTGTGAAGGAACCGTGGGTTTCCGTACGGCCCTGCCGTCAGGGGCGCACCTGTCGTCACGGCGACGGAATGGAATGGCCCGAACGGGCCCGGGACGTTTCTCCGGGAACGCTCCGCCGGGTTTATCCGAGACCCCGGCGCGATGTCCGGGAATTAAGCTCGGTCGCGCTCGGAGGGGCTTCGAATCACCCATTCGTGTGATGGGTGTGGGCATAAACGTCTGTCGTGATCCTGTGACAGAAGTGTGACCGCCGGGGGATCCGGGCAGGTGTTCGCGGTCCGGCCTTCCCCGTCCGCCGGGCAGGGCATAGCGTGAACGTATGGCACCCATTCCGACACCTTCCGCGGAACCCGACGACAGCCCGGACGCCTATGTGGGCCTGCCCGTGGACCGGGCCGAGCGCCTCGCGCGCGAGCGCGGCTGGGCGACGGTCCGGACGCTGCCGCCGGGGGCGATCATCACCATGGAGTACCGCGTGGGACGGCTGAACTTCGAGGCGAAGGACGGCACGGTGGCGCGGTCCTGGAAGGGCTGAGACACGGCGACGGCCCCGGTTCCACGAGGGAGCCGGGGCCGGGGTGTGCGTACCGGGCCGTCGCCGCGGGGCCCGGCGGGACCGTCAGGAGCGGGTCGCCGGGGTGTTGCCGCGCGGATGACGCTCGCCGTGCTGCGGGCGGCGGCTGCCGGCCGGAGTGACCGGTGTGCGCTCCGCGCGCGTCGAGTGCGGCCCCGGCGCCAGATAGGCGGGCGACCGGCCCGCGGGGCGGGACGCGGAGACCGGTTCGGGGGTCGCGCCGGCCTCGCGGCCGGTGAGTGGCTTGAGCATGACCGGCGTCGCGACGGGGGCCGCGGGCGCCGCCCGGCCCCGCCGGGCGTACCAGCGGTCCCGCCAGTGGTCGCGCCAGCCGAAGATCCGGTCCTCGGCACGGGCGATCAGCGGCTCGAACCAGGGCAGGGCCAGCAGGATCAGCAGGCCCGCCACCCAGCCGAGCAGGACGTCGCTCAGCCAGTGGGTGCCGAGGTAGACGGTGGACAGCCCGACGCCGAGCGAGGTCACCGCGGACACGGCGGACAGCCAGCGCCGCGCTCTCGGAGTGGAGGCCAGATAGGCCAGGATTCCCCAGGTCACCACCGCGTTCGCGGTGTGACCGCTGGGAAATATGCTGCCGCCGAGCCACATCTCGCTGGAGCCGATCTCGGTCGCGTAGTGCGGTCCGAGGCGTCCCATGCCGTACTTCGCGGCACCGACGGTGGCATTGAGCAGCAGCAGGGAGACCGCGAGCGCGAGCAGGGGGCGCAGGGTGTGCTGCCGCCAGGAGCGCCAGCCCAGCCAGGCCGCCACCATCACCGCGGTCGGACCGCGCTGGCCGAGCACCACGTAGTAGTCGACGAAGGCGTGCAGCTCCGCCCACTGCTCGTACGGGCGGAAGAACATCACCTGCCAGTCCAGCCGGACCAGCCAGGACGTGATGACGACGGCCCACACGATCGCCACGTAGGAGGCCAGGGTGGAGCCGAAAAGCACCGTCCGGTGCCGGCTCATTCGAGGCACGTCGAGGTGGGCCGGTCGTTCCGGCTCACGATCCAGCCTCGCGAACACCCGGTCCAGACGGGTGGTCTTCCGTTCGGTACGCACCCAATCGACGTTACAGGGAGTGAGCGCCCAGCCCTGTCGAATCAGCGGCTTTGTGATGACGATGTGATGTGGGATTGCTCTCAAGGCGGCCTTTATTCTCCGCGAATCGGTAATCGCCGGCCGTCGTCGTCTTCAATTCTTTTGATCATTCGAGGGGGCGGTTTTATCGCGCTTTTGGAATGCGTTCACCGAAGGCCGGCGCAGATTTTCCCCGGCGCTCACCGCCCGTCGGCCCGGGGAGGGGGAGGGCAGGGCCCGCGGGGCCGGTCAGGGCGGCCCGGAGCCGTTCAGCCAGAAGGCGCCGTACACCGCCGAGGCCACCGCGACGGACCCCACCACCAGCGCCGACCTGGGCGTACGCAGCCGTGCCAGGGGCAGCGCGAGGGGTAGCAGCAAGGGGAAGGCGGGCATCAGCAGACGCGGTTTCGAGCCGAAGTAGCTCGACGCGCAGAGGGCGAGGGCCGCGACCGTGCCGGCGTACACCAGCAGCGGGAGCGGCTGGCGCTGCCGTACGCAGAGCACGTACAGCCACACCAGCAGGACGACCCCGAGGACCAGCCCGAGCCCCGCCAGGGCCGAGGGAAACGACGTGAACTTCTCCGCCGTGAACCGGGCGAAGGCAAAACCGCCGTCGAACCCGTTCCGCCAGCCCGCCTGCACCTCGAGATACCCGAACGGGCCCTTCCCGGTCCGGTGCCCGACCCACAGAACGTAACCGGCGGCACCGAGCGGAGCGACGAACAGGCCGAGCGCCCGGCGGACGCCCGTGCCGGGGGCGCCCGGCAGGACGGGCGCGCCCCCGGCGGACGGCGCGCGCGGGGTGCCCCCGCCCGGGGCGGCGCGTTCCCCGGGGCGCGCGCCGTCCGCCGCGGCCGCGCCGCGGCTCCCCCCGAACGAGCGATGCTCCTCCCCGGCCCCGCGACGGTCGTGCAGGAAGGAGACGACACCCGCCGCCCAGACCGCCGCGACCACCGCCAGCCCGACCGGGCGGGTCAGACCGGCCAGCGACGCCAGGATCCCGGCCGTCACCCAGCGCCCGGTCAGCACCGCGTACAGCGACCAGGCGGCGAGCGCCGTGAACAGGGACTCGCTGTACGCCATCGACTGGACGACCCCGACCGGCAGCACCGCCCAGAGCAGCACCGCGCAGACCCCGGCCCGCGGCCCGTACACGTGGTCCGCCACCGCGAAGATCCCCCACGCCGCGGCGAGCGAGGCCGACACGGCGACCACGAAGCCCCCGTCCGCGTACGACAGCGGCGACACCGCCGCCACCAGCCGCTCCAGCCAGGGGAGCAGGGGGAAGAAGGCCAGGTTCGAGTGCACGTCCCCGTTCGCCAGGCGTACCTCGTAGCCGTACCCCAGCTCCGCGACCCTCGTGTACCAGAGGGCGTCCCAGCGGGCCGTGAGCAGGGTGTACGCGCTCCTGCCGCGTGCCTCGCTCCACACGGCCAGGACGAGGAGGCCCAGGGCCCGCACGGCCGCGTACCCGAGGAGCGCCGGCGCGGCCCTGCGCAGCGCTCCGGGGCGGGCCGGTGCGGCACGCGTCTCTAGATCCGTCACGGGCCCGATTATCGACCTGGTGCGCGGCCGGCCCGTCCCGCGGGTGCGCGAACCCCGGAGGGGCCCCGGAGCAGGTCGCGGAGGCCGTACGGAAGTGGTGTACGCCACACCTGTCGGCCGCAGATGTGAGAGGCCCGCCACTCAATACCGGCCCGGCCTCGCGTACGCTGCCTGTCACTCGCCGTTCGTTGCGCGGGCCGGAGTTCGTACCGCTCCTCTCCGGCCGAGTCACGGGGGAGTCCCCCACCCCGTGAGCCCGCCGAGGGCGAGGGAACATCTGGGAGGTCTGTACATGTCCGGGACGACCACGGCCGCCTCGCTGCGCCGTCGGGCGGCCGGGGCCGGTGCCAACCGCTGGGTGGTACTCGTCGTCCTCTGCGTCAGCCTGCTCCTCGTCGCCGTCGACGCCACCGTGCTGCACGTGGCGGTCCCCGCCGTCACGGAGGACCTCAGGCCCGGCGCGGTGGAGCTGCTCTGGATCGTCGACGCCTATCCGCTGGTCTGCGCCTCGCTGCTGATCCTCTTCGGCACGCTGGGCGACCGGGTCGGCCGCAGACGCGTCCTCCTGCTCGGCTACGCCCTGTTCGGCCTCGCCTCCGGACTGGCGGCCCTCGCGGACAGCGCGCCGGTACTGATCGCGGCGCGGGCGCTGCTCGGCGTCGGCGGCGCGATGATCATGCCCGCGACGCTGTCGATCCTGCGGCAGGTCTTCCCCGACCGGCGCGAGCGGGCGCTCGCCATCGGTGTCTGGAGCGCGGTGGCGGCGGTGGGCGCGGCGGTCGGGCCGCTGCTCGGCGGCTTCCTGCTCGAGCACTTCTGGTGGGGCTCGGTCTTCCTCATCAACATTCCGCTGATGCTGGTCAGCCTCCCGGTGGGGCGATTCCTGCTGCCCGAGTCGAAGGGCGACGGCGCCGGTCCCTGGGACGTGACGGGCGCGCTGACGGCCGCCGCCGGACTGTTCGCGGTGGTCCTCGGTGTGAAGCGGCTCGGCGGTGAGTCCGCCGGGGGCCTGTGGACCGTCCTGGTGCTGGCCGTGGGCGCCGCCCTGCTGGCCGCCTTCGTCCGCCGGCAGCGGCGACGCGCGCACCCGCTGGTCGACCTGCGCATGTTCGCCCGGCCCGCGTTCAGCACGTCGGTGGGCTGCATCGTGCTGGCGATGCTCGCCCTGGTCGGCCTGGAACTGATCGCCGCGCAGTACCTCCAGCTCGTCCTCGGGCTCTCCCCGCTGGAGACCGGACTGCGGCTGGTGCCGCTGACGGTCGCCGCGATGGCGGCGGGGCTGGCGGGCGCGCGGCTGCTGCGCCGGTTCGGACCGCGCCGCATGGTCTTCTCCGGCTTCTGCCTGACGGCCGCGGCGGTCCTCCTGCTGACCCCGATGGGCGAACAGGACAACCGGGCCCTCCTGCTGGGCGGGTTCGTCCTGCTCGGTTTCGGCCTGGAGACCACCCTGTTCGGGGCGTACGAGTCGATGCTGAGCGAGGCACCCCCGCAGCAGGCGGGCGGGGCCGCCGCCATAGGCGAGACCTCGTACCAGCTGGGCGCCGGAATCGGGATAGCGCTCCTCGGCAGCGTGATGAACGCCGCCTACGCGCCCCGCCTCGAAGAGGTCCCCGGGGTGCCCGCCCCGGAGTCCTCGGCGGCGCGGCACTCGCTGGGCGAGGCCTACGAGGTCGCCGCCCAGCTCGGCGGGCCCGCCGGAGCCGCCCTGAGGGACGCGGCCCGCCACGCCTTCGTGCACGGGCTGCATGTGACCCTGCTGGCCAGCGCGGTCCTGCTGCTGCTCGGGGCCGTGATGGCGCTGCGGCTGCCGCGGACGATGCAGTGCGAGCCGGCGACCGCCGGGGAAACGCCCGCCGGGGCGCCCTCGGACGGGCCCGCCCGAGCCCCGGCCGAGGCGGCCGATGTCCCCGGCCCGAGGGAGGCCGCGGAGTCCCGCGTCTCGGTGTGAGGAGTACCGCGGGGCAGCCGGGTGGACGTGCGCGACACCGCGTCGTAACGTCGGCCCGAACCTGACTGGCAGCGCTGGTTGGCAGCACGAGCCGAATCCGTACCGGTCGTGTCCGCAGTGGTCGTCTCCGCACCGGCCGAGCCCCGCCGGCGGGACCGGTACCGGCCGCGCCCGCCCGGATCCGCACCGGCCCGATCGCCCCGGAGAGTGTCCATGTCCGCGTCCGAGAAGTCGCCCCCCTTCGACCCGGCCGACCCGCTCGGCCTCGACGACCTGCTGGAGCCGGAGGACCTGGCCGTCCGGGACACCGTGCGTGCCTGGGCGGGGGACCGGGTGCTGCCGCACGTCGCCGACTGGTACGAGAAGGGCGAACTGCCCGGTGTCCGCGAGCTGGCCCGGGAACTCGGCGGGATCGGCGTGCTCGGCATGCCGCTCAACGGCTACGGCTGCGCGGGTACCTCGGCCGTGCAGTACGGGCTCGCCTGCCTGGAGCTGGAGGCCGCCGACTCCGGCATCAGGTCCCTGGTCTCCGTACAGGGCTCGCTCGCCATGTACGCGATCCACCGGTTCGGCAGCGAGGAGCAGAAGCAGCGGTGGCTGCCGAGGATGGCCGCCGGCGAGATCATCGGCTGCTTCGGGCTCACCGAACCCGACCACGGCTCCGACCCCGCCGCCATGCGGACCCACGCCAAGCGCGACGGCGGGGACTGGGTGCTGAACGGCCGCAAGATGTGGATCACCAACGGCTCCGTCGCCGGCGTCGCCGTGGTGTGGGCGCAGACCGACGACGGGATCCGCGGCTTCGTGGTGCCCACCGACAACGCCGGGTTCTCGGCGCCCGAGATCAAGCACAAGTGGTCGCTGCGCGCCTCCGTCACCAGCGAACTGGTCCTCGACGACGTACGGCTGCCCGCCGACGCCGTACTGCCCGAGGTGACCGGACTGCGCGGACCGCTCAGCTGCCTGACGCACGCCCGGTACGGGATCGTCTGGGGCGCGATGGGCGCGGCGCGCGCCTGCTTCGAGGCCGCCGTCGACTACGCGAGGTCGCGGGAGCAGTTCGGGCGGCCCATCGGAGGGTTCCAGCTGACACAGGCCAAACTCGCCGACATGGCGGTCGAACTGCACAAGGGGATTCTGCTCGCCCATCATCTCGGGCGGCGCATGGACGCCGGCCGCCTGCGGCCCGAGCAGGTCAGCTTCGGCAAGTTGAACAACGTCCGCGAGGCCATCGACATCTGCCGTACGGCCCGCACGATCCTCGGTGCCAACGGGATCTCGCTCGAGTACCCCGTCATGCGGCACGCGACGAACCTCGAATCGGTGCTCACCTACGAGGGCACCGTGGAGATGCACCAGCTCGTGCTGGGCAAGGCGCTCACCGGGCTCGACGCGTTCCGGTAGGCCGGGTCGGGAGGGGAAGTGGGAGGGGAGGAGGGGCAGGGCCGGGGCGGCCCTGCCTCAGCTCTGGTTGAAGAAGCCGTCCGACCGGTGCGCCGCCGGCTCCCCGCTGACGACCTCGGTGTCGGCCGGGCTCAGCAGGAACACACGGCTGGACACACGCTCGATGGACCCGCGCAGACCGAAGATCAGTCCGGCGGCGAAGTCGACGACGCGCTTGGCGTCACCGGCCTCCATGGCGGTGAGGTTCACGATGACGGGGACCCCGTCCCGGAACAGTTCGCCGATGGCGCGGGCGTCCCGGAAGCTGTCCGGGGTCACCGTGCCGATGCGGCGGCCCTTCTCCGCGGCGACGTCCGTGGCCACCCTGACCCGCGGATCGGTGACCCAGGCGTCCCCGGGCGCAGCCCCGTCGGAGTAGTCGTCGTCGTAGTAACGCTCGTCTTCATTGTCGTCGACGAGGCCAAGCCAGGCACTTGCCTTGCGTACCGATCCCATGGACGCCTCCTCTCACAGCGGTCCTTACTTGCTTTCCGCATCCCTATGGTCGTCCATGATGCGGATGGCGCGCCAAGTGATTGGACGCCGTGCGGGGGGTTTGTGACGGTACTGGTGCAGGGCGCATCCGTCGAGAGCCCAAGCCCCCCAAGGGTCCCGATGTAAGCGAATGCTGACTGTGAGTGAAATATGATTCTTCTCGGCGTATGGGTGAGCGATGGCGCGTACGGGTGAATGCGGCAATGAGTACGATGCCGCCGCTCCACTTCGGATCACCCAGGGGGGAACGTCATGTTCGGAATGGTCAGGCCCTGCCGGCACCGGCTCGGTGAACGGCTCACGGCTCAGTGGACGGCGCATCTGTGCGGACTGTGCCTGGCGTTGCGCGGGGACCACGGACAGCTCGCACGCGTCGTCACCAACTACGACGGTCTGCTCGTCTCCGTCCTGACGGAGGCTCAGTCCGAACATGCCGGTGCCGGGCGGCGTACGGCGGGGCCGTGTCCACTGCGCGGTATGCGGACCGCCTCCGTCGCGCACGGTGAGGGCGCGCGGCTCGCGGCGGCCGTGTCGCTGGTCCTGGCCTCCGCCAAGGTGCGCGACCATGTCGCCGACCGGGACGGGCTGCTGGCCCGCCGCCCGGTGGCGCTCGCCGCGCGTCGTGTCGCCGCGAGCTGGGACCGGGCCGGCGCACGGACCGGTACGGACGTCGGGTTCGACACGGCCGTCCTGGTCGACGCCGTCGACCGGCAGACCGGCATCGAGACCCTCGCAGGCCCCGGCACCCCGATCCTCACCGTCACCGAACCGACCGAGACCGCCACCGCGGCGGCCTTCGCGCACACGGCGGTACTCGCCGGGCGGGTGCACAACGCCGGGCCGCTCGCCGAGGCGGGACGGCTCTTCGGCCGGCTCGCCCACCTGCTGGACGCCGTGGAGGACCGGGAGGCCGACGCCGCGTCGGGCGCGTGGAACCCCCTCACCGCCACCGGCACTCCGCTCACCGAGGCCCGCCGGCTCGCCGACGACGCCGTGCGTGGCATCCGTCTCGCGCTGCGCGAGACGGAGTTCACCGACGGCGGTCTCGCTCACCGGCTGCTCGTTCATGAACTGCCCAACTCCGTAGATCGTGCCTTCAACACCGTTTCTTGTGCCCACGGTTCCCACCCCTACTCACCGCCCGGCGCACCCGGCACTCCGGGCATGCCGGGCGGTCCCGGCGGTCCGGTGCCGCCCGGGCCGCCGCGCCGACGTGGGCTGATCGCCGGGTGCGCGGTGTGGGCGGGGCTGTTCTGTACGTGCCAGTTGTGCTGCGGCACCCACGAGGACCCCTGGACCGGGGAGCGCAAGCAGGCCTGCTCCAACTGCGATTGCAGCGGGTGCTGTGACTGCTGCGAATGCTGCAGCTGCTGTGGTGAGGGAAGCAGCTGCTGCGGTGAGGGCGGCTGCGACTGCGGGTGCGACTGCTGAGTCCGGGGCGCGGGGAGGCGTCCGTGGAGGGGCCCGAGCAGCGGGGCGGCCCGAAGGGCGTACGACGGCCGGCCGGGCGGATGTCCGGTGGGGTGTCCGGCCGGGCGTTCGGCGGCGCGTCGAACGGAGCGTTCGACGGGGCGTTCGAGGGTTGTCGAGTCCCTTGGTGGTGGATTCGGAGGGGTGTTCGCAAGAGTATTCGGAGGGTTCACTTCCGGACATCTCCGGGGCGGTGGCGGCCGGTTGCGGAACGGGGATACCGGCTGGTGGGGCAAGGGTGTCGAAGGTCGCGCCGCACAGGCGGTTCACGGGGTGACGACCGAAAGGCACTCTTGCGGCGACCGGCCCGTCGGCCGAATACTCACCTCCAGCGCTTGTCAGGGGCACGGCATGTTCGGAATCCGGACGACCGGTCCCCTGACTGCGCCTCACGGGCCCGAACCCCACCGGGGCCCCCTACGTCCTTCATGGAGGAACGAGAAGTGAGGATCAAGCGCACCACCCCCCGCAGCGGCATCTCGAGACGCACCCGGCTGATCGCCGTCTCCACCGGCCTCGTGGCCGCCGCCGCGATCGCGATCCCCAGCGCGAACGCGTCCGAAGCTCCCACCACCTTCAGCTCCGCCGAGCTCAAGAGCGTCAGCGGTTCGGTGCTGGAGGCCGACGTCCCGGGCACCGCCTGGGCCGTCGACAGCAAGACCAACCGGGTCGTCGTCACCGTCGACAGCACGGTGTCCGAGGCCGAGATCGCGAAGATCAAGCAGGAGGCCGGCGCCGACGCCGACGCGCTGCAGATCAAGCGCACACCCGGCACGTTCACCAAGCTCATCCAGGGCGGCGACGCCATCTACGCGAGTAGCTGGCGCTGCTCGCTCGGCTTCAACGTCCGCAACAGCAGCGGCGTCGAGTACTTCCTGACGGCCGGTCACTGCACCGACGGCGCGGGCACCTGGTACTCCAACTCCGGCCGCACCACGGCCATCGGCACGACCGCCGGCTCCAGCTTCCCGGGCAACGACTACGGCCTCGTGCGCTACACCGGCTCCGTCAGCCGTCCCGGCACCGCGAACGGCGTGGACATCACGCGCGCGGCCACCCCGAGCGTGGGCACCACCGTCATCCGTGACGGCTCCACCACGGGTACGCGCAGCGGCCGGGTCACCGCGCTCAACGCGACCGTGAACTACGGCGGCGGCGACATCGTCTCCGGTCTCATCCAGACCACGGTCTGCGCCGAGCCCGGCGACTCCGGCGGCTCGCTCTACGGCAGCAACGGCACCGCGTACGGTCTGACCTCCGGCGGCAGCGGCAACTGCTCCTCCGGCGGCACGACCTTCTTCCAGCCGGTGACGGAGGCCCTGAGCGCCTACGGAGTCAGCGTCTACTAGGCCGACGCCCGCCGACCGGGGCCGGCCGGTACCACCGGTCCCGCAGCGCAGGGCCTCACCGCGGCCGACACACGACGACGAGCCCCCGCACGCAACCAGCGTGCGGGGGCTCATCCTTGTGCGGACACGGAGCCACCTTCGGGGGAGACACGCCCTCCCCAGGTCCCGGAGCCGTCGCGGGAATCGGTGCAGGAGCAACTTCCGCCCGCCGCGCTCCGCTCGAATCCGGACCAGCCAGGGGCGGTTTCAAGCCAGGGATCGATCCCTCGAATCAGTACGCCGGTTACTCGCTCGTAGTGTTTGCAGTGCGAACTGCCCCGCGTGTCCATGACCTGTCAGGACATAGAGGGCGCACGTTCTTTGCCGTACGCGCGTCCTGAAGTCGACCTTGTGTGCCCCCTGTGGGGCTCGGAATAGTGGGCGGCGTTCAACGGCCCGGGGCTCGGCTTTTTCTGTGTGCCGCCCCCGTGGCCGTACGCCTTCCGGTTCGTGAGGTCCCCACAACCTCCCGGACCGTCCCCCCACAGGAGGACGCGAGTTGAAGCACCGACGCATACCCAGGCGGCGTGCAGCCGTGACGGGTGCGGGCATCGCCGCACTGGTCGCCGCGGGAGTCACCTTCCAGACTGCGAACGCCAGTGAGTCCCCGGAGGCCCCCACGCCCCGGACCCTCTCCATCACGGCGGCCGGAAACCTCGCCTCGACGCTCGCCGAGGACCTCGGCGCCGACGCGGCGGGAACGTACTACGACGCGAAGAGCAAGAGCCTCGTGGTGAACGTGCTCGACGAGGCCGCCGCCGGAACCGTCGAGGAGGCCGGCGCCAAGGCGAGAGTCGTGGCGAACTCCCTCGCCGAGCTGAAGAGCGCGCGCACCGCCCTCAAGCAGGACGCGACGATCCCGGGCACCTCCTGGGTGACCGACCCGACCACCAACAAGGTCGTCGTCACCGCGGACCGCACGGTCTCCAAGGCCGAGTGGGCCAAGCTGACGAAGGTCGTCGACGGACTCGGGGCCAAGGCCGAACTCCAGCGCATCAAGAGCGAGTTCACCCCGTACGCCGCGGGCGGCGACGCCATCACCGGGGCCGGTGGGCGCTGCTCGCTCGGCTTCAACGTGACCAAGGGCGGCGAGCCGTACTTCCTCACCGCCGGGCACTGCACCGAGGGCATCACCACCTGGTCGGACTCCTCCGGCACCGTGATCGGCGAGAACGAGGCGTCCAGCTTCCCGGGCGACGACTACGGCCTGGTCAAGTACACCGCCGACGTGGACCACCCGAGCGAGGTGAACCTCTACGACGGCTCCACGCAGGCGATCTCCGGCGCCGCCGAGGCCACCGTCGGCATGGAGGTCACCCGCAGCGGTTCCACGACCCAGGTGCACTCCGGCGCGGTCACGGGCCTGGACGCCACCGTGAACTACGGCAACGGCGACATCGTCAACGGCCTGATCCAGACCGACGTCTGCGCCGAGCCCGGTGACAGCGGCGGCTCGCTCTTCTCGGGCAGCAGCGCGGTCGGTCTCACCTCCGGCGGCAGCGGCGACTGCACCTCCGGCGGTACGACCTTCTTCCAGCCGGTGACGGAGGCCCTCTCGGCGACCGGCACCCAGATCGGCTGAGCGCACACCGCAGTGAAGTCCCGCCCCGGATCCACGAGGGGCGGGACTTCCGCGTGGGCGGTGGCGGTCAGGGCGTCCGCGCGGGCGGCTCCGGCTCCTGCCGTCCGTGGCGCAGTCCGGCGGCCATCGTGATCACGATGCCCGCGAGTGCCCATGCCGACAGCACGAGCAGTGCCCCGGTCAGGGCGTTGTTGTCGAAGTACGCGATCGAGCGGGCCACCCAGACCCCCGCCCCCGGCGGCAGCGCCGGGCCGATCGCCTCCCAGAACGGCGGCAGCATCGGCGGCGGGAAGGCGCCGCCCGCGCTCGGGTTGCCCGCGATCACCACCAGCAGGATCGCCAGCCCGATGCCCACGATCCCGAAGACGCCCTGGAGCGCGAGGGTGGCGGCGCCGACGGCGAAGGTCACCAGCGCGCCGAGCGCCCACAGCGCGGTCACGCTGCCGGGCAGCGCGCCCAGGACCGGCCCGACGACGACCGCGCCGCCCAGGCCGCCGACGATCGCGACCAGCACCATCACCATCAGCCGGATCACCGCGCGGCGCGGATTGGCGGGCCGGGCGCCGGCGCTGATCGCCAGGATCGAGGCACACAGGTAACCGCCCACGCACCAGCCGACGACCAGGTAGAAGGGCGACAGCCCGTCGAAGTCCTGTGCCGCGGCCGGCGCCACGTCGACGGTCCGCACCTGCCGTCCGTCGGCCGCCTCCACCTTGGTGACGAGGCTCTGCAGGGTGGTGGCGAGGACGGTGCCGCCGCCGGAGGCGACCAGCAGGGTGTCCGTCTCCCCCTCCGGGTTCACGACGAGGGCGCCGTCGAGGTCGCGGTCCATGATCTGCTTCCGCGCGCTCGCCTCGTCGGTCACGGCCCGCGGGTCCAAGGGGGCGCCGGGCAGCCGCTCCAGCCGGGCCACCGTCTGCGCGGCCGCGGCCGGGGGCGCGGCGACTCCGAAGGGCACGTCCGTCGGCTTCGGGGCGTGCAGCGCCCCCACGTAGGAGGCGATGAACAGCACCTGCAGCGCGATCACGCCGAGGACGAGCAGAGCGGCCCGCGGGGTGACGGCGGTCTTCACCTCATCGAGGAACGAGCTGCGGGACGAGTCGGCGCCGACGGTCTGCGTCATGCCTCCATGGTTCCGAGGACCGGATGCTCGCACAGGTGGGGAGGGGCCGAACGGATGTCGTGCGCACGTTCGAGAACCGGTCCGCGGTGAGGGCGGAGCGACCGGAAGGGGCCCGACCGCGCCGGGCAGGCCGCCGGCCGGCTCGTCGACGAGCCGGTCCGCAGGGGTTGCGCCGAACGCCGGCCGCATCCCGTCGGCGTGCGGGCCCGGCCGGTCGTGCCGACCGAACCGGGGCGGGCCCGCACGCGGGCCGAGGAGGAGGCGGCGGCGGAGGCCGTGCACGCAGGGGTCGGCGTGCCCGGCGAGAGCGGGGCCCGCGCGCCGGGTGACCGTCTGCTGCGCGTCGCGCCCGACGGACCCGTGCGTCCTGCCTGGTGGCCCTCTATCACTTGTGGTGCCACCTGTGCCGGGTGTCGCTGAAAGTTTTTGCTGACCCGTAACTTCACAATTGCACTACTCACCCGTAACTTGACGAGTGACCAGCATCCTCGTGATCCGGATCACAGGGCGTTCTTCCGCCGCAACTCCCTTGAGCCGTAAGGAGATCACTCGATGCTGCCCTGGAGACGAGTGCTCGGACCGCTGACCGCGCTGCTGCTGACCGCCGCGGTCGCCCTGCTCCCCGCCACCACCGCCCACGCCGCGGGGGCGCCCAGCTCGGGCTGGAACGACTACTCCTGCAAGCCGTCCGCCGCCCATCCCCGCCCCGTCGTCCTGGTCCACGGCACCTTCGGGAACTCCGTCGACAACTGGCTGGGCCTCGCGCCCTATCTGACCCACCGCGACTACTGCGTCTTCTCCCTCGACTACGGCCAACTGGCCGGTGTCCCCTTCTTCCACGGGCTCGGCCCCATCGACAAGTCCGCGCAACAGCTCGACGCCTTCGTGGACAAGGTGCTCGCCGCGACCGGCGCGGCGAAGGCCGACATCGTCGGGCATTCGCAGGGCGGGATGATGCCCCGCCACTACCTCAAGTTCCTCGGCGGCGCCGCCGAGGTGAACGCCCTCGTCGGGATCGCGCCCAGCAATCACGGCACCACCCTCGCCGGCCTCACCAACCTGCTGCCGTACTTCCCGGGCGTCGGCGACCTGCTGAACGAGGCGACCCCCGCCCTCGCCCAGCAGGTCGCCGGCTCGGACTTCCTCACCAGGCTCAACGCGGGCGGCGACACCGTGCCCGGCGTCCGCTACACCGTCATCGCCACCCGGTACGACCAGGTGGTCACCCCGTACCGCAGCCAGTACCTGAGCGGGCCGAACGTGCGCAACGTCCTGCTCCAGGACCTGTGCCCGGTCGACCTGTCCGAGCACCTGGCGATCGCGCTGATCGACCGGATCGCCTTCCACGAGGTCGCCAACGCCCTCGACCCCTCCCGTGCCCGCCCCACCACCTGTGCCTCGGTGTTCAGCTGACACGTGGAGACGGAGCGAACCGCTGACACGTGTACGTGCCCGTGCGCATGTCGGGGCCTGCCCGGCCTGAGCCGCCGGACAGGCCCCGGTTCACGGTCGACGCGGGGTCAGCGGTCGACGCGGGGTCAGCGGCCGTGCCGCCCGGTCGCCGCACGCCGCCGGGTGGGGGCGAACAGCGCCGCCGAACCGAGCGCCAGGGCGGCGGCCCCGCCGACCATCAGGTACGGGGTGTTTCCGTCGCCGCCGGTCTCCGCGAGGTTCCCCGAAGTGCCGGCCGCCTTGGGCTGGTTGGCGGCGGCGGTGTCGGGGGTGCCGTCGGTGCCGTCGCCCGGCGTGTCCCCGGCGGTGCCGTCGCCGGCCGGGGCCGGCTGCGCGGTGGTGTGCGGGTCGTCGTCCCCGTGGCCGTGGTTCTCGATGGTCGACTTGTCGGTACCCTCGTCGATCTGCTCCTCGGAGGGTGCGGAGGCGACCGGTGCCGGGGCGGTCTCGTCCTTGGGCGTGTCACCGGCGCCGGACTCGCTTCCGCCGTCGTCGACGGCCTCGCCCGCGCCTCCTCCTTCTCCTCCTCCGAAGGTGACGTCGGAGCAGGAGTAGAACGCCTCCGGGCTGTCCGAGCGCTGCCACACCGCGTACAGCAGCTGCTTGCCCGAGCGCTCGGGAAGGGTGCCGGTGAACGTGTAGAAGCCGCCGGTGGCGGCCGGGTCGGTGGACGTCGCCACCGGGTTCGCCAGATCCAGATCGCCCCAGCCCAGCGGCTGGGCCGGGTCGTAGCCGGGCTTGGTGATGTACACCTTGAAGGAACCCTTGTGCGGGGCCGTCACCCGGTACTTGAAGGTGTACGAGCCGCTGCTCACCGACGTCGCGGGCCAGTCGGCGCGGGCCAGGTCGAGCCCCTTGAACGCCTCGTCGTTCGCGCTGCACAGCTTGCCGTCGGGGATCAGCTCCTCGTGGCGTCCGCCCGCGTCGCCGATGCGTACGCCGTTCCAGTCGTAGAGCGCCTGGGTGCCGCCGGCCGCGACCGCCGCCCGGCACGCCGCCGACTTCGGGCTCTCCGGCCCCTCGGCGAAGCACTGCGCGACCCTGCTGACCGGATCACCCATCGAGCCGTGCGCGGCCGCCGGCGAGGCGGACAGCCCGGTCAGGGCGAGCGGGACGATACCGACGGCGGCGACAGCGGCCTTGCGGCGTGCGGGCATGGGGCAGCAACTCCTCGGACGATCCATGGGCTTGGGGGGGGAATCCCGTGGGGGGACGGCTCAGAAACTAGCCCCGGGAAACCGGGAAATCGCCTGCCGAAGGCCGCTCACGGAGATCCTTATGGCCCCGTTAAGGGAGTGCTCAGGCTGGGATCAGGTAGGAGCCCGTGAGCGGCCGGCCGAGGGGTCGCGCGGTGGGCGGGAGGAGACGGACGGCCGGGGTCAGGAAGTGGGCCACCAGGTCCGGGCGATGTCCTCGCGGACTTCCGGACGCGGGGCGGGGCGTTCCCCGGGCTCGTCGCGGACCCGGGGGGCGGTCGTCCTCTTCAGGGGCTTCTGCACGGTGACACGGCGCATGGCTGCCTCCTTCGGGGTCCACGGGTGCCGCGGTCTCGCGGGGGTGGACCTTTCGGGGGAGAGTTCCTCATCGCTCCCGGTCTGTCTGTGGCCGCGGTCACTCATCGACTGTCAGTGGCGGGTGTCACTCTTGGCCGCATGACCGATGACGGTGACGTGACGGGCACGGTGGGTGTCGACTGGGACGCGCGGGCGGCCGGCTTCGACGAGGACCCCGATCACGGCCTGCGCGACCCGCGGGTGCGCGAGGCCTGGGCGGCGCGGCTGCGTGCCTGGCTCCCCGAGCGGGCGAGCGACGTCCTGGACCTCGGCTGTGGCACCGGCAGCCTGGCGCTGCTCGCCGCCGAGCAGGGGCACCGGGTCACCGGAGTCGACCGGTCACCGGCCATGGTGCGGCTCGCCCGGGAGAAACTCGCGGGACGCGACGCGGTGTTCCTCGTCGGTGACGCCGCGGCACCGCCGACCGGGGAGCGGCGCCACGACGTCGTACTGGTCCGGCACGTGCTGTGGACGCTGCCCGATCCCGGCCGGGCGCTGCGGCACTGGCGGGGGCTGCTGCGCCCCGGCGGACGGCTCGTCCTGGTCGAGGGGGTGTGGGGGACGGTGAGCCCGGCCGGGATACCCGCGGGCCTGCTCACCACCCTCCTGGCTCCGCTCGGCGGACGGGTGGACGTGGAGCGGCTGTCGGACGACGCGACGCTGTGGGGCCGGGAGGTGGACGACGAGCGCTACGCCGTGGTCGCGGTGCCGGACCGGCCCGGACCCTCACGCGAGTAGCGTGCCGAGCCCGCCTCCGCGGGCCAGGGCGTCCAGCTCGTCGAGGGCGGCCACCGCGGCGGCCGCGGCCGCGGGATCCGTCGCAGCCAGGCCGCTCGCCGCGAACTCGTCCTCGTCCAGCCGCCGTACGTCCGTGCCGTCCGCCGAGACCCACAGGTCCAGGTCGAGATCCTCGACCACCAGCCGCCCGGCCGAAAGCTCGGCCGGGCGGGTGATGTCGCAGTAGTGGCCCTTGAGGGTGCCCGCGGCGGTGCGCACCTCCTTCACCGCGTACCACCGGTCGCGCCAGTAGTGCTCCGTGAAGACGTCACCGGGCTCGAAGCGCACGAAGCCGAAGTCCCGTACCCCGTCTCCCGCCCAGGGGGCGCGCACGGTGACGCGGGTGCCGTCGTCGGCGAGCAGTTCGGCCGGGTAACCGATCTTCGTGCGCCCCGCCTTGACGAGGACGACGTCCAGGAATACCGGACGTTCAGCCGAGTTCACGGACATACCGCACCTCCGTGGCGCAGACCTCGTAGCCGAACCACTCGTTGATCGCGATCATCGGCCCGTTGCCGGTGTCGTTCCCCGTGAACGCCTCCGTGTACCCGGCGGCGCGGGCGCGGTGCAGGGAGTCGTTCTTGGCGAGCTTGGCCAGGCCCCGGCCGCGGTGGGCCCGGGCGGTGCCGGTCATGACCGTGCCGTACCGGGTGCCGTCGTCCGTGCGGGCCGCGGAGAAGGCGGCGGGCCGGCCGGCCACCACCGCCACCGAGGTCAGCCCGGGGCTGAACAGCGGGTGTCTCCAGGTCTCCTCCAGCCAGGCCTCGTAGTCGGTGAGTTCCGTGTCCACGTCGCTCGGTTCGTCCGCCGTCGTCTCCGCGTCCAGTGCGAACAGCGGGCGCGGGTCATCGGCGAAGTCCGAGCCCGTACGCAGCTCCACGCCGGGCGGCGGGTCCTGGAGCGGGGGGAGGGTGCCGTTCGCCAGGTCCAGGCGGAGGAAGCGGGCGGAGCGGCTCGCCCTGTAGGCGTGCCGCTCGGCGAAGGCACGGTTGCCCGGCTCGTCCAGCACCCAGGCGAACAGCCGGGTCGCCCCGTGAGCGGCCAGGTGCTCCTCGGCGGCGCGCACGAGCAGCGTCCCGGCGCCCCGGCGCGTGTGCTCGGGATGCACGTACACGTTGACGTTGCCCTGGCCCGGCTGGGAGCTCTCGTGGCCCAGGTGCACCTGCGCCGTGCCGATCACCTCGCCGTCGGCCACGGCGACGAGGGGACGGTAATGGGCCTCGGGGTGCATACGGGTGAGGTCATGGGCCAGGGAGTCCGGGGTGAGGAGCACGAACGGCAGCGCGTCGTGCCGGACGCGGGCGAAGCCCTCGAGGTCGGCACGGGCATCGGAGCGGAGATCGCGGACGGTCACAGTCACGGAGGTGCACGCTACGGGGGAGGGCGCTGCGGCTGCCTCTCATTTTCCGCCGGGTGCGGGACAATCGGGCCGTGACCTTGAAGATCCATATCGACGACAGCGCGCCGCCGTACGAGCAGGTGCGGGCCCAGATCTCCGAACAGGCCCGGTCGGGGGTGCTGCCGGTGGGCCACCGGCTGCCGACGGTACGGGGCCTGGCCCAGGCGCTCGGCCTCGCCGCGAACACGGTAGCCAAGGCCTACCGCGCGCTGGAGGCGGACGGCGTGATCGAGACCCGCGGCCGCAACGGCACGTTCGTCGCCGCCGTGGGCTCGGCCGCGGAGCGCGAGGTCGCGGCGGCGGCCCAGACGTACGCGGAGCGGGCACGACGGCTCGGACTGGACGAGGACGCGGCCCTGGCCGCCGCACGGGACGCGCTGCGGGCGGCGTACGAGGCGTAGCCGCGGGAGGCCCCGGGCGGGAGCGGGGGAACAGGCGGTGCCGGCCCGTGCCCCGTGCCCCGTGCCCCGTGCCCCGTGCCCCGTGCCTACAAGTACAGCCCCGCCTCCGCGTTTCCGCGCGGTTCCGGCAGGGCCGTCGGGGAGGTGCCCCTGCGCAGGGCGTACAGCTCGGCCAGGGTGGCGCCCTCACGGCCGATGCCGTCCTCGTGGCCCAGCCAGTTCACCGCCTCGGGGCGGGTCAGCGACCCGACCTCGATCCGGGCCAGACAGCGTCCCGGGCGGACGACGGCCGGGTGCAGGCGCTCCAGGTCCTCGTTGGTCGTGACGCCCACCAGGACGTTGCGGCCCTGGCCGAGCAGGCCGTCGGTGAGGTTCAGCAGCCGGGACAGGGCCTGTCCCGCGGTGTGCTTGGCCTCGCCGCGGATCAGCTCGTCGCAGTCCTCCAGCAACAGCAGCCGCCAGCGGCCCTTGCCCGTCGTCTCGTCCTCCTCGCCGATCGCGATGTCCATCAGATAGCCGACGTCGGAGAAGAGCCGCTCCGGGTCCAGGACGCAGTCCACCTGGCACCAGTCCCGCCAGGACCGGGCCAGCGTGCGCAGCGCGGACGTCTTCCCGGTGCCCGGCGGGCCGTGCAGCAGGAGCAGCCGGCCCGCGATGTCCTCCGGAGTGGTCTTCATCAGGCGGTCCATGGCGTCCGCCACCGGCGCGGTGTAGTTGGGCCGGATCTCGTCCCAGGTGCCCGCGGAGATCTGCCGGGTGGTGCGGTGCGGGCCGCGGCGCGGGGACACGTACCAGAAGCCCATGGTGACGTTCTCCGGCTGCGGTTCCGGTTCGTCGGCCGCGCCGTCCGTGGCCTCGTCGAGGATCTTCGCCGCGAGTTCGGCGCTGGTCGCGGTGACGGTGACGTCGGCGCCCCGGCTCCAGCGGGAGATCAGCAGCGTCCAGCCGTCGCCCTGGGCCAGGGTGGCGCTGCGGTCGCCGTCCCGGGCGGCCCGCAGCACCTCGGCGCCCGTCGGCAGCAGGGTCGCGCCGGAGCGCACGCGGTCGATGTTCGCCGCGTGCGAGAACGGCTGCTCGCCCGTCGCGAAGCGGCCGAGGAACAGCGCGTCGACGACATCGGACGGGGAGTCGCTGTCGTCGACGTTGAGCCGGATCGGCAGTGCGTCGTGCGGGTTCGCAGGCATACCGTCATGATCGGGCACACGGACGCCCCCGCGCACCCGGTTTCCTCGGGGCGCGCGGGGCGCGTGATGTGCGTGACGTGCGCCTGTGTCACTGCCGGACGTGCGCCGCCAGCCGCCGCGCGTGCCGCGCCCGGCGGACCACCGCGTACCCCTTGGTCAGGGCCCGGTCCCGGACGAAGACGCGGGTGAGGTCGCGGCCGTCCACCAGCCGTTCGAACTCGGCGGTGTCCGTCGACCGGCGCACCGTCACGCGCCGCAGCGCGTAGGGCCCCTGCGCGCGACGGGCGAGCCCGTTGCCGACGGCGAGGGCCTGCGCGTACCCCGTCTCCCGTACCGCCTCGCGCACCCGGCGGCTGGAATAGCCGTAGGGGTAGGCGAACGACGTGGGCACGCGGCCCAGCTGGTCCGAGACGATCTCCTTGCACAGGATCAGCTCGGAGCGCAGCCGCCGGTCGTCGAGCTGGTCGAGCTGCGGGTGGCTGTGGCTGTGGCCGCCGATCTCCACGCCCGCGGCGGCCAGTTCGCGGACCTGGTCCCAGTCGAGCATGGTGTCCAGGCCGCCGCCGGTGTCGTGGGGCCCCCGGAGCCAGCCCGTGGAGACGAACAGCGTGGCGGGGAAGCCGTGTTCGGCGAGGGCCGGCAGGGCGTGGCGGTGCACACCCTCGTAACCGTCGTCGAACGTGATGAGGACCGGCCGCGCGGGCAGCGGCCGCCCGGTGCGCCAGCGGGCGGCCAGTTCGGCCGTGCCGACGGGGGTGAGGCCCCGCGCGGCGATCACCGCCATCTGCTCGGCGAACGCCTGCGGGGTCACGGACAGCGCGCGGGTGGCGTCGTTGGGGTCGGCGGCCACCGAGTGGTACATGAGGATCGGCACCCGTTCGTCAGCCACGGGCACCCCCTCGCTCCCCGTCCGGGCGCTCTCCCCCACGGTGCGCCCCGCCCTCCGCGCCCGACACGTCGACCACGGAGAACGTGACCCCGCCCCGCCGGGCCCGCACGCTTCCCACCACGTATCCGCCCGCCGCCGTGAGCACTCCGGCGACGATCGCGCCCGCGCGGCCCGCGCCGCCCGGCCGTGCCAGCAGAGCGTCCCGCAGCCCCCGCACCACCCCGGCCGGCAGGACCCGCGTGGTGTACCGGCGTTCCGACTCCAGCCCTTTCCCGGCGCCGACGCTGCGTGCCACCAGCGCCTTGGACAGGCCCTCGGCGTAGGTGCGGGTGCGGAAGTAGCGGAAGTGCTCGCGGGCCTCGGGCACCCGGTGGTGGATCACCGCGCGGTCGTCGATCAGCAGGACCGCGTCGGGCCGGGCGCGGCTGAGGCGGATGCACAGCTCCGTCTCCTCCCCGCCCAGCGGGCGCTTGTCACCGTCCCGTCCGATCCCGGTGGCGAAGCCGCCCGCCGCCTCGAAGGCGGTGCGCCGGAAGGAGGCGTTGCCGCCGAGGACGTTGCGCACCCGGACGCGTCCGGGGGGCAGGCCCCGGTAGGTGCAGCCCACGACCCAGTCGAACTCCTCGGGGAACCAGCCGGGGCGCCGCCCCGACGCCCAGAGGGGTTCGGTGCGCCCGCCGACCGCCATCACGCGCGGATCGGCGTACGCCTCGGCGAAGTGCCCGAGCCAGTCGCGTTCGGCCACGGCGTCGTCGTCGAGGAACGCGACGATCCCGCCGCGCGAGGCGGCGATGCCGGTGTTGCGTCCCGCGGACAGGCCGCGGGGGCCGGCGTTGGCGAGCACCCGCACGTCGTCGGTGTCCTGGTACTCCTTGGCCAGCCGGTCCAGCAGAACCTCGTTGTGGTCCACGACCAGCAGGGTCTCCAGGGCCGGCCGGGACTGCGCCCGCACCGAGGCGACCGCCGCGAGGACGTCCTCCCAGCGGTCCTCGGTGTAGGCGCAGATCACGACCGAGATGCCGGGCACGCCGGGCGGGCCGGACACGTCCGGCCCGCCCGGAGCACCCGTGGTGCCGGGCTCGCTCAAGACACCTTCCCCCGGACCGTGTCGAGCAGCGGGGAGTGGTGCGGGCGGCGGCGCAGCGCACGCCGGTTGGAGCGCTCCCCGAGGATCACCCCGAGGACGCGGAACCCGTCCCGCACGGCCCGCAGATTGCTCGCGCCGTGGATGCGCAGGTACTCGTGGCTCGGTATCTCCTGCACTCTCAGCCCGGCCTTGACGACCCGGATGTTCATCAGGGTCTCGACCTCGAAGCCGGTGCAGTCGAGGTCGATCTTGTCCAGGCAGTGCCGCCAGAACGCGTTGTAGCCGTAGCAGAGATCGGTGTAGCGGGCGCCGAACTTGCGGTTGACGACACCGCACAGGACCCGGTTGCCGAGCTTGCGGATGAAGGTCATGTCGTCGGTGCCGCCGCCGTTGGCGAAGCGGGACCCCTTGGCGAAGTCCGCGCCCGAGACGAGGGCGGAGACGTACGACACGATCTCGTTGCCGTCCGCCGAGCCGTCCGCG
This sequence comes from Streptomyces sp. NPDC085927, assembly GCF_044540975.1. NCBI lineage: Bacteria > Bacillati > Actinomycetota > Actinomycetes > Kitasatosporales > Streptomycetaceae > Streptomyces > Streptomyces sp. NPDC085927. The sequence continues at coordinate 53,415 of NZ_JBITSN010000007.1, forward strand.
TCGACCATCACGATGATGTCGCCGGTGCAGGCCTGGAACCCGGTGTTCAGGGCGTCCCCCTTGCCCTTGCCGCGCTGTTCGACGACCTTGACGTCAGGCCACAACTCCCGGGCCACTTGGACGGTGTTGTCGGTGGAGTTGCCGTCGACCAGGACCACTTCGTGGACCCAGTGGGGAAGCGTCTTGAAGACGTACGGCAGGTTCTCCGCCTCGTTCATGGCCGGTATCACCACGCTCACCGGCGGTGCGATGGCCAGGTGCGAGGAGACGGGCCGGTACTTTCCGGTGGCCGGCGGATTCTGGTCCGCGGTCGCCGGCTGCAGAACGGAACTCATGAGTCTGGTCCCTCTCGTCCGGTGGGCCGCCCGCCCCTGGGCGGCCCGGCTATTCGTCCGGTTCGAAAGGGGGGTTCTCACCCGCGCACGACGCGAAAAAGCCCCGTGCACGCCGGGTGAGCTGGAAAAACTGGCCGACCGCGGCACACGCCGGCCGACCGCGCGGCCCGGCCCGGTACTCCTTGCGGTCACCGAGCACGGCACCCCCCTACCGCGCCCCGCGCCGGTACGTCGCGGTCCTGAGCCCTCCCCTGGAGCCGCTTACTGACGGACCGATGCGGGTGAGATGTATTGCAATGTATGACGGTATTGACGATTGAGCCCGTATGGCAAGACCTGAAACCAGGACTCACGTTTTTGTTGGTTTGACTGTTACGTACGCCTCTGGCCGTTCCCCGGCCACCAGCATGCCGCCGTGGCGTACGGATGCAACCACGCCTCGGAGGCGGTCGGTTGGTTCCGGCCGAGTGGCTTTGGCCGTGCGGCCCCGACCGTGCGGTGGTGGCTCACGCGAAGAGGTGTGCGGGTACGGATGGTCTGCATGGCCGACTTTGCCCCCCGAAGCGTCGGATGCCGGGCTTCAATCTGACGCAGCCCGTTGTGGGCGTCAAGGGCCGAACGGCCCCAAGGCCTGAATTCGTCCGGGATTAAACAGATGTTCCGGTGGCCGGCGGCAGCGGTCCGGCGGCGGCCTCGTGGTGGTCCGATGACGGCCCGATGGCGGTCGTCCGGTGGTGACTTGGTGGTTGCGTGGTGAATGAGTTACGGAGGTTCTGAGGAGGGGTCAGTGTTTTTGGCATGGACACTTCCAGTCAACGCGCGTAGTTGCTATGAAGGTTGCGGCAGAGATCCTGCTAAAGGGAGGTTCCATGAGACGTTCCCGACTTTCCGTCTATCTCGGTTCCATCCTCCTCGCCGTGGCCACCGCCCTCACCGGGGCAGCCGCGGCGCACGCGTCCCCACAGGCCGCCGCCGGCGGCTATGCGGCGCTCGGCGACTCCTACTCCTCCGGCGTCGGAGCAGGCAGCTACATCAGCTCCAGCGGCGACTGCAAGCAGAGCACGAAGGCCTATCCCTACCTCTGGAAAGAGGCCAACTCACCCTCGTCCTTCGCCTTCGCCGCCTGCTCGGGCGCTCGAACGGATGAAGTTCTGGCCGGACAGCTCGGCCCGCTCAACGCCGGCACCGGTCTCGTCTCGATCAGCGTCGGCGGCAACGACGCGGGCTTCGCGGACGTCATGACGACCTGTGTGCTCCAGTCCGAGAGCACCTGCCTCTCGCGGATCGCCACCGCGCGGGCGTACGTCACCTCGACGCTGCCCGGCAAGCTCGACAACGTCTACTCGGCCATCCGCGACCGGGCCCCGAACGCGAAGGTCGTCGTCCTCGGTTACCCCCGCTTCTACAAGCTCGGCGCCACCTGCATCGGCCTCTCCGAAGCCAAGCGGGCGGCGATCAACAACGCGTCCGACCTCCTCAACAGCACCACCGCCCAGCGCGTCAACGCCCACGGCTTCACCTTCGCCGACGTGCGCTCCCCGTTCACCGGCCACGAGATCTGCTCCGGCAGCTCCTGGCTGCACAGCGTGAACTGGACCAACATCGGCGAGTCCTACCACCCGAAGGCGGCCGGCCAGTCCGGCGGCTACCTCCCGGCGTTCAACAACGCGGCCTGATCCGCAGGGGAGCCGCCTTCCTCGTGGGCGGCTCCCTCAAGGCCCCTCTCTCAGGGAGCGGCCGCCGCACCGGCAGGAGAGGAGGAGGCCCCGTCCGGCGGGGTCTCCGTCCCGCACGTCACCGAGAACGGCACCGGGTCCGACGTTGTGTGCACGGGCTCCCGCACCTCCACCCCGATGCTGTTCTCCAGCGTCCCGGACTCCAGGTACGTCGTCACGATCACCGTGTCCTGCTTCGTGTACCCGCCGCCCTCCGGGAACGACAGCGTCCGCCACCCCGGGTCGGCCACCGAGTCGTCCTCGCCCACCCAGCGGTAGGACACCTCCGCGGGCAGCCGCCCCACCGTGAACGTCGCCGTGAACGAGGGCGACTGCTCCTTCGGCGGGGGACAGGCGCCGGAGTACTCCGTGTGTGTGCCCTTCACCGTCACCCGCACCGACTGCCGCGGCGGGGGACTCTCCCCGCCGTCGCCGCCCCCCTCGCCGTTCCCGCCGTCGGGCTCGGAGGTCGCCGGAGCGGGGCCGCCGGTCCGCCCGGTTCCGCCATCGTTTCCGGTCCCGGTGTTGCCACCGCCGGTCCGCGCGGACGAACTCGCCCCGCCCGTACGGCCCTCCGCGCCGTCCCCGCGGTTCAGCAGCGCGTACGTCAGACCGGCCAGCGCCAGGGCCAGCACGGCCACGCCCGTGACCAGGACGGCGGCGGCCCGGCGACTGCGCCCGGGACGGACGGCCGCGGTGTTCCCGGCGGACGGGGACGTGTACGGGGACGGTGCCGGGGTCCCCCGGGCGGACCGAGGGGCGGGGGCCGTGTGCGGGTACGAGGGGGTGCTCACGGTGGGGGCGTACGGGGCCGGTCCCGTCGTGCCGGCGCGCGCTGTACCGGCGTCCGGTGCGCCTTCCCCGGAGGGGGTGCCCCCGGCACCGACGAACCGCAGGTCCTGCTGTGCCCGCACCGCGGACAGCCGCTCGGCCGGGTCCTTGCGCAACAGGCCCTCGATGACCGGGGCCAGCGGCCCCGCCCGGCGCGGGGGCGGCAACTCCTCGTCGACGATCGCGCGCAGGGTGCTCAGCGGGGTGTCCTGACGGAAGGGCGAGCTGCCCTCGACCGCCGCGTACAGCAGCACACCGAGCGACCAGAGGTCGGACTCGGGGCCGGGAGTGCGGCCCAGCGCCCGCTCCGGAGCGAGGAACTCGGGCGATCCGATCACCTCACCGGTCATGGTCAGCGCGGAGCTGCCCTCGACCGTGGCGATCCCGAAGTCGGTGAGCACGATCCGTCCGTCGTTCGCGATCAGCACGTTGGCGGGCTTCACGTCGCGGTGCAGCACCCCGGCATCGTGTGCGGCGCGCAGCGCGGCGAGCACCTCCGCGCCGACGCGCGCGGCACGCTGCGGGTCCAGCGGGCCCTCGGCGTCCAGCACCTCGGCCAGGGACAGGCCGCGGACCAGCTCCATGACGATCCACGGCCGCCCGTCCTCGGTCGCCACGTCGTACACCGTCACCACATTGCGGTCGGAGACCCGGGCGGCCGCCCACGCCTCCCGCTCCAGCCGGGCGTACATCCGCTCGACGTCGGGCGCCGGCAGCCCGGCCGGGGCGCGGACCTCCTTGACGGCGACCTCGCGGTGCAGCACCTCGTCACGGGCCCGCCACACGGTCCCCATGCCACCCTCGCCCAGCGGTGACAGCAGCCGGTACCGGCCCGCGATCACCCGCTCACTGCCCGGTTCCTCGGACATGGCGCCCCCCATCGCATCCGGGCGAATTCTCCGTTTCCTCATGAAAGTAGCTCAGCCCAGCGCGGATGCCGCCCCCCTGAACACCAATCCGGCCCCCAGGGCCACGACGACGAACGCCGATCCCAGGGGCGCGCTCCGGCGCACCAGCGCGACCACCGGGCGTGCGGTCCAGCGCGGGCGCCGGGCCAGGAGCCGGTTCACGCCGCTGCCCGCCTTCACCACGGCGTACCCGGCGGCGGTGAGGGTGAGCGCCAGTCCGACGCCGTACGCGACGACGAGCAGCAGCCCGAACCAGGCCTGCCCGAGCGCCGCGGCGCCCACCAGCACGACCACGGCGGACGGACTGGGCACCAGCCCGCCGGCGAGACCCAGCAGGATGGTGCCGCGCAGCGTGGGGGCGACGGCGTGGGTGTGGGTGCGACCGCCGTGGGTGTGCTCGACGGTGTGGGGACGGGGGTGCGCGCCGTCCGCCTGGGCGTGCCCGTGTCCGTGTCCGTGGTCGTGCGTGTGGTCATGAGCGTGCCCGTGCGTGTGGTCGTGCCCGTGCCCGTGGTCATGAGCGTGCCCGTGCGTGTGGTCGTGCCCGTGCCCGTGGTCATGAGCGTGCCCGTGGTCGCGCTCGTGGTGGTGCGGGTGGCCCTGCGCGGCGTTCCGGTTGCGCAGGGCCCGGCGGAGGAGGCTCGCGCCCGCCAGGGTGACCAGGGTGCCGCTCGCGATGCCGAGCCACGCGACGACCGAGGGCGTGGCGGCCGAACCGGCCGTGACCAGCAGGCCGAGCGCCACCACGCCGAGGGTGTGGGTGACCGTCACCGAGGCGGCCATCGGCAGGACGTCCCGCAGCCGGGCCCTGCCGCCCCGGGCCGCCGCCGTCGCGGCCATGAGCGTCTTGCCGTGACCCGGCGCGAGCGCGTGCATCGCGCCGAGGACCACCGCGATCAGCAGCGCGAGCGCCGCGAACCCCGCGGTGAGGTCGTGCCGGGCGACGAGGTCGTCGAGGGCGCGGGTCCACCGGTCCGCACCGCGGGGCAGTACGGAGGCGGCGGGCGCTTCGGTCTCCTTCCCCGCCAGAGCCGGCCCGCCCGTGCGCACCCGGAGGGACGCGGTCGCCGTGTCGGCCGGTGAGGACAGCAACTCCTCCGGGTAGCGCGTCAGTTCGCGTGACAGCGACGTCTCGGGCACATCCGACGCGGCCAGCGTCATCCGGTCGCCGCGGGCGGTGACCTCCCGCCAGCCGGGACCCGAGGACGCCCCGGCGCCGCGGAAGGAGACGTCCGCCGTTCCGTCCTCGGGCAGCGGAGCGGTCAGCCCGCACTCCACGCGCAGCGTGTCGAGCCCGGCCTGACCGGGATGCACGCGCGCGCGGCTGCTCCGCACGGTGACCGGGACCGTACGCCCGTCCACCCGGACCTCGCTGTCGCGGGCGGCACCGGCGCACCGCCGACGCGCCCACTCGGCCGTGCCCAGCGCCTCGACGTCCGGCTTCGCCTGGGTGGCCGGGATCTCGGCGAGGTCCTCGACATGGTGGACGCGGAGCTCGCCCGGCGCGGCGACCAGGCCGTCGTACCGGTTGACGGTGAAGTTGCCGAGCGGATGCGCGCTCGCCGCCGTCACCGGGACCAGCGTGAGCGCGCAGGCGGCGGCGAGGACGGCGGCGCAGGTGGCGAGACGGCGGCCGGTGCCGCCGGCCGGGGAGCGACGGAGGTTCACCGTGCCGCCTCCAGGTCCTCGAGGGCGGCACGGGCCTCGCGGGCGCCGAGGGGGGAGAAGCCGGGGTTCAGTTCCAGGGCCGCCGTGAGGGACCGGCGGGCGGCGCCGTCGTGGCCGGCGGCGAGTTCGATCATGCCGCGGTGGTGGAGGAAGGCGGCGTTGCGGTAGCCGGTGGCCGTCGCCCGGCGGGCGTGGGGGAGCGCCTCCTCGGAGCGGCCGCTTCGGTGCAGCGCCCAGGCGAGGGCGTCCGCGGTGTGCACACTGTGCCGGCGGTCCCATTCGGCGCGGGCCGCGCGCAGGGCCGTTTCGGGATCGCCGTGGTCGGCGGCGGCGAGCGCGGTGTCGAGGTCGGCGTTGACCCCGCCGGCACGGGCGAGGGCGGCGTGGGCGTCGACGAGGGCGTACTGATCGGCCGCCTTCGTACGGTCGCCGTCGGCGCCCCGGGCCTCGTACAGCTCGCCGAGCGCGACCAGCGGGCCGGGCAGCGGGGAGCGGACGACGACCTGTTCCAGCGTCCCGATCGCGCCCGCGAGGTCGCCGCTCGCGGCCTGGGCGCGGGCCCGCCCCTCCAACGCCGGGAGGTGGTCCTCGTCGGCGGCGAGGGCACGGGCGAAGTGGGTGAGCGCGGTCTCGTAATCGCCCTGGTTCCAGGCCAGTTGGCCGAGTGCGGTCGCCACGTACGCCACGTCGGCGGGCGCGGACGCGCCGTCCAGGGCCCGCTCCAGCACCGCGCGCGCGGTCCGCACGTCGCCGCGCAGCTCCCGCACGTACGCGTACCGCGTGAAGACGGGCCCCCCCGGCCGCCTGCTGTCCGCGGTGTCGGCGGCCTCGTCGGCCTCGTCGTACCGGCCGAGCTCCACGAGGGCGTCGATACGGGAGGACAGGGCGCGCTCGCTGTAGGGGTTCTGCTTCAGGGCCCGGTCGGCGTACTCCAGGGCGCCGGAGAAGTCGTGCCGGGCCGCGGCGAGGGCGGCACGGCCGGCCAGGGCCTGCTCATGGCCGGATCCGAGCGCGAGGGAGCGGTCGAACGCCCGCTCGGCCTGCGGGTAGCGCGACGGGTCCCCCTTGGTCCGCGCCTGCTCGACGTAGGCGAGCCCCAGGCTTGCCCAGCCACCGGCGTCCCGCGGCTGGGCGCGGAGATGGGACTGCAGGGCACGGATCCCCGCGTCCAGGTCGCCCCCGGCGAGCACCCCGGCCGCGAGCACCCCGGCCGCGGGAGCGGCATCGGTGCCGGTCCGTGCTCCGTCCCGGCCGCCGGCGGCGACCGCTCCGGCGGTCATCGCCACCGCCAACAATGCGGCGCACACGGTGAGATGTGCCCCGCGCGAGCGGCGCGCGGCGGCGGAGAACCGGCGCAGAGCGGCCATGCGCACGCCGGATGGGGAGGCTTTTGGGCCGGGCCCGGCTGCCTCGGTCCCGGACTCAGGGAGGGCGGGGGCCTCGGCGGTCTCGGCCCGGGGCCCGGTTCCGGTCCCGGCCCTTGTCCCGGGCTCGGTGCGGGTGGCCCCGGACCCGGTGCCGGTGCGGGCGTCGGCCGGGCCGCCGGTGTCCGGCCGCGCGTCCGTGGTCCCCGGCGGTGCCGCGGGCCCCGTGGGCGCGGCGGGCCCGGACAGCCCCGTGGGCTCCGCCGGCCCGGTGTCCCGGCCGCTCTCCGGGGCGTGGTCGTTCGTACGCGGAGACATGCCTCTCCTCGGTTGCTTGCTGACTTGTCCGCTTGCCGCTCGCCCGCGGGGTGCGGGGGATCGGCGGCGCGGCCCGTGCCGCGGGGGATGGAGGGGACGGGCCGCGCCTGTCACTGGGGCGGGCCGGAAGGCCCGCCTGCCGGTGGGGGAGGGAAGAGCCGGAGCCCTGAGCCCCGGGCCCCGCCCCGCCCCGGTGGGCGCGGTGGCTCAGTACGCCCGGCCGCGCATCCTGCGCCACCACATCAGGGCCCCGCCGATCAGCAGGATCCCGAAGGCTCCCGCCCCCGCGGACGCGGCGATCAGGGTGGTGTCGTCGGAGCCCCCGGCCCCGGCCGGCCGCAGCGCGTCACCGAGCTGGTTGCGCACGTCGTTGCCGCTGTCCACGCCCTCGGCGAGCGGACCGCGCGACCCCTCCGTCGGGTTGGCCAGGTACGGGAACGAGGCGCCGAACTCCTTGTCGTTGGCGTCGACCGCGTCACCGAGGTCGTTCGCCGCGCCGACCAGCTCGCCCTCGACGACCTGGAGCGCCGCGTCGATCACGTCGTCCGTCAGCCGGCGCCCGTTGGGGAAGCCCGCGTTGTCGCCGTCCAGCACACCGAGCCGCTTCGGTTCGGCCGCCGGCTCGATCGACGTGTTGAGGCGCAGCATCTCCGACGGCGTCACGTGCGGTGGCTGGTTGAGTCCTTCGACGCCCTTGAGGAAGACGTCGACGAGGTCGTCGCGCGGCTCGGCGGGTGCCTCGATCTTGTAGATCGCCTCGATGAGCTTCGGAAGCTCGGGGTGGGTGACGTTCTCGAGGAACTGAGCGTCGTCCCACGGCGCGGACGCGTTGAACGTGTCCTTGTCCTTCAGCGGGTTGACGACCTCGTTCACCAGTGGATTGCCCAGTCGCGACACCTGGGTGAACTGCCCCTTGGCGTTCTTGCGCTGGGTCGTGGACCAGATGCCGACGACCGGCTGGTCCGCCGCCTCGGCGATCATGTCCGTCGGCACCTGGAGGGCCAGCGAGTTGACGTTGTACCCCTTGAGGGTGTCGTTGCCGACCTCGGAGAGGTTCCCGCCGTACAGCAGGTCGAAGACGCGCAGGTCCAGGAAGAACGGGTCGTCGGCCTGCCCGGCGAACGTCGTCGCGCCGCCCGCCAGCTCGTGCACGGCCTGCTTGCGGAGCGTGTCGTAGTCCGGCATGGACGCCTTGCCGACGTTCGACGGCGCCACCGGGACGTCGTCCGCGATCTTCGTACGGGACACCAGGTGCTGGTCCTTCAGCTTGAGCAGCTCGATGTCGTAGGTCTGCGTGATGTTGAGGTCCGGGTCGTCCAGGCCGGTGACCGGGCCCGTGTTGTAGAGGAACGTCTTCTCGTTCTTCGTATGGGTCCTGAAGGTGTAGCGGAACAGCAGCTCGCCCTGCGCGTCGCCGTTGGTGTCGATGTGGATGTCGTACTGCGCGTCCTCGGCGAACGTGAAGAAGTTCGGTCCGCCGGCCGGCTCCTCGAACGGGATCCAGTTCGCGATGATCGTCGTCGTGTCCGGCTTGTCGGGGCTGACGAACGCGTACAGGTCGGTGTTGTCGTACTGCGGAGTGCCCGAGATCAGCGGGGCCTCCCGGTGGCTGGAGGCGGAGGCCGCCCCCGGTTCCAGCGCTGCCGTGCCGGCGGCGGCGAGCCCACCGGCGGCCAGCGCGCCACAGATCAGGGTCGCGAGGCTCCTGCGTCCCGCGCCGGTCCTGGAGTTAGGTGTCATGCCGTCCGTCCTCAGTGCCAACTTGCCTGACGCACCGGGATTCGGAGCCCTGCCCGGACCGGATTGGTCGGGAGGCGAAAACGTTCCGACGGGTCCGCCCTCCTCCGCGGCTGAACACCCGTAGCATTTCTCGCTGTTCGACCCGCGTTTTCGGCCCGCTGATCCGTAATTCCCATCCGGAGGCGTGCTCGCTGCGCATGCCTCGGGTGACCGGGTGACCGGGTGGCCCGAAGGGGCCGGGAGAGGGGGGGTGCGCGTTGGAGGCGGACGAGCTTCTGGTGCGGGTGGCAGGGGGCGACCAGAAGGCATTCGAGGCGCTGTACGGACTGGTGTCCGGGCCGGTCTACGGACTGGTGCGAAGAGTGGTGCGCGATCCCGCCCAGTCGGAGGAGGTCGTACAGGAGGTGCTGCTCGAACTCTGGCGCTCCGCCGCCCGGTTCGACCCCGAGCGGGGCAGTGCCCTGTCCTGGGTGCTCACCCTCGCCCACCGCCGGGCCGTCGACCGGGTGCGCAGCGCCCGCGCGGCGGGCGAGCGCGAGCAGCGCGAAGCCGCCCGGCGCGGCAGCGAGCCCGCGTTCGACCAGGTCGCCGAGGAGGTCGAGGCCGGCCTCGAACGCGAGTGGGTGCGCCGCTGCCTGGACCGGCTCACCGCCCTGCAGCGGCAGTCGGTCACCCTCGCCTACTACGACGGCTACACCTACCGCGAAGTGGCCGAGCGGCTCTCCCTGCCGCTCGGTACGGTCAAGACACGCATGCGTGACGGCCTGACCCGACTGCGCCACTGCCTGGGAGGTGCCGCATGAGCTTCCTGGACCGGCTGTCGGGCCGCGGGGGCCGCGGAGACCTCCACTCGCTGGCCGCCCCCTACGCACTCGACGCACTCGAACCCGCCGAACGCATCCGTTTCGAGAGGCATCTGACGGCCTGCCGCCGCTGCGCCGCCGAGGTGCGCGTCCTCGCCGAGGACGCCGTCCGCCTCGCCTGGTCCACGGCCGCCCCCGCGCCACCCGCCCTGCGCGACCGGGTCATGGCCGCCGTACGGACCACCCCACAGGACCCCGCCCCCGCCCCCGGGCCCCAGGAGCAGAGGGGCGCACGTGCACCGCAACTCCCGCCCCACGTATGGGGGACCGGGCCCGTACCGGAGACCGGCGGGCGGCGCCGGATGCCGCTGTTCGTGCCCTTCGCGACGGCCACCGCCGCCGCCGCCCTCGTCGTCGCCGCCCTGTTCGCCGTCCAGGCGAACCGGACCCAGGACCAACTGACCGCCGAACGGGACCGCGCACGTGAGATCGCCCACGTTCTCGCCGCCCCCGACGCCCGCGCGAGCAGCGGCCGCGACGCGCGGGGCGGCACGATCGGAGTGATCGCCTCCGCTTCGGAACGGAGTGCCGTCGTCACCCTCGGCGGATACGACAACCCGCCGAACGGACGTGTGCGTCAGCTCTGGCTCATGCGCCCCGGCGCACAACCGCGCTCCCTCGGGCTCTTCGAGAGCGACGCGCCCCTCGTCGCCTCCGACCTCGACATCTCCGCGACGTCACTCGCCGTAACCGTCGAGCCGGGCGGAGGGTCTCCGCAGCCCACAACCCAGCCGGTCGTCCAACTCGCCCTGAAAGGGGTTGGATTCGGAGAGTAATCATCGAGTGTTCGTCAACCTCCTTACGGGGAAGGTGAATCCTGCGACCGAGATACGCGAGTGCCCGGACGGGGCGATAGGGTTAACCTGCCCGGGCCGGGCGGACTCGTACGGGTGGGGAGTGACATGGATCAGATAACGGTGCGCAGCAGGGCCAGGGTCCCTGCGATCACCTGCGGGAGCAGTGCGACCAGTACGCGCCTGGACCGCCACCTCTCGGTGCTGGCGGGACCCGCCGTCCCGCAGCGGGAGGCGGCCGAGGCGACATCGCTGATGCGCGAACTGACAGCGCGTGACAGGCACGACCGCGGAGCCAAGGGCTCACGGGCGCGGACGAGCCGCGTCTCGCTCTTCGCCCCGCTGCGCCGGCTGCGCCGCTCGCTCTTCGGCAGCCGCTAGTCCCGCGTCCGGTAGTCCCGCGTCCGGACGGGCCCACCGTCCCGGCGTGGTGGCGCACCGCGTACGCGCCGCCCGTCACCCCACGACGCGCGGCGCCGCCCAGCGGTGCGCTCCGGCACAGGCACGTCGTCCTCCTCCGGCACCTCTCTCGGTACCTCGTCTCCGGTCACGTTCCTCCCGGCGCCCCCGATCCACCCGACAGTGATCCGGGGGCGTGCGGACTTCTGCCGTCCCGTCCCCGGACCCTGCCGTTCCCCGGCACTCGCTCCCGTCCGCCCCGGCCCGCGCTCGTGAGCCCCACGGAGCGCCCGTGCGGCGTGCGCACCCCACGGCCTCCCGCGTCGAGCGGAACCTCGGACGGGTGCTCGACGGCTTCGGCACCGGTCACCGACGAGGGCCGGCGGGCCGGAACCGGCGGGAACCGGTGGGGAGCGGGTCCGGTCCGGATCTGCGGTGTGCCGTGTCAGATCAGCGCGAGCTGACCCTCCGGCCCCTCCTCGTGCGCGTCCAGGACCGAGGCGGGCCCGTGCGCCGACCGTGGTACGGGGAGCACGCCCGCCCGGCGCAACTCCGCCGGAGTGATCGGATCGACCGTCGCACGGACCGTCAACGCGGCCTGCCGCGGGCGGAGTTCGGCGAGCAGGGTGAGGACCGTGATCAGCTCCAGGAGCTCCGACGTCCAGGTCTGCGGCCAGCCGGCCGGACGGATCGCCTCCAGCGTCCCCGGCTCGGCCTCCTCCGTGCGGGCCGCGCACCACTGCTCCAGCACCGGGACCCCGGCCACCTCGTAGTCCCAGGCCGCCGGCGGCACCGGCGAGACGCGGCCCTCGTCGAAGAACAGGGCCTCCTCGTCGCGGTCGTACCGGACGGCCGGCGGGCGGGACGGGAGCGGGGCGCGGACGTAGGGGCGGCGTCCGCCCGGGAGCCGGGGGCGCTCCCCGTCGCGCCGCATCAGCCACAGCATCCGGCGCCCCACCTCCACACCCGTGTCCCACGTGCCGGCGTCCCCGGTGAGCGGCACCACGAGCCCTCCGGGGCCGGGCCGCACCACGGCCATCACCCAGGCGAGCGCGTCGAGGGCCGGCACCTCCCGGCCGAGGCGTGCCGTGAGGTGCTCGGGCAGGCCCGGGGCGAGGTTCGGCTCCGCGCCGCCGGGCCGGCGGTACAACGGGCGGATCCGGCCGGGACGGAGCACCGGCAGCAGGGAGGTGGCGAGGAGCCGAGGGCCGGTGGCGTCACCGGCGTCGTCGGTGCCGGCAGCACCGCCCCGGGCGCGCTCGCCCCGCGCGCGTGCCCCGCGTCCCGTGGCGGTCCCGGTCTCGACGAGGAAGATCTGCCGCTCGTCCGCCACCCGCCACAGCTCGGGGCGGGCCGCGTCGATCAGCCGCTGGTCGGGAATCAACCACTGCTCGTCGAAGGGGGAGCGCAGCACGCGGACCGGCTCCGGGCACGGACCCGAGGCGCGTGCCAGCCGCTCCGTGCCGCCCGACCGGCCCGGAAGCCGCCCGACCGCCGTGTGCCCGGTCCGTGAGCGGGTCGGCTGCAACAGGGCCTCCCTGTCCGGTCCCGCGGCCTTCATCAGGGCGTTCCAACGGGCCTTCAGCGCCGCAGGATCGGGTGCCGCCGGCCATCCCCGGCCGAGCCGTGGCGGTGCGACGGACCACGGCATGAGGTCCGCCAGCAGCGGAGCGTCGTCATGCGTCACGCTGGGCATCGTACGACCTGACGGGCGGGCGGGATCAGGTGGCTTCCAGGGTCACGGTGAAGGAGAAGCGGTCGCCCCGGTAGTTGATCACGGCCACGTCCAGGGGGTCGCCGCCGGTGTCGTAGGTGATGCCGGTGTAGTGCAGGATCGGGCTGAGCAGCGGAACCCGGAGCAGTCGGGCCGTCTCCGGGTCCGCGAGCCGCGCCTCCACGGTGTCCGTGATGCGGCCGATCTCCACCCCGACGACGTCCCGCAGCACCTTGGTCATCGGCCAGCGTCGCAGATCCTCCAGGTCGATCCGGCCGGCGAGCTCCGGACGGACGTAGTTGCGGGCGTGGTTGGTCGGCTCGCCGGTCTTCTCGTCGCTGCGCAGCCGGTGGTAGGCAGCAGTCTCCGTCAGTCCGGGGAAGTACTCGGCGAGTTCGGCCGGCACCGGCGCGGTGCCGTGCTCCAGCAGTTCGGTCGTCATGCCGGACTGCTGGGCCACGATCGCGTCCACCGACCCCAGCAGCCGTACCGGGGCGCCCCGGAGGGCACCGGGCTCGATGAACGTGCCGCGCCGGCGGTGCCGGCTGATCAGCCCTTCGTCCTCCAGTTCCTTCAGTGCCTGCCGCATGGTCAGCACACTCACTCCGTAGTGCCCCGCCAGCTGTTCCTCGGTGGGCAGGCGCAGCGGGTCCCGGGGCGAGCGGCCGAGGATCGAGGCACGCAGCGACTGCGACACCTGGTACCAGAGCGGCAACTTGCGGTTCAGGATGATCGAATCCGGCGCGAAGGAGGTCACGGGCTATCCGTACCGGTCGGGAACGTTCAGTGCAATGCGAGGTGCAGGGGCGCGTCGACAGCGGCTGGGGCATCCGGAGCCGAACCGGAGCCCCCGGGCCCCGGTCCCCCTCGGATCACCCGGATCACCCGGATCACCCGGATCACTCGGATCACTCGCACTGCATCGTGCGGAAGTGACGCTCGAGCCCCTGCCACACATCGTCGTAGCGCTGCTGCAGATGCTCCGCGCGGGCCGCCTGCGGCGTCAGGGACACCGGCCAGCGCGTTTCGAACATGAACGCGAGACCGTCGTCGATCTTCTGCGGGCGCAGCTCGGCGGCGCTCGCCTTCTCGAACGTCTCCCGGTCCGGCCCGTGCGCCGACATCATGTTGTGCAGCGAGCCGCCGCCCGGCACGAACCCCTCCGCCTTCGCGTCGTAGGCACCCTCGATCAGACCCATGTACTCGCTCATCACGTTCCGGTGGAAGTACGGCGGCCGGAAGGTGTCCTCGCCCACCAGCCAGCGCGGCGCGAACACCACGAAGTCCACCCCCGCCAGCCCCGGCGTGTCGCTCGGCGCCGTCAGCACGGTGAAGATCGACGGGTCCGGATGGTCGTACGAGATGGTGCCCATCACATTGAAACGGCGCAGGTCGTAGGCGTACGGCACGAGATTTCCGTGCCAGGCGACGACATCCAGCGGGGAGTGGTCGTAGGTGGCCGACCAGAGGTTGCCGCAGAACTTGTTCACCACCTCCACCGGCCCCTCGACGTCCTCGTACGCGGCGACGGGCGCCCGGAAGTCCCGTGCGTTCGCCAGGCCGTTGGCGCCGATGGGGCCGAGGTCGGGAAGCCGGAAGGCGGCGCCGTAGTTCTCGCACACATAGCCGCGGGCCACATCGTCCAGAAGCTCCACACGGAAGCGCACCCCACGGGGAATCAGCGCGATGTGTCCCGGCTCCACATGCAGCAGCCCGAACTCGGTCCGCAGTACCAGCCCGCCCTCCTCCGGGACGATCAGCAGTTCACCGTCGGCATCACTGAACACCCGGTCCATCGACGCGTTGGCGTGGTAGAGGTGCACGGCCATGCCGGCGCGCTGGGTGACGTCGCCGTTGCCGCCCAGCGTCCACAGGCCGGCCAGGAAGTCCGTGCCCTCGGCCGGTGCGGGCAGCGGGCTCCACCGCAGGCGGTTGGGGTCGGGCACCGTCTGGTTGAAGGGCGCGCTGCGGATCGCCCCGTTGCCCGTGCGGGTGAACGCCGGGTGCGCGGCCGACGGGCGGATCCGGTACAGCCACGAACGGCGGTTGTGGGCCCGCGGCTCGGTGAACGCCGTACCGCTCAGCTGTTCCGCGTACAGCCCGAGCGGCGCGCGCTGCGGCGAGTTGCGGCCCTCGGGCAGGGCGCCCGGGACCGCCTCGGAGCTGTGCTCGTTGCCGAAACCGGAGAGGTGGCCGAGTCCCTCGGCGGCCTTGCGCGCTCCCTCACGCTCGAATGCGCTCGCGCGGGCGGTGCCCCCATCGCTCATCTTCGCTGCTCCCTTGCGTGCGATTCCTATGCATCACCGTAGGATTGCGTTTTCCCCGGCGCAAGAGGGCCACGCGACATCGCTTCGTGCAGCGCGGCGGTCTCTGCCCCTCCGAATGCCGCTCGCCACACTCCGGCCACACTCCGGCCCCACCCCGGTCCCGTGCCCGCCCGGTCCCGGCGCGCCCGCCCGCCCCCGCCCCGGCTGTCGCCCTCCTCCCGTAGTACCCCCGCCCTCCTCTCGACGGAGGACGCGGAACCCGACTCCAGGGGGATCCGTGCGACCGGACGCCTGTTCTAAGCTCCCCCGCATGGCGTGGACGGGGAGGGTGATCACCGCGCTCGCGGTGTGCGGCGTACTGCTGGCCGGATCCGCGGGCTGCGGCTCGGGTGCTGCCCGGGAACAGGAACAGGGCGCCGGGTCGCCGTCGCCGGTGGGCAAGCTCCTGGAGGAGCGGGACGACGAGGGCCGGCCCTACCGCGAGGTGGACGAGGAGGGCGCCCCCGAGGTCGGCGTGGAGGTCACGCCCGACGCCGACGGCGGCTGGGACGTACGGCTGCGCGTGCGCAACTTCCGCTTCTCGCCGGACGGCACCGCCAACCGGGCGGTGCCCGGCCGCGGCCTCGCGCACCTCTACGTGAACGACCGGCTCGTCGCCCTGCTGCGCGAGCCCGGCCACCACCTCTCCCCGCACACCGTCCGGCGCGGCACGCACCAGGTCACCGTCCGCCTCTACGCGGACGACGACTCGGTGTGGGCCGTGGGCGGAGAGCCGGTGGAGAGCACGGCCGACATCACGGTCTCGGAACCGAGTCCCACCACGGCTCCGACCGCGACGGAGCGAGGGGCGGCGGGCCCCGGCTCCGCAGCCGGGGGCCGGGGTTCACCCGACGGGGACCGAAGGGCAGGATGAAGCCCGTGCCCGTGTCCGTGCCCCCCGCGACCTCCCTCCGCCGCGCGCCCGTGCAGCGCCGCAGCACCGAACGGCTGGCCAGAATCCTGGACGCCTGCGCCGCGCTCCTCGACGAGGTCGGCTACGACGCCCTGAGCACCCGCGCCGTCGCGCAGCGCGCCGGTGTGCCCATCGGCTCCGTCTACCGCTTCTTCGGCAACAAGCGCGAGATGGCCGACGCGCTGGCCCAGCGCAACCTGGAGCGCTTCACCCGGCAGGTCACCGACCGCCTGAAGACGGCCCCCGGCGCCCCGGGCTGGCGGCAGGCCATGGACGTCGTGCTCGACGAGTACCTGGACATGAAACGCACCGCGCCCGGCTTCTCCCTGGTCGACTTCGGCAACCAGATCCCCGTCGGCACCCGCCGGACCGAACCCAACCACCGCGTCGCCGACCACCTCACCCACCTGCTCTCCCGCCACCTGGACCGCGAACCGGACGAGGAACTGCGCCGGGGCTTCCTCATCGCCGTCGAAACCGCGGACGCCCTCGTCCACCTCGCCTTCCGGACAGCGCCCGAGGGCGACGAGGAGATCATCGCCGAACTGCGGGAGATGCTGCGTGCCTATCTGGCACGCGTACTGGACTGATCCGGAAACCGGCGCCTGCACGGCTCTCGCCGCGGGGCCGGGCGGCGAACCGGCCGCCGGCACCCGCAACGGGCCCCCGCTGTTCGACCGAGAACGAACCGGCACGGGGCTCCCACACATGCATACCGGTCGGTATGCTCGGTTCGCCGGCCGCCCCGTGCGGCCGGCCCTGCGCCTGCCCGTCCGCCCGCCTGTCCGTGCGCCACCGCCCCCGTACCCGGGAGGTTCCATGTCCCGCACCGCTCTTCGTATCTGCCCTCTGTGCGAGGCCACCTGCGGCCTGACGCTCACCCTCGACGAGGGCAGGGTCACCGGCGCCCGGGGCGACCGTGACGACGTCTTCAGCAAGGGGTTCATCTGCCCCAAGGGCGCCGCCTTCCCCGCCGTCGACGCCGACCCGGACCGGCTGCGCGGCCCGCTCGTCCGGGTCGACGGCGAGTTGCGGGAGGCCAGTTGGGAGGAGGCCTTCGACGCGGTCGCCGCCGGCATCCGGCCCGTCGTCGAACGGTACGGCCCGCACGCCGTCGGGGTCGTCCTCGGCAACCCCAACGTGCACACCGTGGCCGGTGCCCTCTACCCGCCCCTCCTGATCGCCGGGCTCGGCACCCGCAGCCTCTTCACCGCCTCCACCGTCGACCAGATGCCCAAGCACGTGTCCAGCGGACTCCTCTTCGGCGACGCCAACGCGATCCCCGTACCCGACCTCGACCGCACCGACCACCTGCTGCTCATCGGCGCCAACCCCCTGGAATCCAACGGGAGCCTGTGCACGGCACCCGACTTCCCCGGCCGCCTCAGGGCGCTCAGGGCCCGTGGCGGCACCCTCACCGTCGTCGACCCGCGCCGCACCCGCACCGCCCGCCTCGCCGACCGGCACATCGCCGTCCGGCCCGGCACCGACGCCCTGCTGCTCGCGGCGATGGCGTCCGTGCTCGTCGAAGAGCACCTCGTCGACCTGGGGGACTGCGCTCCCCATGTGCAAGGCGTCGCCGAACTCGCCGACGCCGTGAAGGACTTCACCCCCGAGGCCGTCGCCCCCGCCTGCGACGTCGACGCGGACACCATCCGCGCCCTCGCCCGCGAACTCGCCGCCGCCCCCACCGCCGCCGTCTACGGCCGCATCGGCAGCTGCACCGTCCCGCACGGCACCCTGGCCAGCTGGCTCGTCGACGTCCTCAACATCCTCACCGGCAACCTCGACCGGCCCGGCGGCGCCCTCTTCCCCCGTGCCGCCACCGACAGGACCCCGCGTCCTGCCGGACCCGGCCGCGGCTTCGCCCTCGGACGCTGGCACTCCCGGGTGAGCCGGCACCCCGAGGCCAAGGGCGAACTGCCGCTCTCCGCCCTCGCCGAGGAGATCGACACCGCCACCGACGCGGGGGAACCGCTGCGCGTCCTCATCGCCGTCGCCGCCAACCCGGTCCTGTCCGCGCCCGACGGCGACCGCCTCGACAAGGCCCTCGGCTCCCTCGACTTCATGGTCAGCGTCGACCCGTACCTCAACGAGACCTCGCGCCACGCCCACGTCGTCCTGCCGCCGCCCCCGCCCGCGCAGAGCCCGCACCACGACTTCGCCTTCAACACCCTCGCCGTACGCAACCAGGTCCGCTACACCCGCCCCGCCCTCCCGCCGGAGCCCGGCCGCATGCCGGAGACCGAGATCCTGGCCCGGCTCGTCCTCGCCGCCACCGGCCGGCACGGCGCCGACCCGGCGGCCGTCGACCGGCTGGTCATCGACCAGACCCTCGGCAGGGCGGTGAACGACCCGCACTCCCCGGTGCACGGCCGTGACCCGGAGGAACTCGCGGGGCTGCTCACCGGCCACGACGGCCCCGAGCGGCGGCTGGACATGATGCTCCGCCTCGGCCCCTACGGTGACGGCTTCGGCGCCGTCCCGGACGGCCTCACCCTCGACCGGCTGCTCGCCCACCCGCACGGCATCGACCTCGGGCCCCTGAGCCCCCGCCTCCCGCAGCCCCTGAAGACCCGCAGCGGGCAGGTGGAACTCCTGCCGGAACCGATCGCCGCCGACCTCCCCCGGTTGCGCGCCGCCCTCGACGAACGCCCCGACGGCTTCGTCCTGGTCGGCCGCCGCCATCTGCGCTCCAACAACAGCTGGATGCACAACGTGCCCGCCCTCACCGGTGGCACCAACCGGTGCACCCTGCAGATCCACCCCGACGACGCCGACCGCCTCGGCGTCCGGGACGGACAGCCGGTACGCGTCCGGGGCGCCGGGGGAGAGGTGACCGTGCCCGCCGAAGTGACCGACGGGTTGCGCCGGGGCGTGGTGAGCCTGCCGCACGGCTGGGGCCACGACCGGCCCGGCACCCGGCTGCGGCACGCGGCGGCCGACCCCGGCGTCAACGTCAACCAACTGCTCGACGGCAGCCTCCTCGACCCGCTGTCGGGCAATGCCGTGCTCAACGGGGTGCCCGTCGAGATCGCGCCCGGGGCCGTGCCCGAGGCGGCACCCGGGACGGTGCCAGGACCGGTCACGTGACCGAAAGGGGCACCGCGCTGTCACCGCGCTGACCCGAGCAGGGCCGCGGCCCGGTGTTCCGCGCCTGCCGTCGCCCTCCGCCCGGCCCGCGACCGCCTTGGCCGGGTCGCCGCCTCCACCGGGGCGGACCGGAACGGGGCGGACCGGAACGGGGCGGGCCTGTGTGGAGTGGGCCGGTACGGGGCGGGCCGGTGTGGAGTGGGGCGATACGGTTCCGTTCCTGATCGGATCTGGCGCCGGACGGGGCCGGATCGGGCCGAATGAGTTCGTCCGCTTTCTCATCTGGTGGACGGTGACGTCCGATCCCGCCCCGCGTCTTCCCCCTGCCGCATACATTCCGTTAGCTTCCGTGACTCATGCGTCTCGTACGGCCCCGTACGGCCCGCGCGAGGCGTCCGACCGCGGAGCACCAGCGCCCTGACGAGCCCCCGGGGGCACCCTCATGACACGCGCCATCTCCCTGCACGACGTGAGCAAGGCCTACACCCGCGGTGTACGCGTGGTCGACCGGCTGTCGCTGGACATCGCGCCCGGCGAGTTCCTCGTCCTGCTCGGCCCCTCCGGCTGCGGCAAGTCCACCGTGCTCCGGATGATCGCCGGCCTGGAGGAGATCGACGAGGGTCTGCTGTTCCTCGACGGCGAGTTCGGCAACGACCTGCCGCCGTCCGGCCGGGACATGGCGATGGTGTTCCAGAACTTCGCCCTCTACCCGAGCATGACCGGCCGCGACAACATCGGCTTCCCCCTGCGCGTCGAGGCCCCCGGGGTCGACCACCGGGCCCGGGTGGACGCCACCGCCCGCATGCTGGGCATCGAGGACCTCCTCGACCGCTTCCCCGCCCAGCTGTCCGGCGGCGAACGCCAGCGGGTCGCCATGGGCCGGGCCATCGCCCGCCGCCCCTCCGCCTTCCTGATGGACGAGCCGCTGTCCAACCTCGACGCGAAGCTGCGCAGCCGACTGCGCGCCGAGATCTCGCAGCTCACCCGCGAGCTGGGCGTCACCACCGTCTACGTCACCCACGACCAGGCCGAGGCCATGTCGCTCGGCGACCGGGTCGCCGTGCTGCGCGGCGGAGTCCTGCAACAGGTCGGCAGCCCGCGCGCGGTCTACTCGCTGCCGAGCAACGTCTTCGTCGCCGCGTTCATCGGCACCCCGCGCATCAACCTGCTGCGCGGGGTGGTCCGTGCGCCGCTCGACGGCGCGATGACCATCAGTCTGGGCAAGCAGTTCCTGCGGCTGCCCGAACCCCTCTGCCTGGACCACCGGCTGCTGCGGGTGCAGCAGGGCCGTGAGGTCATCGTGGGCCTGCGCTCCGAGGCAGTCCGGATAGCCCCTGGGTTCACGGGAGCGCGTGAACCGGGCACGGCCTCCCGTGGACCGGCCCCGCGGGGGCCGGGGCGGGCCCCGTCGGGCGGTGCCGCCCGCCCCGGTGAGTCGGCGCTCACCGGTCTGGTGGAGCACGTGGAGTTCCAGGGCCATGAGGCCCTGGTCCACTTCGACACCGGTTCCCGCCCCGCCGTGGTCCCCGAGCTGGAGGCCCCGCGTCCGCGTCCCGGCCGCCCGCCCCGGCGCAGCCGCCGCGAGGGCAGTGGCGGCGGCAGGGTCCTGGACCGGCTGCGGGCGCGGGCCGGCGGATCACGGGCCGGGCACGACGTCCCGGGGGAGCGGGCCGAGGGGACGCGGCCCGAACCCGCCCCCGCCGGGCCCCGGCTGCCCGGCGACCTCGTCGTCCGCACCACCCCGGAGATCCGCCTCCGGCACGGCATGCAGGTGCCGCTCCTGGTCGACATCGCCCACCTGTTCGTCTTCGACCAGCACGGCGAGCGGATCTGCCCCAGCCCGGCGCAGCTGCCCGACCTGGACGAGTGACGCCGCGGCCCCGCCCGGACGCACCCGTACCCGCACCGGCCGCTGCCGGGCCGTGTGCGCGTCCCCCTGGCGTCATTAAATTAGCGCCGCTAGTTTATGGGGTGGACGACGACGCCCCGCTCCGGAGGAAGTGCGATGAAGGCATACGACGGCATGTACATCGACGGCGCCTGGCGCCCCGCGGCCGGTCCGGACGTGATCGAGGTCGTGAACCCGGCCGACGGGCAGGTGATCGCCACCGTCCCCGCGGGCACCGTCGAGGACGTGGACGCCGCCGTGCGGGCGGCCCGCGCCGCCCTCCCCGCCTGGGCCGCGACCGCGCCCGCCGAGCGCGCGGCCCGTCTCGCCGCCCTCCGTGACGTGCTGGTGGCCCGGCAGGACGAGATCGCGCAGACGGTGACCGCAGAACTCGGAGCACCCCTGAAGCTCTCGCAGGCCGTGCACGCGGCCGTGCCGATCGCGGTGGCGGGCTCGTACGCCGAGCTGGCGGCGACGTACCCCTTCGAGGAGCGGACGGGCAACTCGACCGTCCTTCACGAGCCGGTCGGCGTGGTGGGCGCGATCACCCCCTGGAACTACCCCCTGCACCAGATCGTCGCCAAGGCGGCCCCGGCCCTCGCCGCCGGCTGCACGATCGTCGTCAAACCCGCCGAGGACACCCCGCTGGTCGCCCGGCTCCTCGCTGAGGCGGTGCACGAGGCCGGCGTCCCGGCAGGCGTGTTCAACCTGGTCACCGGCCTCGGCCCGGTGGCCGGCCAGGCCCTCGCCGAACACCCGGGCGTCGACCTGGTCTCCTTCACCGGTTCCACCGCCGTCGGCCGACGGATCGGCGCCGTCGCCGCGGCCGCCGTCAAGAAGGTCGCCCTCGAACTCGGCGGCAAGTCCGCCAACGTGATCCTCCCCGGCGCCGACCTGGCACGGGCGGTCAACGTCGGGGTCGCCAACGTGATGTCCAACTCCGGCCAGACGTGCAGCGCCTGGACCCGCATGCTGGTCCACCGCGACCAGTACGACGAGGCCGTCGAGCTCGCCGCGGCCGCCGCCGCCAAGTACGGCGACCGCATCGGTCCCCTCGTCAACGCCAAGCAGCAGGAACGGGTGCGTGGTTACATCGAGAAGGGCGTCGCCGAGGGTGCGCGCCTGGTCGCCGGTGGCCCCGACGCGCCGCGCGAGCAGGGCTGCTTCGTCAGCCCCACCGTCTTCGCGGACGTCACCCCGGACATGACCATCGCCCAGGAGGAGATCTTCGGCCCCGTCCTGTCCGTCCTGTGCTACGAGGACGAGGAGGACGCCCTGCGCATCGCCAACGGCACCGTCTACGGACTCGCCGGAGCGGTCTGGGCCGCCGACGAGGCGCAGGCGACGGCGTTCGCCCGCCGCATGGAGACCGGCCAGGTCGACATCAACGGCGGCCGCTTCAACCCCCTCGCGCCCTTCGGCGGTTACAAGCAGTCGGGCGTGGGCCGCGAACTCGGCGTGCACGGCCTGACCGAGTACCTCCAGACCAAGTCCCTCCAGTTCTGAGCCGGTTCCGATCCGATTCCGAGCCGGCTCGGTCCCAGTTCCTCGAGCACTGACCAAGTCCCTCCGGTTCCAGGGGAGTCCCACCGCCATGGTTGTCCGCGCCGCCGTACTGTCCGCCGTCGACGCCCCGTTGGAGATCACGGGGATCGACCTGCCCGAACCCGGCCCCGGCAAGGTCCGGGTCCGGCTCGCCGCAGCCGGGGTCTGCCACTCCGACCTGTCCCTGACCAACGGCACCATGCGTCTCCCGGTCCCGGCGGTGCTGGGCCACGAGGGGGCCGGCACGGTCGTCTCCGTCGGCGAGGGCGTCACCCGTGTCGCGCCCGGCGACGGCGTCGTCCTCAACTGGGCACCCTCCTGCGGTGTCTGCCCCGCCTGCGCGCGCGGCGAGGTGTGGCTGTGCGCCGACGCCCTGAGCGGCGCCGCCGCGGTGCACGCCCACCGCGCCGACGACGGCACCGCGCTCCACCCCGGCCTGAACGTCGCCGCCTTCGCCGAGGAGACGGTGGTGCCCGCCTCCTGCGTCCTGCCCGCCCCCGACGGCGTGCCGCTCACCGACGCCGCCCTGCTCGGCTGCGCCGTGCTCACCGGCTACGGTGCCGTCCACCACTGCGCGCAGGTCCGGCCCGGTGAGTCGGTCGCGGTGTTCGGCGTCGGGGGAGTGGGCCTCGCCGCCCTCCAGGCGGCCCGGATCGCGGGCGCGGCGACGATCGTCGCGGTCGACGTCTCCCCGGCGAAGGAGGAGCTGGCCCGCTCCGCCGGGGCGACCGAGTACGTCGTGGCCTCGGACACCACCGCCCGCGAGATCCGGGCCCTCACCGGCAAGCAGGGCGTGGACGCGGCCGTCGAGTGCGTGGGCCGCGCGACCACCATCCGCACCGCCTGGGAGTCCACCCGGCGCGGCGGACGCACCGCGGTCGTCGGCATCGGCGGCAAGGACCAGCAGGTCACCTTCAACGCCCTGGAGATCTTCCACTGGGGCAGGACCCTGTCCGGCTGCGTCTACGGCAACTCCGACCCCGCCCGCGACCTCCCCGTCCTCGCCGGGCACATCCGGGCCGGCCGGCTCGACCTGGGCGCCCTGGTGACGGAACGGATCGCCCTGGACGGCATCCCGGCCGCCTTCGACAACATGCTGGCGGGCAAGGGCGGACGGGCCCTGGTGGTCTTCTAGCAGGACCCGGCACGGCGAGCGGAGCTTCCCTCGGGGGCGGGGGCGGGGGCGGGGGTTGGGGCGTCGGGTGCTTGCCCGGTCACGTCGAGCCGGACGCCCGGTCGGGCCGCACCTCCCGCGCGTCCGGTGCCTCCCGGACACCGTGTGCCCTTCCCCGGACCTCCTCCGGGTCCGGCGGGACCGGGACCGTGCCCGCCGGGACCGGGACCGGGACCGGGACCGTGCCCGCCGGGCCCGCGGCCCCGGACCCCGCCCGCGGCTTCGCCCCGGCCCGTGACCGCGACACCGCCACGCCCGCCAGGCACAGGGCGCCTCCCAGGAGGGTGAACGGGCCCGGTACCTCGCCCAGCGCGAGCCAGGACATCAGCACGACCAGGGCGGGCACCGCGTACGTGGTCGCGCCCATGCGGCTCGCGGTCGTCCTGGTCAGGGCGTAGGCCCAGGTGGTGAACGCGAGGGCGGTCGGGAAGACGCCCAGATAGACCATGTTGAGCGTGGCGGAGACGGGCGCGTCGGCGGCCTCCCGCACGAGCTGCCCGGCGAAGGGCAGACACACCACCGCCCCGACCAGGCACCCGTACGTCGTCACCTGCAGGGGGCTCCCCGTCCCCAGGGCGGGCTTCTGCGCGACCACGCCCGCCGCGTACGCCATCGCCGCCAGCAGACACAGCACCACCCCGAGCACCGAGGAGCCGCCCTCGCCGGACATCGACAACCCCACGGTCACCGCCCCGGCGAACGACACGGCCATGCCGGCCAGCAGCCGCGGCGGCACCGAGTCCCCGAGCAGCCGGGCGCCGAGCAGCGCGATGAGGATCGGCCCGACATTCACCACGAGGGCCGCGGTGCCCGCGTCGACCTGCTGCTCGCCCCAGTTGAGGGCGAGCATGTAGAAGCCGAACCAGAGCACCCCCGACACCATGATCCCGCGCCATGCGGAGCGCGGCGGTATCCCTTCCCTCCGCCACAGACAGATCGCCCCCAGCACCAGCACGCCGGAGGCCAGCCGCCCGAGGGCGAGTGCTCCCGGTGAGTAGGCGGCCCCCGCGCTGCGGATCGACACGAAGGCGGAGGCCCACAGCACCACGGTGACGGTGGCGGCCCCGGCGGCGAGCAGCTCCGCACGCCGGGCGGAGCGCGGACGGGAGACGTTCATCATGGTCCAGAGGTTAGGAGGGGAAGGGTCCCGCGGGCTCGCGGTTTTCGGACGGGGGCCTGTGGAGCGCAGGAGGCGTACGGGACGGAGCACGGCGGAGCGAGCGGTGCGGGAACGGTGTGGTGCGGCGCGGTGGGCGCCGGTCATCGCAGGGCCGCCTCCTCGATCCCCAGCAGTTCCGACAGCGCCCGCTCGCCCTCCTTCGTCACCTTCACCGCGCGCCCGGAGCCGATGCGGACGCACCACCGCACGTCCAGGGCGTGCCGGCACAGGGCCGCCCCGGCGGCTCCGGCGAGGTGGGGGCGGCGTTCCGTCCAGTCCAGGCAGGCGCGGGCCAGCGGGCGGCGGCCGTGCCGGTCGAGGCCGATGCCGAGGGCGTCGAACCAGCGCAGGCCCGCCTCGGTGAGCGCGAACCCGGTGTCCTGGAGCAGCAGCCCGCGGGCCGTGAACGCGTCCGTGACCGCGATCCCGAGCCGGCCGGCGAGATGGTCGTAGCAGGTCCGCCCGCGGGCCGCCGCCGAGCCCGCACCCGCCTGCCGCAGGGTGCGCGGACGCCGGTGCGCCTCCGGGGCGATCCGCGCGGTCAGTTCCTCCACCAGCTGGGCGGCCCGCGCGTCGGCGAGCCGTACGTACCGGTGCCGGCCCTGCCGTTCCTCGGCGAGCAGCCCGCCGGCGACGAGCCTGCCCAGATGTCCGCTCAGCGTGGAGGGGGCGACACCGGCGTGCCGCGCCAGCTCGCCCGCCGTCCACGCCCGGCCGTCCAGCAGGGCCAGCAGGCACGCGGCCCGGGTCTCGTCGGCGAGCAGCCCGGCGAGCCGTGCGAGCCCGGCGGCCCGGGGGTCCTTCGTGGTCATGCGCCCCAGCATGCGGTACGGACACTTCGGCGACGGCCGAACCGTACGGTCGTGCCGTCCCCCTCCGTTCCCGTCCCGCCCTCGCCCCGCCCCCCGCCCTCTGTCCCCTGTCCGCGCCCGTGCCGCCCGCGAGAGGTCCTATCCGGCGCTCCGCGCCTGCGCGTACTGCCCGGCCAGGCCGTCCAGCAGTGCCGTCAGGCCCGTCTCGAAGGCTCGCTCGTCGATCTTCTCCTGCTTCTCGGCGAGCAGGTGGGCCTGGCCGAGGTGGGGATAGTCGGCGGGGTCGTAGGCGCCGGCGTCGTCCACGAAACCCCCGGCGAAGGAGCCGAGCGCCGAACCCATGATGAAGTACCGCATCAGCGCGCCGATGGACGTGGCCTGCGCGGGCGGCCAGCCCGCCTCGACCATCGCGCCGTAGACCGCGTCGGCGAGCCGCAGGGCGGCCGGGCGGCGGCCGGGGCCGCGTGCCAGGACCGGCACGATGTTGGGGTGGGCGCGCAGCGCTGCCCGGTAGGAGACGGCCCAGTCGTGCAGCGCGGTCCGCCAGTCCCGGCCGTCCTCGAACATCGACAGGTCGACCAGCGCGCTCACCGAGTCGGCCACCGCCTCCAGGATCTCGTCCTTGGTGCGGAAGTGGTTGTAGAGCGAGGGCCCGCTGACACCCAGCTGCGCGGCGAGCCGGCGCGTGGAGAGGGACGCCAGGCCCTCCGCGTCCACGAGCTCCCGTGCCGTTTCGACGATCCGGTCGGTGCTGAGCAAGGGCTTGCGCGGTCGGGCCATGGCGCACATAGTAGGGCTGGACCAGAAAACTAGCAGTGGTAATTAAAATCCCGGGGTTGGGTGACTGTCATGAACCTGGAGCTCAGCGAGGAGCAGAGCGCCGTCCGCCGGCTCGCCCGGGACTTCGTCGAGCGCGAGGTCGCGCCCCACGCCACGGCCTGGGACCGCGCCGAGGAGGTCGACCGGGGCATCGTGAAGAAACTCGGCGACCTCGGCTTCCTCGGGCTGACGATCGACGAGCGGTACGGCGGCTGCGGCGGCGACCATCTCGCGTACTGCCTGGTCACCGAGGAGCTGGGCCGCGGCGACTCCTCCGTGCGCGGGATCGTCTCCGTGTCCCTGGGGCTGGTCGCCAAGACCGTCGCCGCCTGGGGCAGCGAGGAGCAGAAGCGGACCTGGCTCCCCGGGCTCACCTCCGGCACGTACGTCGGCTGCTTCGGCCTCACCGAGCCGGGCACCGGTTCCGACGCCGGAAACCTCTCCACCCGCGCGGTGCGCGACGGCGGCGACTACGTCATCAACGGCACCAAGATGTTCATCACCAACGGCACCTGGGCCGATGTCGTCCTGCTGTTCGCCCGGTCCACCGACGCCCCCGGCCACAAGGGCGTGTCCGCCTTCCTCGTGCCCGCCGACACCCCCGGTCTGACCCGCCGCGCCCTGCACGGCAAGCTCGGCCTGCGCGGCCAGGCCACCGCCGAGCTGGTGCTGGAGGACGTGCGGGTGCCCGCGTCCGCGATGCTGGCCCCCGAGGGCAAGGGCTTCTCCGTCGCCATGTCCGCCCTCGCCAAGGGCCGCATGTCGGTCGCCGCGGGCTGTGTCGGCATAGCCCAGGCCGCGCTCGACGCGGCCGTGCGGTACGCGGGGGAGCGCGAGCAGTTCGGGAAGACCATCGCCCATCACCAGCTCGTCCAGGAACTGATCAGCGACATCGCCGTGGACGTCGACGCCGCCCGGCTGCTGACCTGGCGGGTCGCCGACCTGATCGACCGCGGCCGGCCGTTCGCCGTCGAGTCCTCCAAGGCCAAGCTCTTCGCCTCGGAGGCGGCCGTCCGCGCCGCCAACAACGCCCTCCAGGTCTACGGCGGTTACGGCTACATCGACGAGTACCCGGCGGGCAAGCTGCTGCGCGACGCCCGCGTCATGACGCTCTACGAGGGCACGAGCCAGATCCAGAAGCTGGTCATCGGGCGTGCGCTGACCGGAGTTTCCGCGTTCTGAGGCGCTGGGGGCCGCCGGGCGGGACCGTACGGACGGGATGAACCGGGCGGGACAGGACGGGCCGGACGGACCGGACGGACCGGGAGGAGGGGGCGGGCCGGCCGGTCTGAGTAGCCGGTCCGCGGCAAGTCTGAGTATCCCGACGGATGTGCGGAGTGCCGCGGTCGCCGACCCTGTTCCCCATGAGCGACACACCTCTCAAGCAGCAGAACACGGCGGCCTTCTACGGTCAGGCCGTCGCATCGTTCGCCGTCGCCCTGGGCGCGACCGCCTTCGGCATCGTCCGGCTCGACACCGACGCCTGGGTGCGCGGCTTCATGGCGATCGCCGTCCTGTACCTCGTCACCTCCGCCTTCACCCTGGCCAAGGTCATCCGGGACCGTCAGGAGGCCGGGCAGATCGTGAGCCGGGTGGACCAGGCGCGCCTGGAGAAGCTCCTCGCGGAGCACGACCCGTTCGAAAAGCTGTGAGCGCTCTGCGGCACGGCGACCGGTCTCCGCCCGGGCGAGCGGGCGGGGACCGGCCCTAAGCGATCGCTCACCTTTGCCGGTATGGTGTTACCCCTGCCAGTGAATGGGGTGAGCGATGAGTACGGCGGAGGAGACGGCCGGCGCCGAGGCGCAGCCGTGGGGTGAGGTCACGCCCGACGCGGCCCGACGGCTGCTGCTCGCCGCCGTCGAGGCGTTCGCGGAACGTGGCTACCACGCCACGACGACCCGCGACATCGCGGGCCGCGCCGGCATGAGCCCGGCCGCGCTCTACATCCACTACAAGACCAAGGAAGAACTGCTCCACCGCATCAGCAGGATCGGCCACGAGAAGGCCCTGGACATCCTGCGTACCGCGGCCCGCGCCGAGGGCAGCCCGACCCGGCGCCTCGCCGAGGCCGTGAGCTCCTTCGTCCGCTGGCACGCGGGCGGACGCACCACCGCACGGGTCGTGCAGTACGAACTCGACTCGCTCGGCCCCGATGCCCGCGCCGAGATCATCGCCCTGCGCCGGCTGGTCGACGCCGAGGTGCGCGGGATCATCGAGGAAGGCGTGCGCTCGGGCGAGTTCGACGTCCCCGACGTGCGGGGAACCACGCTCGCCGTGCTCTCCCTCTGCATCGACGTGGCGCGCTGGTTCAACGTCAACGGCTCCCGCACCCCCGAGGAGGTCGGCGCCCTCTACGCCGACCTCGTCCTGCGCATGGTCGGCGCCGAGCGCACGGACACCGCCCGGGCGGAGTAGCGCACGGCCCGCCGGGCCTCAGAGGTAGTACCGGGCCACCGACTCGGCCACGCACACCGGCTTGTCGCCGCCCTCGCGCTCCACGGTGAACGCCGTGGTCACCTGGACACCGCCCCCCACCTCGTCGACGGCGGTGACCTTCGCGGTGGCGCGCACCCGCGATCCCACCGGGACGGGCGCGGGGAAACGCACCTTGTTCGTGCCGTAGTTGACGCCCATCCTCACGCCCTCGACGGAGAGCAGCTGCGGGCCGAACAACGGCAGCAGCGACAGCGTCAGATAGCCGTGCGCGATGGTCGTGCCGAACGGCCCCGCCGCGGCCCGCTCCGGATCGACGTGGATCCACTGGTGGTCACCGGTGGCCTCGGCGAACAGGTCGATCCGCTTCTGGTCGACCTCCAGCCAGTCCGTGTACCCCAGCTGCTCGCCCACCGCCGCCTTCAGGTCGTCGACGGACGTGAAGATTCTCGGCTCTGCCATGTCCCGGCCTCCCGCGTCACGTGATCGCACGCGCCACCCGCACGCATGCCTAAGCGACTGCTTAGCATGGTCGGCCGTGCGGTCCTTGTCAACGGACCGGCGACCGCGTCGGGGTGGGTAGCCTTCGGGGCGTGCCTCAGATTCCGGAGAAGATCCACGAGCTCACGGTCGGCCAGCTCGCCGCGCGCAGCGGCGCCGCCGTCTCGGCCCTGCACTTCTACGAGTCCAAGGGCCTGATCAACAGCCGGCGCACCTCGGGAAACCAGCGCCGCTACACCCGTGACACCCTGCGCCGGGTCGCCTTCATCCGGGCCGCCCAGCGGGTCGGCATCCCGCTCGCCACGATCCGCGGGGCGCTCGCCGAACTGCCCCAGGAACGCACCCCCACCCGGGACGACTGGGCCCACCTCTCCGAGGCGTGGCGTACGGAGCTGGACGAGCGCATCAGGCAGCTCAACAGGCTGCGCGACCACCTCACCGACTGCATCGGCTGCGGCTGCCTCTCGCTGGACACCTGCGTCCTGTCCAACCCGGACGACGTCTTCGGCGACCGTCTGACGGGCTCCCGGCTGCTGACCGAGAAAGGATCCGCCGGGCCGGGCACTCCGCAGGCCGGCGCCGATACCGGCACCGGCGCCTCGTGACCGTGGGGGCGCGGCATCCCCGGCGCACCCCCACACTCCTCAGGCCGACACCAGTACCTTCGACCGCCTGGCGTCCGCCAGCGCCTCGGTCGTCAGGACGGGACGCGGCACCAGGATTCCGCAGTTCGCGCAGACCGGTCCCGCCGACGGCTCGTGGTCCAGGCCGTACCGCCACCTGAGCCGTTCCCCCCGGCACACGGGGCAGGCCGTACCCGGCTCGCGCTCCAGCGCGGCGATCAGCCGCCGCAGCACCTCGGCCAGCGGCTCCCGCGGATGCACCCCGGGGTCGTCGCACCAGGCCACACCGAAACCGCCCCAGGTCAGCCGGTGCCAGTCGTCCACACTGCCCGGCCTGCGCAGGCCTCCGTGCTTCTCCTTCCTGCGGCGCGCGGCGAACTCCACCTCGTAGCCCAGCCAGACCGCGCGGGCCTCCTCCAGCTCGTCCAGTGCGGCCACGAGCCGCGCCGGGTCGACGGAGCGGTCCTCGGGGTCGAATCCCGCACGCGCGCACAGATGGTCCCAGGTCGCCCTGTGCCCGTACGGAGCGAACCGCTCAAGGCACTTGCGCAGTGAATAGCGCCGCAGTGCCAGATCGCACCGCGGATCTCGGACCTGTCTCGCCAGACTTCGGAAACCGGCCATCGTCCTGCACCTCCGTCACACCTGCACCTGTAATCCGGTCACTTCGGCGTCGTCGAACGGACGTCGTCGAATAGACGTATCGACAAGCGAATCGGCTCCATCCTTTTTTCGGCGGCCCTCCACGGCCGGTCGCGCGGAGCCTTGGGTCAACTCCTGTTACCCGTGCTTCAGTTGTGGTCCCCCGCGGCGTCTCCGTGGTCCGCTCCACGGTCATGGCCACGGTCATGTCCATGGTCGCCTCCCTCGCGGTCCCGCTCGCCGTCCCCGGTCCTCGGCGGTTGCCCGGGACGGCCCGTGTGCATGCCCGGCGGGAACCTCCCGGCACTGCGGCCCCGCCGGAGGGACGCCGTGCCGCGCGCATCACCCTCGACAGACAGAGAACTCCCCGCGGCCTCCACGGGTTCCTGAAGGCCGCGGGGTTATGCGCGCCGATCGTGTCCCCGGTCGCCCCGCCGTCCCCGGGAGCGCCGTCGGGGCGGTGTCCGCGCAGGTGACAGCGGTGGGAGGGCCGGCACACACCGAGCGCCCCGGACGGCGGCGGTCGGCCGTCGTCCGGGGCGCTCGGTGTCCGGGGCGCGCTCAGCGGTACAGCAGGTACTCCCGCCGCGTCCGCCGGAACGCCGCCAGTTCCTCCCGCCAGCCGGCCACCACCTCGTCCGTGTCCGCGCCCGCGTCGATCATCGTGCGCACCCGCTCGGAGCCGGTGAGCTTGTCGATCCAGTGGTCCGGGCGCCAGGCGAACCCGCTCCACGTCCGTTTCGCGCTCACCAGCAGTCCTACCCCCGTCCGTACCGGATCGAACGCCTCCCGGTCGTGCACATGGAGCTGCACACCCCCGACCGTCCTCCCCTGGAACTTGGAGAACGTGGGAGCGAAGTACGCCTCGCGCAGCCGCACGCCCGCCAGGCCCAGGCCGTTCGCCTCGGCCGCCCAGCGCCCGTCGATCCCCTCCGCGCCCAGGAGCTCGAACGGCCGGGTCGTCCCGCGCCCCTCGGACAGGTTGGTGCCCTCGAACAGGCACGTCCCCGCGTACACCAGGGCCGTCTCGGGCGTCGGCATGTTCGGGCTGGGCGGCACCCAGGGCAGCCCCGAGGCGTCGTAGAAGTCGGACCGCCGCCAGCCCGTCATCCATACCGTCTCCAGCCGCACCGGCTCGGTCAGGAACTCGGCGTTGAACAGCCGCGCCAGCTCCGCCACGGTCATCCCGTGCGCCTGTGCGATCGGCTGCCGTCCGACGAACGTCGCGAACTCCGGATGCAGTACGGGCCCCAGGGCGGCCCGCCCGGTCACCGGGTTCGGCCGGTCGAGGACCACGAACCGCTTGCCCGCGAGCTGCGCCGCTTCCATGCAGTCGTACAGCGTCCAGATGTACGTGTAGAAGCGGGCGCCCGCGTCCTGGATGTCGAAGACGACCGTGTCGACGCCCGACGCGGTGAAGATGCCGGCGAGCGGCCGGCCGCTCTTCAGGTACGTGTCGTAGACGGGCAGTCCGGTCGCCGGGTCGTCGTAGCGGCCCTCCGAGCCGCCCGCCTGCGCGGTGCCCCGGAAACCGTGCTCGGGGCCGAACACGGCGGTCAGGTCCACGCGGTCGTCGGCGTGCATGACGTCGACGATGTGCCGCACGTCCCGGGTGATGCCCGTCGGGTTGGTGACCACGCCGACCCGCTCCCCGTCGAGCGCCGCGTAACCGTCCGCGGCGAGCTGCTCGAAGCCGGTGCGCAGGCCCCGGCGTCCGGCCGTCGGGGCCGCCCGCCCGGCTTCCGTGTGCCCTTCCGGACGGCCCGTGTGACCCGTATGGCCCTGGGCGGCGGCCGGGGTCGCGGCGGCCGCCGCGAGAGTGGCCGTGGTGGTGGCGAGCAGGCTCCGTCTGGACAGTCTCATGCCGTGACCTCCGTGATCGCTGCCGATGTCATGCCCACGCACGTTAACGCGCGTGAACCGCTCGGGGAACGAGCCGGACCGCCGCCGTTCGGCACTTCTCTTCCACGCGGCATACCGACCGGTTAGTCTGGCGCGACGCGTCGTACGGCCGAGCGGCCGTACGACCGGGACGGCCACGTGGTCATGCCGTCACGTGGTCGAGAAACAACCGGGCAGCCGCGCGAAGGAGCCGATGGTGGAAGCCGTACAGGGTGCGAAGGTGGTCGTCACGGGCGCCGGGGGCGGCATCGGGGCGGCACTCGCCCGCCGCTTCGCCGGCCAGGGGGCCCTGGTCGTCGTCAACGACCTGGACGCCGACCGCGCCAAGGCCGTCGCCGACGAGATCGGCGGCATCGCGGTCCCGGGCGACGCCTCCTCCGTCCTCCCCGACGCCCGCGACGCGCTCGGCGGCACGGTCGACGTCTACTGCGCCAACGCCGGCGTCGGCCGCGACGGCGGGGAACCTGGTGAACCGCTCGACGAACAGGGCTGGGCGCTCTCCTGGGACGTCAACGTCATGGCCCACGTCCGCGCGGCGCACGCGCTGCTCCCGGACTGGCTGGAGCGCGGCAGCGGCCGCTTCGTCTCCACCGTCTCCGCCGCCGGACTGCTCACCATGATCGGCACGGCCCCCTACAGCGTCACCAAGCACGGCGCCTACGCCTTCGCCGAGTGGCTGTCGCTGACGTACCGCCACCGGGGGGTGAAGGTCCACGCGATCTGTCCGCAGGGCGTACGCACCGACATGCTCACCGCCAGCGGCAGCGCGGGCGACCTGGTCCTCAAACCGACCGCGATCGAGCCGGACGACGTGGCCGACGCGCTGTTCCGCGGCATCGACGAGGACCGCTTCCTGATCCTGCCGCACCCCGAGGTCGCCGAGTACTACCAGGCCCGTGCCGCCGACCCGGAGCGCTGGCTCGGCGGCATGAACCGCATCCAGCGGCACTGGGAGTCCACCCGGTGAAACCGGTGCGCGGGACGGTCCCGCGTACCGCGATGCGATCCTGCCCGACGCGTCGGGGCCGAGGGGTGGGAAGATCCCGTCGGGGAAACGGACCGCGTGCCCCGGCCGGCGACGGCCGGCGGTACCGGCAGGGTCCGACGACGACAGGCAGTGACACGGAAGGCAGGTGGCGGAAGTGCCCAGGACGACGGACGGCGACGGGCCCCCGGTGCCGCAGCGGCTCCTGGCCGCCGCCACCCGGCTCTTCGCCGAGCAGGGCTACGACCGCACTTCGGTGCAGGAGATCGTCGAGGCGGCCGGAGTCACCAAGGGTGCGCTCTACCACTACTTCGGCTCCAAGGACGACCTGCTGCACGAGGTCTACGCGCGTGTGCTGCGCGTCCAGCAGGAGCGTCTGGACGCCTACGCGAACGCCGACGAGCCGATCGAGAAACGCCTGCGGGGCGCGGCGGCCGACGTCGTCGTCACGACGATCGAGAACCTCGACGACGCGTCGATCTTCTTCCGCTCCATGCACCACCTGAGCCCGGAGAAGAACAAGCAGGTACGGGCCGAGCGCCGCCGCTACCACGAGCGCTTCCGCGCGCTGGTCGAGGAAGGCCAGGCGGCGGGCGTGTTCTCCACGGCGACCCCGGCCGACCTGGTGGTGGACTACCACTTCGGCTCCGTCCACCACCTGTCGACCTGGTACCGCCCCGCCGGCCCCCTCACCCCGCAGCAGGTCGCCGACCACCTCGCCGACCTGCTGCTGCGCGCCCTGCGGCCCTGAGGCGCCGGGGCCGCGGGCCCCGCAGACCCGGGGCCCGGGCGCCGGGGGACCAGGACCTGTCCGGCGGATCATGCCGGAGACGCGAGGACCGGCACGCTCTCCCCCAAGCTCTTCGAGCAGGGGGACCCCAGCGGCGTTGTCGTCGGTTGCCGACTCCCCCACGCTCGGCTGCTCCCCCACGCTCGGCTCCGCTCGAGCGGGAGGGACCCCCATGCGCGGGAGGGGCCCCCATCGCGTCGGCGCCCTTCCCCGCCTTGCAGCTGAACGCACCAGTCCTCGCTCACCCCAGCCGGACAGATACCGTCCATCGCCTCCGACCTGATCCTTCGGACCGGCCCTAGCGGTACTTCTTGATCTCCCGCCGCGCCAGTGACCGCTGGTGCACCTCGTCCGGTCCGTCGGCGATCATCAGCGTCCGGGCGGCCGCGTACAGCTCGGCCAGCGGGTGGTCCTGGCTGACCCCGCCCGCTCCGTACAGCTGGATGGCCCGGTCGAGGATGCCGACGACCGTGCGCGGGGTCGCGATCTTGATGGCCTGGATCTCGGTGTGCGCGCCCCGGTTGCCGACCGTGTCCATCATCCAGGCCGTCTTCAGCACCAGCAGCCGCAGCTGCTCGACGGCGACCCGCGCGTCCGCGATCCAGTTCTGCACGACGCCCTGCTGGGCCAGCGCCTTGCCGAAGGCGTCACGGGACACGGCCCGCCGGCACATCAGCTCGATCGCCCGCTCGGCCATGCCGATCAGCCGCATGCAGTGGTGGATCCGGCCGGGACCGAGCCGGGCCTGCGCGATGGCGAAGCCGCCACCCTCCTCGCCGATCAGGTTCGACACCGGCACGCGCGCCTGGTCGAAGACCATCTCGGCATGGCCGCCGTGGTAATGGTCCTCGTAGCCGAACACCCGCATGGCGCGCGTGATCGTGACGCCCGGGGTGTCGCGCGGCACCAGGACCATGGACTGCTGGCGGCGGACGTCCGACCCGCCCGGGTCGGTCTTGCCCATCACGATGAAGATCCTGCAGTCCGGATGCATCGCCCCGGAGATGTACCACTTGCGGCCCGTGAGGACGTATTCGTCGCCGTCCCGCTCGATCCGCGTGGTGATGTTGGTGGCGTCGGAGGAGGCCACGTCCGGCTCGGTCATCGCGAACGCCGAGCGGATCTCACCCGCCAGCAGCGGCTCCAGCCACTGCTTCCGCTGCTGCTCGTCGCCGAACTGCGACAGCACCTCCATGTTGCCGGTGTCGGGCGCCGCGCAGTTCGTCGCCGTGGGCGCCAGCTGCGGGGAGCGGCCCATGATCTCGGCGAGCGGCGCGTACTGGAGGTTGGTGAGCCCGGCACCGTACGCGGAGTCGGGCAGGAACAGGTTCCACAGGCCCTGTCTGCGCGCCTCGGCCTTGAGCTCCTCCACGACCGGGGGATTCGCCCACGGGGAGTGCAGCGCGGCGCGCTGCTCGTCGGCGACCCGCTCGGCGGGGTGGACGTGCTCGTCCATGAAGGCGAGGAGCGCGGTCCGCAGTTCCTCGGTGCGCGCGTCGAACGTGAAGTCCATGGTCAGTCCTTCCGGAGGCCTTCGCGAAGCGTGGTCAGACCGTGCTCGATGAAGACGGGAACGAGATCGCCGATGCGGTCGAAACCGGGGCCGACGGTCTGCCCCAGCGTGTAGCGGTAGTGGATGCCCTCGAGGATCACCGCGAGCTTGAACCAGGCGAACGCCGTGTACCAGGCGACCCCGGAGACGTCGCGGCCCGAACGGGCGGCGTACCGCTCGATCAGCTCGGCGGGCGACGGGTGCCCGGGAGCCTCGGCGGTCGTGGAGACCGGGGAGTCGGGCATGCCCAGCGGCATGCCGTACATCACCAGCAGGCCGAGGTCGGTCAGCGGATCGCCGAGGGTGGACATCTCCCAGTCGAGGACGGCCCGGATCGAGTCGGCGCCCCCGCCGGCGCTCGCGATCAGGACGTTGTCCAGGCGGTAGTCGCCGTGCACCACGGCCGGCGCGGGGGAGCGGGGCAGCTCCCGGCCGAGCGCGGCGTGCAGTTCGTCGATCCCGGCCAGCTCCCGGTTGCGGGAGGCGTCCAGCTGCTTGCCCCAGCGCCGCAGCTGCCGGTCCAGGAAGCCCTCGGGGCGGCCGAAGTCGGCCAGGCCCACCTCCCCGGGGTCCACCGCGTGCAGGTCGACCAGCGTGTCCACCAGGGCGAGCACCGCCCGCCGGGTGCGCTCCGGGCCGAGCGGCGCCAGCTGGTCCGCCGTCCGGTACGGGGTGCCCTCGACGAACTCCATGACGTAGAAGGGCGCCCCGAGCACCTCCTCGTCCTCGCACAGCAGGACGGTGCGGGGCACCGGGACGGGAGTGGGGTGCAGCGCGCTGATCACGCGGTGCTCGCGCTTCATGTCGTGCGCGGTGGCCAGGACATGTCCGAGCGGGGGACGCCGTACCACCCACTTCGCGGTGCCGTCGGAGACCGCGTAGGTGAGGTTCGACCTGCCGCCCTCGATCAGCCGGCCGGAGAGCGGGCCGTTCACCAGACCGGGGCGCTCCCGGTCGAGCAGCGCGCCCAGCCGGTCGAGATCCAGTCCGGGCGGGTGGTCGGGGCTCATACTCGCTCCTACGGGCAGGTGACAGTACTCGACATATGATGCCGACCAGTCGGTATGCCGTCCAGGGCGAGGGTGAAACGTGATCGGGGCCACGAGGAAAGTCCACCCCCGCCGGTGTGCGGCAGAGCGGCCGTGGCGTGAACGGCCCGGCCCCGGTCTCCCGGCCCCGGCATTCCACTTGCGCGGCAGGAGACGACGGCGAAGGCTCTACCCCATGAAGGCGATCAGCTATGCGCGGTACGGCGGCCCCGAGGTGCTCGAACTCACGGAGATGCCGGAGCCCCGGGTCGGCCCCGACTCGGTGCTCGTGAAAGTACGGGCGGCAGCCGTCAACCCGGTCGACTGGAAGTGCCGCGAAGGCTACCTGGACCAGCTCCTGGCCCCGGTGTTCCCCGTGGTTCCGGGGTGGGACGTCTCGGGCGTGGTGGTACGACCGGGCGCCGCCGTCCCCGAGTTCGCCGCCGGCGACGAGGTCATCGGCTACGTGCGGGAGGACTTCCTCTCCCGCGGCACCTTCGCCGAGTACGTGGCCGCCCCGGTACGGGCCCTCGCGCGCAAGCCGCGCAACCTGTCCTTCGAGGAGGCCGCGGGACTGCCCCTCGCGGGACTCACCGCCTACCAGGTGCTGCACAGGGTCCTGCGGGTGAAGCGGGGCGAGACCGTCCTGGTGCACGCCGCGGCCGGCGGCGTCGGCTCCATCGCCGTCCAGCTCGCCGCACACCTCGGCGCCCGCGTCCTCGGCACGGCGAGCGAGCGCAACCACGACTTCGTCCGAAGCCTGGGCGGGGAGCCGGTGACCTACGGCGACGGCCTCGCCGAGCGGCTGCGGGGGCTGGCCCCGGCCGGCGTGGACGCCGTGTTCGACTCGGTCGGCGGCGACGCCCTGAAGGCCTCCGCCGCCGCCCTGGCCTCCGAGGGCCGGCTCGCGTCGATCGCCGACCCCGCCGTCATGGAGTACAGCGGCAGCTACTGGTTCGTCCGCCCCGACCCGCAGGATCTCGGTCACCTGTCCGAACTGGCGGAACAGGGCGTGGTGAGCGTGCACGTCTCCGAGGCGTTCCCGCTGGAACGCGCGGCGGACGCCCACCGCCTCAACCAGGAGGGCCGGACCAGGGGGAAGATCGTGGTGACGGTGGACGGGTAGGCGGTTGACGGATGGTGACGGGTTGACGGGTTGACGGGGGAGCGGGGAGACAGGGACGGTCCGCGGGCCGGCCGTCCGTCGGCCCGTGCGTCAGCGCTGAAGGACGAGGGCCGCCCCGCACACGGCCAGGGCCACGGTGCACAGCACCGCAGCGGTGAGGTGCCGCGGGGTGGGGGCGGCCGGGGTGCCGGTGGCCGAGAGGGGACGGATCCGGCGGTGGGCGACCAGGAGGAACCCCAGCCAGCAGGCGCAGCACAGCGCGCACAGGACCACTTCGGGGGCCGAGACCCCGCCGTGCAGCGCGGTCCGTACCGCCAGGACGGACGCGACCGTGCACGCCAGGGTCGTACGGCGCCACGCGAGCCGGGTCCGCTCGGGCTGCAGCCCCGGGTCCCGGCCCGCCCGTACCGCGGCCGGGCCGGTCACCCGTCCCACCCGGCGAGCACCACGACGACCATCGCCACGGCGACGACGGCGACGACCAGGCTCAGCAGCACCGGGAACCGGGACACCGGCAGATCCTCGCCGCGCCGCATGGCCCGCTCGCAGCGCACCCAGTGGTTGACCGCGCGCAGCGCGCACAGCACTCCCGCGGCGAGCAGCGCCAGCGCGAGCCCGACCCGCCAGCCCCAGCGCAGGTCCGGCAGGAACTGGTCCACGGCGAAGCCGCCGCCGATCAGCGCGAGCGCGGTCCGCAGCCAGGCCAGGAACGTGCGTTCGTTCGCCAGCGAGAACCGGTAGTCGGGCGTGTCCCCCTCCTGCCGCACGTCCTGGGGCGCGAACCACAACCGGACGTTCCGTACGAAGTCGATCACTCCGCGACCCTACCCGGGACGCCCGGACACGGACCCGGCCGGTGCGGCCTGCCGGCCCGCCGCTCCCTCGGGCGGCGCAGGTCCCGGCGGTGCGGTCATCCGCGGTGGGCCTTGAGGCGTTCGTACGCCTCCAGGCCGTCCGGAGCCCATGCCCATTCGCCCAGGCGGCGCTCCAGCTCCGGCTCGGTCAGGAAGGCGTGCCAGGCCACCTCCTCGGTCTGGGGCCGCACGGGCAGGTCGCAGCGGACCTCGTGGACCGCCGACCACCAGCTCCGCCCGTCGCCGGCGTCGTAGAGGAACGTGAAGAGGTGCGTGGGCTGCGGCAGCCCGGACACGCCCAGTTCCTCCTCGGCCTCGCGCAGGGCCGCCTCGGCGTAGCTCTCGCCGGTGCCCACCACTCCGCCGACGAACATGTCGTACAGGGAGGGGTGGACCAGTTTCGTCGAGGTGCGCCGGTGCACGAAGATCCGGTCCTCGGCGTCCCTGACCAGGATGAACGCGCAACGGTGCCGCAGCCCCCGCGCATAGGCCTCACCGCGCGGGGCCCGGCCGGTCACCCGGTCGTTCTCGTCCACGATGTCGAGCATCTCGTCCGCGGCGGGCGCGGGTTCATCGGCAGCGGTCATGCGTCCATCGAAGCAGGGCCCGCGCCGGTCCCGCGCACGAGGGCCTGACGACACGTCACGAGCCCCCTTCGCGGGCCCGGTCCAGGAGCCCCGCCCGGGAACCCCCTTCCGGTCCCGGCCGTACGGCCGCGTCCTCCAAGTGATGTTCCTGTGACGCCAGTTGACGCGTGTAATGCCTCGGGCGCCCTTGACGTCAACTGTTGGCTGGCGGTTTGCTGTCCGTGATCAGTCCATGGCTGACGGCAGCCGACCACTGCCGTACGGGCCGACCACCCGCCATGGGCCGAGCCACCGGAAGAACGCGTGAGGAAGTCCGCGGTGCCCCCACCCCCGCCTCCCCTCGGCCGTGTCCGCAGACGGGCGGCACAGGCCTTCGACGAGGCCCTCGACGACGAAGAACTCGTCGCCGCGCGCGCCGCGCTGGCACAGGGCCGGTGGCAGAACAGCCGCTCGCTGCTGGTGCGCACGGGGGACGACTGGGACCGCCGCGGCCACCGGATCACGGTGCTCGCCCGGGAGTCCACCTGCGCCGCCTGGGCCCGCGACTGGCTGCTCGCCGAACCCGACTCCGGGGACGGGGCCGTCCTGCTCGCCCTGGCCCAGGTGCGGCGCGCCCTGCGCGGCAAGGACAAGCCCGACCGCGCGCGCGAGGCCTGCCACCGGGCCGCCGCCGTACTGCCCGCCGATCCCACCCCCTGGCTCGGCCTGCTCCTGCTGGAGTGTGCCCAGGGGGCCGACGGCGACGCGGTCCGCGTCTTCGAGCAGATCCGCTCCCGGTACGCGGACCACCACCACGCCCACCATCTGGTGGTCGCCTGGCTCGCCGAACGCCGTGTGGAGGCGGGCCCGGACCCGCTGCACGAGGTCTACGACTTCGCCAACTGGTCCGCGGAGCAGGCACCCGCGGACTCGCCCCTGGCGATCCTGCCGGTCATCGCGCACGCCGAGCGCTACCGCGCCCTCGCCGCCGCCGGCCACGAGCGCGCCGACCCGGCCGCCTCCGGACACTGGGTGGGCCGCCGTGCCCGGCAGGTGATGAAGGCCGCCTTCGACTGGTGGCTGGAGTGGGAGCACGAAGAGCATCCGCGCCGACTGATCGACCTGAACTTCCTCGCCCACGCCAAGGTCTGCGAGGGCCGGGGTGCCGAGGCAGCCGCCCTGTTCCACCGGATCGGCGACAAGGTCACCCCGGTCCCCTGGTCGTACCCGGACCGCGACCCGCTCACCGCCTTTCGCACCGCTCGGATCGCCGCCCTCGGCGCCGGATGACCCCCGCGACCCCTCCACCCACCAGGCAGCTCCCACTCCCGACCCAAGGATGGTTCTCCCGATGACGACGGACAGTTCGCGCAGCTCGCGCACGAGCAGATCCGCAGCGGACGGCATCAGCACCTTCAAGGGGCAGGAGCGCGCCCTGCGTGCCGACCGTCTCGGCACGGGCGGTCTGCTGCTCTCCGTGCTCGCCGCGACCGCTCCCCTCATGGTGGTCGCGGGTGTCATGCCCACCACATTCGCGGTGATGGGCATCGTGGGCCAGCCGCTGCTCTTCGTCGTCCTCGGCGTCGTACTGGTGCTGTTCAGCCTCGGATACGCCGAGATGAGCCGGCACGTCCACAACGCCGGCGCCTTCTACGCGTACATCTCCCGCGGCCTCGGCGGCACCGCCGGCGCGGGCGCGGCGATGGTCGCACTGGTCGCCTACAACGCCCTCCAGGTCGGCATCTACGGCATCTTCGGCTTCGAGGTCTCGGGACTCTTCGCCACCTACGCCGACCTCGAGGTCGCCTGGTGGATACCGTCGCTGGTGGCCCTCGCCGCCGTCGGCGCGCTGGGCTGGCTGAAGATCGACGTGAACGCGCGCGTGCTCGGCGTCCTGCTGGTCATCGAGGTGCTCCTGGTCGTCGTCTTCGACATCGCCGCGATCGCCGACCCGGGCAAGGAAGGGCTGTCGCTGCACGCCTTCAACCCGGACACCCTCACCGGCGCCGGCGTCGGCACCGCCCTGTGCTTCTGCATCGCGGCCTTCCTCGGCTTCGAGCAGGCCCCGGTGTACGCCGAGGAGACCAGCAGGCCGCACGTCCTGGTGCCGCGCGTGATGTTCCTGGCCGTCACGGGCGTCGCCGTGTTCTTCGCGATCAGCAGCTGGGCCCTCACCGTCGCCACCGGCCCCGCGGGCATCGTCGCCACCTCGCAGGAGCAGAGCGCGGGGCTGCTGTTCTTCCTCACCGAGTCCCGGCTCGGCGGCACCTTCACGGACGTCCTGCACATCCTCTTCGTCACCGGCATGTTCGCCGCTATGCTCAGCTTCCACAACGTCGTCGCCCGGTACGCCTTCGCCATGGGCCGCGAGGGCCTGCTGCCCTCCGCCTTCGGCCGCACCACCGGCACCAGCGGCGCCCCCGGCACCGGGTCGCTGCTCCAGACGGGCATCGCCGCGGTGCTCGTCCTGGCCTTCGCGGTCACCGACGACAAGCCGGCCGGCGACCCGACCGCGCCCGTCCTGCACCTGTTCACCTGGGGCGGCAACATCGGCGCGCTCGGCGTGATCGTCCTGATGGCGATCGCCTCGCTGTCCGTCGTCGTCTTCTTCGTCCGCCGCGGTGCCGCGGGCGCCCAGGCCTGGCGGCTGGTCACCTCGGCGCTGGCGGGCCTCGCCCTGGCCGTGATCGCCGGCTACACCGTCAAGGACTTCGACGTGCTCGTCGGCGCCGGTCCCGGCTCCGTCCTGAGCCTGCTGCTGCCCGGCATCATCGGGCTGGCCCTCGTCGCCGGCCTGGTCCAGGGCCTGGTGCTGCGCTCCCGCGCCCCCGGGACGCACGCCCGGATCGGGCTCGGCAACGAGGCGTTCCAGCTGGACAAGGAGGCCGAGCGCACGCCGTAGCCCACCCCGGATCACGGACGGGGTCGCCCGCCGCGCGGCCGGGCAGCTCACGGAAGTCCGACGGGCACCCGCGAACCCTGGTCCCACCGGGGCGCGGGTGCTCGAATGGAACAGTGAACCCCGAACGACCGGAAAGCCGGGAACGGCCGGAAGTACTCGAGCAGCCGGAAGACCGGGAACAGCAGGAAGGCCGGGAACGGCCGGAAGCACGCGAACAGCCGGACGGGGCGGCGCCCGACGGCCGGGGCAGGCCCATCGGCCGCCGTGTCTTCCTGGGCACCCTCGGACTCGGCGCCCTCGGCGTGGCCGCCGCCCCCGTACTCCAGCGCGGCCTGGAGTCCTTCCTCGCCAAAGCCTCCGACAAGGACCCCACCGGCCTGACCGGACTGCTCCCGAACGGCGGCGGCTTCCGCTACTACTCCGTCACCTCGTCCGTCCCGCGGAAGAGCGCCGGGACCTACCGCCTCACCGTCGACGGCCTGGTCGACCGCCCCCGCTCCTACACCCTCGCCGACCTCAGGGCCCTGCCGCAGACCCGCATGGTCCGTGACGTCCAGTGCGTCACCGGCTGGCGGGTGCCCCGCACCCCGTTCGAGGGGGTGCGCCTGTCCCGGCTCCTGGACGCGGCGGGCGTGCGCGCCACGGCCGGGGCGGTGCGCTTCACCTGCTTCGACGGCGCCTACTCGGAGAGCCTCACCCTCGCCCAGGCCCGCCGGGCGGACGTCCTGGTCGCCCTGCGCATGCGGGACGAGGACCTGGGCCACGCCCACGGCGGCCCGGTCCGCCTCTACGTCGCCCCCATGTACTTCTACAAGTCGGCCAAGTGGCTCTCCGGTATCACCGTCACCGAGGACGTCGAACCCGGCTACTGGGAGGAGCGCGGCTACGACATCGACGCCTGGGTCGGCCGCTCGAACGGACGCGACGATGAGCCCACGAACTGACCTGCCGCCCGCCGCCACCGGCGTTCCGCGCTTCACCCGCACCGTGCGGTGGGTGCACCGCACCACGGCCGTGCTGATGGGCCTCTGCGTGTTCACCGCCGCCTGCCTGTACGTCCCCCAGCTCGCCCAGTCGGTCGGGCGCCGCGCCCTGGTGGTCACCGTCCACCAGTGGTCCGGGGTCGCGCTGCCGGGGCCGGCCCTGGCCGGACTGCTCTCCCGGGCCTTCCGTACCGACCTGGGCCGCCTGAACCGTTTCGGCCCGCACGACCGCACGTGGCTGCGGGCCGCGCTGCGTCGCGACAAACGCCCCTCGCGGCGGCCGGCCGGCAAGTTCAACGCCGGACAGAAGATCTACGCGGCCTGGATCGCCGGTGCCACGCTGGTGATGCTCGGCACCGGCCTGATGATGTGGTTCACCCACCTCACCCCGCTGGTGTGGCGCACCAGCGCGACCTTCGTCCACGACTGGCTGGCGCTCACCCTCGGCATCGTCCTCGCCGGCCATGTCGGCATGGCCCTGGCCGACCCGGAGGCCCGCCGGGGCATGCGCACCGGCACCGTCGGCCGGGACTGGGCGCAGCGCGAGCATCCGTTGTGGCGGCCCTGAGCACATGATGAACGGCCGCGACCGCGGCACCGCATGGGCGGTACCGCGGTCGCGGCCGTATCGGACGGTCGGTCAGGTGATCAGCCGGACGACCGGCTGTGGTGACCGGCCCAGGTGACCCGCTTCGTTGATCAGCTAAATGACCAACGACAACAGCAGCACCAGCGCTCCGGCGACCACCGAGATGATCGTCTCCATCACCGACCAGGTCTTGATGGTCTGGCCGACACTCAGTCCGAAGTACTCCTTCACCAGCCAGAAACCGGCGTCGTTGACATGGCTGAAGAAGACCGAGCCGGCGCCGATGGCCAGCACCAGCAGAGCGGCGTGCGTGGTCGACATGTCGGCCGCCAGCGGCGCCACCAGGCCGGCCGCCGAGATGGTCGCCACGGTCGCCGAACCGGTCGCCAGCCGGATCGCCACCGCGATCAGCCAGCCGAGCAGCAGGGCCGGTATCGCCCAGTCCGCGGAGATCTCGAGGATCATCTGGCCGACGC
Source organism: Streptomyces sp. NPDC085927 (assembly GCF_044540975.1). Lineage (NCBI taxonomy): Bacteria > Bacillati > Actinomycetota > Actinomycetes > Kitasatosporales > Streptomycetaceae > Streptomyces > Streptomyces sp. NPDC085927. Next base: position 97,725 of record NZ_JBITSN010000007.1, read on the forward strand.
CCGAGTCGATCAGCGTCTGCTTGAAGCCGCCGCCGGCGCCGACGATGAGCAGGATGCCCGCGATCGGGGCGAGGCCCTTCTCGACCAGCTGCGAGATCCGGCTCTTGTCGTATCCGGCGGGCAGGACCAGCGTGAAGATGCCGACGAGCACGGATGCGAGCAGGGCGATCATCGGGGAGCCGATGACGTTGAACACGCGCTGAACGCCGTTCTCCGGGTCGTCGACGACGATCTCGACCAGGGCCCTGGCCAGCATCAGCACGACCGGCAGCAGAATGGTCGCCAGCGTCGGACCGAACCCGGGACGCTTCTCCAGGTCCTCGGAGGGGCGCTGCGGGATCATCCGGTCCGGGGCGGGGACGTCCACCCAGCGGGCGGCGTACTTGGAGAACACCGGACCGGCGATGATCACCGTCGGGATGGCGATGAGCACACCCAGCGCGAGCGTCACGCCGAGGTTGGCGTCGAGTGCGTCGATCGCGACCAGCGGGCCGGGGTGCGGAGGCACCAGACCGTGCATCACGGACAGACCGGCGAGCGCCGGGATGCCGATCCGCATCAGCGAGTAGTTGCCGCGCTTGGCGACGATCAGCACGACCGGGATCAGCAGCACGACGCCGACCTCGAAGAACAGCGGCAGACCGATCACCGAGGCGATCAGCACCATCGCCCACGGCATGGTGCGGCCGTTGGCCTTCGCGAGGATCGTGTCGACGATCTGGTCGGCGCCGCCCGAGTCGGCGAGCATCTTGCCGAGGATCGCTCCGAGGGCGATGAGCACGCCGACACCGGCGACGGTGGAACCGAGCCCGGCGCTGAAGCTGGTGATGACCTTGTCCAGCGGCGCCCCGGCGAACGCGCCGAGTGCCAGCGAACCGATGGTCAGCGCCAGGAAGGCGTGCAGCTTGAAGCGGGTGATGAGCAGAACGATGACAGCGATGCCGGCCAGGACGGCGATGCCCAGCTGAGCGTGGCCGGCCGAGGTGATCGGCTCGGGTACGTCCGCTGCCAGCATCTCGACTCTGAGACTGGTCACGGTGGATTCCTTGTGAGTACGGGGAGAAGGGGAATCAGGGAGAGAACCGGGGCGGTGGGGACATCCCGGGGTTCATGGGGGTGCGGCCCGGGTGGGGGAGAGCTTGCCGAGGCCGACGGGGAGGACCGGCCGATGCCGGTGCCGGGCGGGAGCTAGGAGGAGACTCCGGAGAAATCCGCGAGGGCGGCGATCGCCTGTTCGGTGATCTCCTCGGGGCTGCCCACGACATTCACGGCGACCCCGGCCTCGTCCTGCTCCAGCGGCTGGAGCGTGGCGAACTGGGAGTCGAGCAGTGCCGTGGGCATGAAGTGGCCCTCGCGGTGCGACATCCGGTCCTCGATGAGCGCACGGTCACCCGTGAGGTGCACGAAGACCACGCCGGGCGCGGCCGACCGCAGCCGGTCGCGGTACGACCGCTTCAGTGCCGAGGAGCTGACCACCCCGCCGAGCCCGGCCCGACCGTGAGCCCACTCGCCGATGGCGTCCAGCCAGGGCCAGCGGTCGTCGTCGTCGAGCGGGGTGCCGGCCGACATCTTGGCGATGTTGGCCGGGGGGTGGAAGTCGTCGCCCTCGGCGTACGGGACGCCGTACCGGGCCGCGAGCAGGGGACCGATCGTGGTCTTGCCGGTGCCCGCGACGCCCATGACCACTACGACATGGGGGGTGTTCATCGCTGCCTCACTGTCTGCTGTCGTCGTCGACAACCTGATGTCGAGGCAACTGAAACCTAAAGGTAAGACAAATACAAGACTCTGTGACGAATAAGTCCGACCTTTCGTTCCGGTGATCCGCCCCGTACTCTGAGTGCATGAGCATCACGGGCCGGGGGCTGCACGGCCGCGTACTGGACACCCTCGGCCCCGAGATCACAGCGGGCGCCTACCCGCCCGGCAGCGTTCTGCGCACCGACGAGCTCGCCCAGCGCTTCGACGTGTCGCGGTCCGTGATGCGTGAAGTGGTACGCGTCCTGGAGTCCATGTACCTCGTCGAGTCCCGGCGCCGCGTGGGCGTCACGGTCCGCCCGGCCTGCGACTGGAACGTGTACGACCCCCAGGTCATCCGCTGGCGGCTGGCCGGCGCGGACCGCCCCCGGCAACTGCGCTCGCTCACGGTGCTGCGCTCGGCCGTCGAACCGGTCGCGGCGGGGCTCGCCGCCCGCAACGCCACCGCCGAGCAGTGCGCCGAACTCACCGAGTGCGCCCTCGGCATGGTCGCCAACTCGCGCGGCCACCGGCTGGAGGGGTACCTCTTCCACGACATGGCCTTCCACCGGGTGATCCTCACGGCGTCCGGCAACGACATGTTCGCCCGCCTCGGCGACGTCGTCGCCGAGGTCCTGGCCGGCCGCACCCATCACGACGTGATGTTCGACGACCCCGACCCGGCCGCGGTGACCCTGCACGTCCAGGTCGCCGAAGCGGTCCGCGAGCGCGACGCCGCCCGCGCGGAGGAACTGACCCGCCAGATCACCGTGGGCGCCCTCCAGGAACTGGACATACTGGCACCGTGACCGGGCGGGCCGGACCGGGGCGGTCGCCTCACCGGGCCGAGTGGAACGGCGCCTCGTGGACTGCTCGGGTTCGACCCGGCCGACGGGGCTGACGGGGCGTCGGCGACCACCAGTGCGGGCCCGTCGGGCGGGAGTTCGAGACGGGCCCTAGCTCAGGAACTCCCCGTCGAGGTACACCCACGCCCCGTCCACCCGCTCGAAGCGGCTCCGCTCGTGCAGCGAGCCGCCCCGGTAGGACGCCCGGAAGGTCACCGTCCCGGTGGAGTGGAAGGCGGACCCGCCGGCCGTCTCCAGGATCTCCAGTCCGGTCCACCGTGTCCCGGGATCGAGGTCGACCCGCTCCGGCCGCGTCCGCGGATGCCACGTGCGCAGCAGGTAACCGGCGTCCAGCCGCACGAAGGCGCAGTACCGCGACCGCATCAGCCGCTCGGCGGTTGGCGCGGCGGCCGTCCCCGCGTGGAAACGGCCGCAGCACGCCTCGTAGGTCTCGGGGAGCCCGCAGGGGCAGGGGCGATCGGCCATGGTCTTCCTCCGTGACGGGGCGCGACAACGCGCGAGGGCCGCGACCTGATGGTCGCGGCCCTCGCGTTCATGTGTCCGAGGGGGGACTTGAACCCCCACGCCCGTTAAAGGGCACTAGCACCTCAAGCTAGCGCGTCTGCCATTCCGCCACCCGGACAAGGTGTCTGACGCGCGGGTTTCCCCCGCGGCGACGACGTAAACATTACCAGGCTTTCCGGGGTGGCCGATCACCCTCCGGTGGGTGACCGGCCCGGCCGCGCCCGCGTCCTGCGGTGTTCCCGCCCGGCTTCCCTCCGTCCGGTTCCGGCTCGGTTCCCGTCCGTCTCTCGCCGGGTCGTTCTCCGTCCCGGCGTGAACGCCGTGTGACGGGCCGGGTCCCGTCTTGGGGCGGGGCCGCGCAGGGGAGAGGATGAGGGGAGACCCACGAGCAGTGACAGCGTGCAGGGAACAGTGTGCAGCGACAGCGGGAGGAACGACGTGAGCGCGACGGACGGCACGGCCAAGGGCGTCACCGGTGAGGACGAGGTCGTGGACCTCTGCCGCGACCTGATCCGGATCGACACCAGCAACTACGGCGACCACTCGGGCCCCGGCGAGCGCAAGGCGGCCGAGTACGTCGCCGAGAAGCTCGCCGAGGTGGGGCTCGAGCCGCAGATCTTCGAGTCGCACAAGGGCCGGGCCTCCACCGTGGCCCGTATCGAGGGAGAGGACCCCTCCCGGCCGGCCCTGCTGATCCACGGCCACACCGACGTCGTACCGGCCAACGCCGACGACTGGACCCACCACCCCTTCTCCGGCGAGATCGCCGACGGATGCGTGTGGGGGCGCGGCGCCGTGGACATGAAGGACATGGACGCGATGACCCTGGCGGTCGTCCGCGACCGCCTGCGCAGCGGGCGCAAGCCCCCGCGCGACATCGTCCTCGCCTTCCTCGCCGACGAGGAGGCCGGCGGCACCTACGGCGCCAAGCACCTGGTCCATGAGCACCCCGAACTGTTCGAGGGCGTCACCGAGGCGATCGGCGAGGTCGGCGGGTTCTCCTTCACCGTGAACGAGAAGCTGCGCCTCTACCTCGTCGAGACCGCCGAGAAGGGCATGCACTGGATGCGGCTCACCGTCGACGGCACGGCCGGCCACGGCTCGATGACCAACGACGACAACGCGATCACCGAACTCTCCGAGGCGGTCGCCCGGCTCGGCCGTCACAAGTGGCCGGTACGGGTCACCAAGACCGTACGGGCCTTCCTGGACGAGCTCTCCGACGCCCTCGGCACCGAGCTCGACCCGGAGAACATGGACGAGACCCTGGCCAAGCTCGGCGGCATCGCCCGCATGATCGGCACCACGCTGCGCAACTCGGCGGCGCCCACCATGCTCGGCGCCGGCTACAAGGTCAACGTCATCCCGGGCCAGGCCACCGCCCATGTCGACGGCCGCTTCCTGCCCGGATACGAGGAGGAGTTCCTGACCGACCTCGACCGGATCCTCGGCCCGCGCGTGAAGCGGGAGGACGTGCACGCGGACCGGGCACTGGAGACCGGCTTCGACGGCCGGCTCGTCGACGCCATGCAGACGGCGCTCAGCGCGGAGGACCCGATCGCGCGGGCGGTGCCGTACATGCTCTCCGGCGGCACCGACGCCAAGTCCTTCGACCCCCTCGGCATCCGCTGCTTCGGCTTCGCCCCGCTGAAGCTGCCGCCGGAGCTGGACTTCGCCGGCATGTTCCACGGGGTCGACGAGCGGGTTCCGGTGGACGGCCTGAAGTTCGGCGTGCGAGTGCTCGACCGGTTCCTGGACGCGTCCTGAACGACCCGCCAATATTCGTGCAGATGTGCGGAGGTGACCGGGAAGAGTGAATCCGACGATAAGCTCGTAGCCTCATTACTCCTTCCTCGTTACTCGTGATGTGATCCGCGGATTTGGATCGCATTGCCAATGAGGAGGAACAATGCTCAAGAAGGTCGTCGCTGTCGCTGCCGCCACCGGTGGACTGGTTCTCGCGGGTGCGGGCATGGCCGCCGCCGATTCCGGTGCCCAGGGTGCTGCCGTGAACTCCCCGGGTGTCGTCTCGGGCAACGTCGTTCAGGTTCCGGTGCACGTCCCGGTGAACGTCTGCGGCAACACGGTCTCCGTGATCGGACTGCTGAACCCCGCGTTCGGCAACACCTGCGTCAACCAGTGACGTTGTGCCTCGCCCATTAGGGCACGCCCTTTCAGGGTTTGAGCTTGTCGGCCCCGGAGCGCGCGCCATGCGCTCCGGGGCCGACCGGTTTTCCAGTACGTCCCGAACACCGGGGGGCGAATCCGTGGATTTCGTGGAGTCCGAGAAGTGCGAGAAGTGCGAGGAATCCCGGGAATCCGTGGAAGACCTCCCCGGTACTTGGTCGAAGGCAGGGAATCAGTACATGCGACAGGTCACCCGTAAGGGCCTGATGACCGTGGCAGCCGCGTCCGGCGTGATCGCCGCCGCGGGCGGGGTCGCGCACGCCGACTCCGGCGCACAGGGTGTGGCCAAGGGGTCGCCCGGCGTGCTCTCCGGGAACTCGCTCCAGGCGCCGGTGCACGCGCCGGTCAACGTCTGCGGAAACACGGTCGACGCCGTCGGCGTCCTCAACCCGTCCGTGGGCAACTCCTGCGCCCACCACGGCGGCTCACCGTCGAGCGGTCACGGTGGCGCGCAGGCCGACGGGCACACCACCGACTCGCCCGGCGTGGCGTCCGGCAACCGCGTCGAGGCGCCGGTCCACATTCCGGTGAACGTCTGCGGCAACAGCGTCAACGTCATCGGCCTCGGCAACGTCGCTCTGGGCAACGACTGCGCGAGCGGCGGATCCGGCGACCAGGAGACGCCCGGCCCGCCCGGCGAGCCGGACGAGGCCGAGCCGGGCACGCCGCCCACCCCGGACGAGGCCGCCCCCGGTGGCTCCGCGCCCGGCAATCAGCCGGTCACCCACACCGCCCCCCGGCCCCAGGACGACGTGGAACTCGCCGCGACCGGCAGCGAGCTGCCGGTAGGTCTCGCCCTGCCGGTCGGCGCAGGCGCGCTGCTCGCCGGCGTGGTCCTCTACCGCAAGGCGCGAGCCGCCGCGTGACACCGGCCGCGACAGCGGCCCGGCACCGCTCGTGCGGAGCGGCCCCGGCTGCGCCGGGGCCGCTCCGTGGGCGAAGGAGCGGCGGTCGGCGGTGTGTCCGAACTCACCAGGTCGCGCGCACCTGGCGGATGATCCGCCGCCGCAGCCGCACCTTGCGGCTCCCGTCGCGCAGCAGCCGCAGTCGGTCCAGTTCCCAGTGACCGTACTCCGCGTGGTCCGTCAGCAGACGGGCCGCCTCCTTGCGGGAGACCCCGCGCGGTACGTACACGTCGACAAATTCGTATTCCGGCATCGCATCTATTGTGCGGGCTGGGCCCCGGTACGGATAGCGTCTGCACTATGTCTGATGCTGCGCAGCCCACCGCTGCCGAGGTACGCGCCGCCGCCGAGGCGGTCAAGACCGCGCTCGACCGCCACCTGGCCGCGGTCGAACGCCGGTCGGGGGAGGACGACCCGGCCGTCTACGAAGCGTTCAACGAGCTGGCCGTGGCCGCTGAGTCGTACGACGAACTGCTCTACGACCGCTACGACGAGGTGACCCCCTTCGAGATCCCCGCGGCCGAGGACGCACTGCCGCCCTACACCGGGCCCGAGGAGCCCAGCGCGCTCAGCGTGCTGATCCGCCGCGACTACGCCGTCGCGGAGCCACAGCGGCTGCTGGCGCACGCACAGCGGATCGAGGCGGCGGACGACGAGGGCTCCGGCAGCTCCGACGCCTCGGGCACCGTCCACGGCGCGCTCGGCCTCCTGTTCGGCGAGTACGAACCGGACGAGATCGCCTCCCGGCACAAGGAGTTCGGCCTGGAGGAGGGCGACTCCACGCTCTGGGTGACGGCATCGGACGAACCGGCGGAACCCGGTGAATGGCTGGAGGCCCCGTTCGAGGAGGTGGACCCGGCGCAGGTCGTGTGCCGCTTCGACGTCAGCGCCGTCTTCGACGAGGACCCCGACGACGAGGTGGACGACCTCGACGAGCCGGACGGCATCGACGACCTCGAGGACGGGCCGGTTCCGGCCCTGGACACCGACCGCTGATCACACCCGACGGCACGGGTCGAGGGCGGCGGCGAGAGCGGCATCGGCGGTGGCACCGAGGGTGCCACCGCCGTCACCGTTACGGGCGGTGCCCGTGGTCAGCCGGCCGCCGCCGGAACCTGCGGTGCCAGCAGTACCGGCAGCCGGGTCGTCCGGGGCTTCGCCGCCACCTCCGCCACGGCACGCGGCAGCGCCTGCTCCACCCCGTGCACCACGGACAGATGGCGGTCCGCCCTGCTGAACGCCGTGTACACCCAGGGCCGGCTCAACGCCTGCACGGCATCGCCGGGCAGGACCACGACCACGGCCGGCCACCGGCCCCCCACCGCCTGGTGTGCCGTCAGCGCCCAGCCGTGCCGTACCGACTGCTCCACCCGCTCCTGCGGCACGACGACGGCCTCGCCCGCGCAGGACAGGTGCAGCCCGTCGGCGTCGGCCTTCACCACCCGGCCCGGCACCGTACGCCCCCGGGCGGGGGAGTAGGCGATCCGGTCGCCCGGGTCGAACCCGCCGAAGCGCCCCGGCCCCGGATTGAGCCGCTCCTTCAACGCCGCGTTCAGTGCGCGCGTGCCCACCGCGCCTCCGTGCCCCGGCGTGATCACCTGCGTCTCCTCCGCCGGTACCCCGATCGCGCGCGGCACCGAGTCGGCCACGAGCTGCACCGTCCGGTGCACGGCCTCGCCCGGGTCCCGCACCGGCACGATGACGACCTCCTTGCCGGGTGCCGCCACCTGGTTCAGCTCACCCGCCCCGATACCGGAGACCAGTTCGCCCAGCGGCCCGGGATCCGGCCGCCGGGAGGCGATCTGCGGGCACGCGCGCGCGGCCAGCAGATCGGCGAACACCCGCCCCGGACCGACGGACCACAGCACGCCCGGATCCCCGGCCAGCAGCAGCCGGGAGCCGTCCGGCAGCGACTCCGTGACCAGCGCGGCCGTCTCGACGTCCAGCTGGGGAGCGTCCAGCACGACGAGCAGGTCCAGCAGCAGCGCCCCGTCGGCGTCCCGTCCCGGTCCCTCGGCACCGGACAGCAGCCCGGCGACGGTGGCGACTCCGGGACCCTCGGCCCTCTCGCCCCCCGTCGCGGTGACGCCGGCGCCCGTCTCCCCGGCGCCCGTCTCCCCGGCGCCCGTCTCCCCGGCGCCCGTCTCCCCGGCGCCCGTCTCCCCGGTGTCCGTCCCCCCGGAGCCCGTGTCCCCGGCCGTGACGGCTTCCAGCAGGGTCGCGAACCGGGTACGCCCGACCGGGGTGTGGGCGGCGGCCCAGGCGCGCAGTCCGAGACCGTGTGCCGCCCGGAGCAGAGCCGCCGGCTCGGCGAGGGACGCCTCCCCGCCCGTGTGCAGCACCAGTCCGTGACCGGCGACCGCGCGGATCAGCTCCTCCGCGGACCCGCCCGCCGAGGCGGCGGCCCGCTCCCACTCCGCAGCCGAACCGTCCTGCCGGGGAGCGGAGGTGACGAGCCGGGCCAGCCCGTCGGCGAGGCTCTCCTCGGCCATCGCGTACCGCTCGAGTGCCACGAGCACCCTGACGGGCCGCTCCTCCTCGGCCTCGTCCGCACCGTCCCCGGCGTCGTCCCGCCGGGGTGCCGGGGCGCCCGTCTCCGGCAGCGGGTCCTGGAAGACCAGGACGTCACCGTCGGAGATCGCGCCCTGCACGGCCTCCTCGGGATCCGGTACCCCCTGCCGCGCCAGCGCGCCGGTCAGCGCGGACACCTCCAGGGCGGTGTGCCCGGCCGTCGCGGCCTGCTCCAGCAGCCATCCGGTGACCGCCCGCTCCCGCCGTCCGTCGTCCGGCCCGGCCTCACCGCCGAGCAGCGCCCGTGCGAAACCGTCCGCCTGCTCGGGCCGCACACCCGTCACCCGCAACAGCTGCCAGGGATCGGCCCGCAAGGCCTGTGCGGCCCCCTCGCCCAGCACACCGGCAGCCTGCACGGCGAGCGCTTCGGGCGCGCCGCCCCGGGCGAGCACCTCACGCACGGCCGCGACCACGCCGCCGGCGGGAGCCGGCTCGGCGGTCACCGACGGCGCCGGCCGCACCGGTTCGGGAGCCGGCCGCCGCGGCGCGGGCCGGGCCTCCTCGAACACCGCGGTCGCCGGCTTCTCGCCGCTCTCCACAGCCCGTACGGCGGCGAGCAGATCGGCTGCCGTGCCGCTCAGCTTGCCGCCGGCCTCGATCGGCCCCTGCCGCTCCGCCTTCCGCCGCTCGATCCGCTCCCGCTCGGCCCGCTGAGCCAGCAACTCGGCCTCGGCCTCGGACACCTGCCCGGCCTCGGGCGTCCGCGCGCTCTCCGCCTCCGTGCCCTCCGCCTCCGCGGGGGCGTCCGGGACGGTCCCGGACGTGGTCTCCGTGGTCTCCGAGGTCTCGGACGTCGCCGTGGTCTCCGAGGTGTCCGTCGCCTCGCCCTGCGTCCCCGGCTCGGCGTCCTCCGTGGTCTCCTCGGGCGGCTCCGTGCTCACAGCGTGCTCCAGTCGTGATCGGGATAGCGGTGCACGGGCGCCGACACATCGTCGAGCGCCCGGCAGATCTCGTCAGGAAGACTAAGGGCCTCCACCGACAACGCCGCCGCGAGCTGCTGCGCGTTGCGCGCGCCGACGACGGGGGCGGTCACGCCCGGCCGGTCCCGCACCCACGCGAGAGCCACCTGGAGCGCGGTCACGGCGAGCCCGTCCGCCGCCGTCGTCACCGCGTCCACGATCCTGCTCGCCGTGTCGTCCAGATACGGCTCCACGAACGGCGCCATGTGCTCGGAGGCGCCCCGCGAGTCCTGCGGCACGGCGTCGCCCCGGTACTTGCCGGTCAGCACGCCCCGCCCGAGCGGGGACGAGGGAAGCAGCCCGATCCCGGTGTCGAGGGCGGCCGGCAGCACCTCCCGCTCCACGCCCCGCTGGAGCAGCGAGTACTCCATCTGGGTACTCGCGAGCCGGGCCCGCGAACCGGGCGCGGCGAGCTGCCAGGTCGCCGCCCTGGCCAGCTGCCAGCCGCAGAAGTCGGCCACGCCGGCATAGCGGGCCCGCCCGCTGGCGACGGCGATGTCCAGGGCCTGGAGCGTCTCTTCCAGCGGGGTGGCGGGATCGTAGGAGTGGAGGTGCCACACGTCGACGTGGTCGGTGCCCAGCCGTGCGAGCGAGGCGTCCAGCGCGGAGAGCAGATGACCGCGCGAACCGTCGACCCTGCGGTCCGGGTCCGGCACGCTGCCGGCCTTGGTCGAGATGACGAGGTCCCGGCGCGGCACCAGCCCGTCCATGAGCTGCCCGAGCAGGTACTCGGCCTCCCCGTCGCCGTACACGTCGGCGGTGTCGACGAGGTTCCCGCCCGCCTCCCAGAAGGTCTTCAAGAGGTCCGCGGCGTCGTGCTCGTCGGTGTCCCGACCCCAGGTCAGGGTCCCGAGGCCGATCCGGGACACGCGCAGGCCGGTACGGCCGAGATGCCTCTGCTCCATGAACGCCGAGATTACTGGCCAGACCTTGTGGTGTGGGTACCTGTGGACAACGGATTTCCCCAGGCACCGGGCGGCCCGGCCCCGCCCGGCACGAAGACCGCGAACGGCACCGCACCCCCCGCAGGACCCCGCGGTATAAGGTCTCCGCACAAGTGACGTTACTGATCGGTAAGGGGAGACGGCCATGCAGCTCGGGATCAACCTCGGTTACTGGGGCGCCGGAATGGACGCGGACAACCTCGCCGTGGCGCAGGAGGCCGACCGCCTCGGGTACGCGGTCTGCTGGGCGGCCGAGGCCTATGGCTCCGACGCCGCCACCGTGCTCACCTGGGTCGCCGCCCAGACCGAACGCATCGACGTGGGCTCGGCCATCTTCCAGATCCCGGCCCGCCAGCCCGCGATGACCGCGATGACGGCCGCCACCCTCGACTCCCTCTCCGGGGGCCGGTTCCGCCTCGGCCTCGGCGTCTCCGGCCCGCAGGTCTCCGAGGGCTGGTACGGCGTCAAGTTCGACAAGCCGCTCGCCCGGACCCGCGAGTACGTCGAGATCATCCGCAAGGCCATGACGCGCGAGCGCCTCACCCACGACGGCGAGCACTGGACGCTGCCCCTCCCCGGCGGGCCCGGCAAGCCCATCAAGCTCACCGTGCACCCGCAGCGCGAGCACATCCCCCTCTACATCGCCGCGATCGGACCGAAGAACCTCGAACAGACCGGCGAGATCGCCGACGGCGCCCTGCTGATCTTCCCCTCCGCCGACCACCTGGAGGACACCGCCGTCAGGTATCTGAGGGCGGGCCGGGAGAAGGCGGGCAAGACCCTCGACGGCTTCGACATCTGCCCCACCGTGCCCCTCGCCGTCGGGGACGACAAGGACGTCACCGCCCTCGCCGACACCTTCCGCCCCTACACCGCGCTGTACGTCGGCGGCATGGGCAGCCGCAAGCAGAACTTCTACAACCAGCTCGCCGGGCGCATGGGCTACGAGCGGGAGGCCGCCGAGATCCAGGACAAGTACCTGTCCGGCGACAAGCAGGGCGCCGCCGCGGCCGTACCGCACGACCTGATCGACTCCACGACGCTCCTCGGCTCCGTGGACCGCATCGCGGACCGGATGAAGGCCTACGCGGCGGCCGGGGTCACCACCCTCACCCTCGCCCCGGCCGGGTTCACCCTCGACGAGCGGCTCGCGTCGCTGCGCGCCGGCACCGAGGCCCTGGAACGCGCCGGTCTCGCATAGGACCGCCCGCGGGACCGCCCGCGGGACCGCCCGCGGGACCGCCCGCGAGGAGTTCCACGGCCGTGGTGGGGGCTCGGGGGTCTTCCCCGCCACGGCCGTCACCCACAACAACGCCCGGCGGCTCCCGTGGTTACGCTCCGGTGCCCCCTCGCCCGTCCTCCGTTCGGCGCAGTTGTCGGCCATCCCTGTTGCCGTGCGCCTCTTCCCGCATTTGACTCCTTCTTTGCGGACCACTTCGGACCACCGCGGACCGCGGAACTGCGGACGTGCGGAATCCTCGCGGAGAGGGGCCCATGATGCTTTCGGCCAAGAGCCTGTTCCAGGAGATCCTCGACGACGACGAGTCCTTCGCGCTGTTCTGTTCCATCGCCGCCGGCGGGGAGTCCCAGGGCGGCTGGGAGAACGCCCGGATCGCCGCTCTGGTCCCCGAGTCCCAGCGCGCGCTCGCTCCCAGGATCACCAGGCACGGCGCCGACGAGGACAAGCACGGCCGCATCTTCAACGCGCTGATGAGGAAGCGCGGGGTGCGGCCCGTCCCCGTCCCGCCCGAGACCGACTACACGATGCTCCTCGAGCGCGGCGGCATCGGCCTGGCGCACGACAGGCTCAGGCGCGACGAGCCGCTCACGGTCGAGGACATCGTCACCTACCTCGCCCACAGCCGGGTCACCGAACAGCGTGCCTCCGAGCAGATGGAACTGTTCCGCAAGCACTTCTCCGACCACCCCGAGCTCGGCCGCGCGGTCAGGATGATCTCCAACGACGAGGACAACCACCTCGCCTACTGCCACGAGGAACTCCTGCGCTTCGCCTACGCCGGACACGGCCGCGCCATCCAGCGCACCCTGCGCGCGAGCGCGCTCGCCGAGATCCGCGTCTACCGGGACGTCAGCCTCGCGGTGATGGACCGGATGGGCCGCATCCTCGGCTGGTCCAGGGCCAGGGCGGCACTCCTGGCGGCCGGCATCCACGCGGTGTACGTCTACGAGCGCCTGGGGGGCTGGCGCCGCATGGTCTCGCTGAGGATGCCGGAGCGCCGCAACGCCCTGGACGGCCCGGCGAGCACGGCCTCCGAGTTCGCCTGAGCCACGGACGAAGCCGGAGGGGGCGCGCCGCCGGCCGTACCGGGCCGGACGCCCGCTCCCTTCGGCCCGCCGTCCGCTACATCCAGCCGCGCCGTTTGAACAGCCGGTACAGCAGCACCTCCAGCACGGCCATCGCCAGGATCACCGCCGGATAGGACCACTCCCACCGCAGTTCCGGCATGTGCTCGAAGTTCATGCCGTAGATCCCCGCGAGCATCGTGGGGACCGCCGCCATGGCCGCCCATGCGGAGATCTTCCGCATGTCGTCGTTCTGCCGGACGCTCACCTGGGCCAGATGCGCCGAGAGGATGTCCGAGACCAGCCGGTCCAGGTTCTCCACGGACTCGTTCACACGCGTGAGGTGGTCGTGCACGTCACGGAAGAAGGGCTGCGCCTTCTTGGACACGAAGGGCACCGCCGCACCGAACGCGCCCGCCCCCATGAGCCGTGCCACCGGCTGCGTCAGCGGCCCGGTGGCACGGCGGAACTCCAGGATCTGCCGTTTGAAGGTGTATATCCGGGACGCCGTGTGCTGCGTACCGGCGCCGTCCGGGCTGAAGACCTCCGCCTCCAGCTCCTCCAGGTCGGTCTGCAGCTCGGTCGCCACGTCGAGGTAGTGGTCCACGGCGGCGTCGGCGATCGCGTACACCACCGACGTCGGCCCCTTGCCCAGCAGTGCCGGTTCGTGCTCCAGACGGCTCCGTACGGCGTTCAGCGGGGAGCCCTCGCCGTGCCGGACGGTCACCACGAACGCGTCCCCGAGGAAGACCATGATCTCGCCGGTGGAGACGGTGTCGCTGTGAGGCTCGTAGGCGACCGGCTTGAGGACCATGAACAGCGAGTCGTCGTACACCTCCAGCTTGGGCCGCTGATGCGCCTTGAGGGCGTCCTCGACCGCCAGCGGGTGCAGCCCGAACTCCTGGGAGACCAGATCGAACTCGTCCGCCGTCGGCTCGTGCAGCCCGATCCAGACGAACCCTCCCGACGCCCGTGCCTGCTCCAGCGCGTCGGAGAAGTCATCGGGCCCCTCCGTACGGTGTCCCTCCCGGTAGACGGCGCAGTCGACGATCATGGAGTGCGTCTTCCCCCCACCGGCCGGACAACACATCCGGCAGCGTGCCGGACAGCACACCTCGCGATGCACCCGGCCGCACACCCGCGCGTGCGCCTACCCTGGGCCGCATGCCCACGTTGCTCCTGGTCCGGCACGGACGATCCACCGCCAACACCGAGGGACTGCTCGCCGGCTGGACGCCCGGCGTCGCCCTCGACGAACGCGGGGCCGCGCAGGCCGCCGCCCTGCCCGGACGGCTCGCCGCCCTGCCCCTCTCCGAGGTCGTCGTCAGCCCCCTCCAGCGCTGCCAGGAGACCGTCCGGCCGCTCCTGGACGCCCGGCCCGGCCTCACCGCCCACACCGACGACCGCATCGGGGAGTGCCACTACGGCGACTGGACGGGCCGCAAGCTCGTCGAGCTGAAGGACGAGCCCCTCATGGAGGTCGTCCAGGCCCACCCGTCGGCCGCCGCCTTCCCCGGCGGGGAGTCCATGCGCGCGATGCAGACACGCGCCGCCGAGGCGGTGCGCGAGTGGAACGCGCGCGTGGAGCGTGATCACGGCGCCGACGCCGTCTATCTCATGTGTTCGCACGGGGACATCATCAAGTCCCTCGTCGCCGAAGCACTCGGACTTCATCTGGACCTCTTCCAGCGCATTTCCGTCGACCCGTGTTCCGTCACCGCGATCCGGTACACGCGGCTGCGCCCCTACCTCATGCGGCTCGGCGACACCGGCGACTTCGCCGCCCTGGCACCGCGCGAGGAGACGCCCTCCGACGACGCCCCGGTGGGGGGCGGCGCGGGCGCACCGTGATCGTCGGCCGCAGTAGGGTGAAGCCGACGCGGCAGCGCCGTGGATACAGGTACCCACAACTCTCGATGGAGTCAGGACGTGTCCCGTCAGGTGTTCCTCTACGACCAACCGGAACGTTTCGTGGCCGGTACGGTCGGACTGCCAGGGCGCCGTACGTTCTTCCTCCAGGCCTCAGCCGGCTCCCGGGTGACCAGCGTGGCCCTGGAGAAGACCCAGGTCGCCGCACTCGCCGAACGCATGGACGAACTGCTCGACGAGGTCGTACGCCGTAGCGGGGGCAGCGCCGCCGTGCCCGCCATGGCACCGACCGAGATCGCCGACACCGCCCCGCTGGACGCTCCCGTGGAGGAGGAGTTCCGCGTCGGCACCATGGCGCTCGCCTGGGACGGCGAGGAGGAGTGCATGATCGTCGAGGCGCAGGCGCTCGTCGAACTGGACGCCGAATCCGAGGAGGACCTCGCCGAGGCGGAGGAGCGGCTGCTCCAGGACGAGGAGAACGGGCCCCCGATGCTCAGGGTCCGGCTCACCGGCGTCCAGGCCCGTGCCTTCGCCAAGCGCGCCCTCGACGTCGTCAACGCGGGCCGGCCGCCGTGCCCGCTGTGCAGCCTCCCCCTCGACCCGGAAGGACATGTGTGTCCGCGCCAGAACGGATACCGACGCGGAGCGTGACCACCGCAGACCCCACCGCCGCGGTGCTGCTCGCCCAGGGCGAACTGACCGTGCGCGGGCGCATCCGTGAGGCGTCGAACGCGGCGCTGTACTGCACCGTGGCCCACGAGGGCCGCGAGGCCGCCTGTGTCTACAAACCCGTCGCGGGGGAGCGGCCCCTGTGGGACTTCCCGGACGGGACGCTCGCCGGGCGCGAGGTCGCGGCGTACCTGGTCTCCGAGGCGACCGGCTGGGGACTGGTGCCGCCCACCGTGCTGCGGGACGGGCCGCACGGCGAGGGCATGTGCCAACTGTGGATCGAGACCGCCCCGGACACGGAACTCCTCGCCCTGGTCGACCGGGAGGAACCCGCGCCCGGCTGGAAGGCGATCGGGTTCGCCGAGGTGGGCGAGGGGCGCACCGCGCTGCTCGTGCACGCCGATGACGCGCGGCTGCGGCGGCTGGCCGTGCTCGACGCGGTGATCAACAACGCCGACCGCAAGGGCGGGCACCTCCTGCCCACCCGGGGCGGCCGGCTCTACGGCATCGACCACGGCGTCACCTTCAACGTCGAGGACAAGCTGCGCACCCTGCTGTGGGGCTGGGCGGGGGAGCCCCTGACCGGGGAGGCGCGCGAGGTCCTCGAGGCCCTTGGGAAGGGACTCGCCGAGGGCGGTCCGCTGGCCGCCTCGCTGGCCCCGCTGATCACCCCCGCCGAGATCGACGCCACACGTGCGCGCGTGACGTCCCTCCTCGCCTCCGGCACCCATCCCGAGCCCGGCGGGGACTGGCCGGCGATCCCCTGGCCGCCGGTCTGACCCACGCCCGGCGGCGCGGCCCGAGCCCCGTGGCACGGCCCGGGCACGGTGCTCCGGCTCCGGTCCGGCCTCCGCCCGGGCGCGGGCCGGGCGGGGACGACTCCGCACACCCTCCGCCCACGCGCCACCTGCACGTTCGGCGGTGATGCGCAAGAGTGCCTTCCCGGTCATCCGGCCTGCTCCGGTTCGTATCCTGGACCATGGTCCGGTTACGCTCATGACATGCATGCCTGGCCCGCTTCCGAGGTCCCCGCCCTGCCCGGTCAGGGACGCGACCTGAGGATTCACGACACCGCGACCGGGGGCCCGATCACACTCGACCCCGGCCCCGTAGCCCGTATCTACGTCTGCGGCATCACCCCGTACGACGCCACCCACATCGGACACGCGGCGACGTACAACGCGTTCGACCTCGTGCAGCGCGTGTGGCTCGACACCAAGCGGCAGGTTCACTACGTCCAGAACGTCACCGACGTCGACGACCCGCTGCTGGAGCGGGCCGAGCGGGACGGTGTCGACTGGGCCGCCCTCGCCGAGCAGGAGACCCAGCTCTTCCGCGAGGACATGACGGCCCTGCGGATGCTGCCGCCGCGTCAGTACATAGGCGCCGTGGAGGCGATACCCGGCATCGTCCCGCTCGTCGAACGGCTGCGCGACCTCGGCGCCGCGTACGAACTCGAGGGCGACACCTACTTCTCGGTCGAGGCCGACCCGCACTTCGGGCAGGTCTCGCACCTCGACGCGGCCGCCATGCGGCTGCTGTCCGCCGAACGCGGCGGCGACCCGGACCGTCCGGGCAAGAAGAACCCCCTCGACCCGATGCTCTGGTCGGCCGCCCGCGAGGGCGAGCCCAGCTGGGACGGCGGATCGCTGGGCCGGGGCCGTCCGGGCTGGCACATCGAGTGCGTGGCCATCGCCCTCGACCACCTGGGCATGGGCTTCGACGTCCAGGGCGGCGGCTCCGACCTGGTCTTCCCGCACCACGAGATGGGCGCCTCGCACGCCCAGGTGCTCACCGGCGAGTTCCCCATGGCCAAGGCGTACGTCCACGCCGGGATGGTCGCCCTGCACGGCGAGAAGATGTCCAAGTCCAAGGGCAACCTGGTCTTCGTGTCCCGGCTGCGGCGGGACGGCGTGGACCCGGCGGCGATCCGCCTGGCGCTGCTCGCCCACCACTACCGCGCGGACTGGGAATGGACCGACCAGGTCCTCCAGGACGCCGTGACGCGGCTCGGGCACTGGCGGGCCGCCGTCTCCCGCCCCGACGGCCCGTCCGCCGAGGCCCTGGTGGACGAGATCCGCGAAGCCCTGGCCAACGACCTGGACGCCCCGGCGGCGCTGGTCGCCGTCGACCGCTGGGCCGTGGCCCAGGAACAGCAGGGGGGCACGGACACGGGCGCGCCCGGGGTCGTCTCCCGCGCCGTGGACGCCCTGCTCGGCGTGGCACTGTAAGCGATCGGAAACGCTGTGGGGCGCCCCGTCGGTGGACGGGGCGCCCCACAGCGTTGTTCGTCCGGGCCTGTTCGCCTCGGCCCGCCGCGTCCGGTCCTTCGTGTCCGTCCGCGCTCAGTCCTCCGAGGAGTCCTCGCCGTCCGTGTCCGGTTTCGGCGGCTTCGGCGGGCGGGGCCGGCTGCCCGGGGCGTCCCGCCGGAACGACGGGCCGTCCCCGCCGTCGGCCGTGGCGTGGCCACCGGGCTGCGGCGGGCCGGACGAGCCGTCACGGCGCCGCAGATAGCGCTCGAACTCGCGGGCGATCGCCTCGCCCGACGCCTCCGGCAGCTCGGCCGTGTCCCGGGCCTCCTCCAGCGACTGGACGTACTCCGCGACCTCGCTGTCCTCCGCGGCCAGTTGGTCCACGCCCACCTGCCAGGCGCGCGCGTCCTCGGACAGTTCACCCAGCGGGATGCGCACGTCGATCAGGTCCTCCAGCCGGTTCAGGAGGGCCAGCGTCGCCTTCGGGTTGGGCGGCTGCGACACGTAGTGCGGGACCGCGGCCCACAGCGACACCGCCGGGACGCCCGCGTGCGTGCACGCCTCCTGGAGGATGCCGACGATCCCCGTGGGACCCTCGTACTTGGTCTCCTCCAGGTCCATGCGGCGGGCCAGGTCCGGATCGGACGTGGTCCCGCTGATCGGCACCGGGCGGGTGTGCGGGGTGTCGCCCAGCAGGGCGCCCAGGACGACCACCAGTTCCACCCCGAGTTCATGGGCGAAGCCCAGCAGCTCGTTGCAGAACGAACGCCAGCGCATGGACGGTTCGATGCCGCGGACCAGCACCAGATCGCGCGGCTTGTCGCCACCGACCCGGACCACCGACAACCGCGTCGTCGGCCATGTGATCTTCCGCACGCCGCCGTCCATGAACACCGTGGGCCGGTTGACCTGGAAGTCGTAGTAGTCCTCGGCGTCCAGCGCCGCGAACACCTCGCCCTTCCATTCCCTGTCCAGATGCGCGACCGCGGTGGAGGCGGCGTCGCCGGCATCGTTCCAGCCCTCGAACGCGGCCACCATGACCGGGTCGATCAGCTCGGGAACCCCCTCGAGCTCGATCACCCAGTGCCTCCTTCCGACGTGCCCTCACGTACGCCCCAACCTTACGGCGTGCCGGGGGAGCGTCCGCAGCCCCCTCGCAGGGGGAATGCCCCAACACTGCCCCGGCAGGCACCGGGAAACACCCCGCATTGATCAGAGCTGTCCCGGGAGGGCCGCCCGGGAGGGCCGCCCGCTCACAGTACGGACGGCGGGGCCGGACAGGGCGTCGAGGAGGGACAGAGCACGGAGTTGCCCGAGCCCCGCACGACGCCCCGGTGGAAGTCCGGATCGGCGGCGGCCGGGGCCTTCACCGACGGTTCGGGACCCGGCCCGTCCAACTGCTCGGACAGCGCGTCCGGTTCCCGCCCGCTGATCGGGGCGGCCGCGACGGCCGTCGCGGCCGGCTCCAGGACGCGGCGCACGGCGGGGAACTCCGGGACCGTGTCGTCCCGGTGGAAGTCCACGGCGAAACCCGGCGCCTCCGGCAGCGGTTGCGGGTCCAGGCCGGCGGCGTACGTGCCGCCGCCCTGCCGCACGTCCGGGATCCGGACCGGCGACGGCGCGCGTACCGCCTCCCGCAGGGAGTCGCGTGACAGCCCCACAGCCGGAAGGGGCGACTCCGCCGGCCCGTGGAGCCGGCGGAGTCGCCCCTTCGTGTCACCGTCCCCGTGCCGGAGGGAGGACCGCTCCCGCACGGGCGGGGCCGGTGACCGCGCGGTCACTTCCTGTCGAGCAGGTCCTGGACCTCCGCACGGACCTCGTCCGTGGCCAGGCCCCGGATCGTCAGCGTCGTACGGCGGCGCAGCACGTCGTCCGTCGTCTCGGCCCACTCGTGGTCCCGGGCCCAGACGACCTGTGCCCAGATCTCCGGCGCGTCCGGGTGGACGCGCCGGGCCAGCGCCGGGTCGTCGTTGGCCAGCCGGGCGATGTCGAAGGCCAGCGAACCGTAGTGGGTGGCCAGGTGCCGGGCGGTGTCCGCCGCCATGCGCGGGCCGGGCGCGGGGCCGTCCACCAGCAGCCGGTGGGCGACCGCGCGCGGGTTGGCGACCCCCGGCAGGGGCAGCTTGCTCGGCAGCGAGCCGACGGGCTCGAAGTCGTCGCCCAGCGGGTGGCCGGGCAGTTCCTGGAGCTTGCGCATCACCGTGCGGCCGATGTGGCGGAAGGTGGTCCACTTGCCGCCCGCGACGGACAGCATCCCGCCGCGGCCCTCGCTGACGACCGTCTCGCGCTTGGCCTTCGCGGTGTCCCCGGGGCCGCCCGGCAGCACCCGCAGGCCGGCGAAGGAGTACGTGATCAGGTCACGGTCCAGCTGCTGGTCGCGGATGGAGAACGCGGCCTCGTCGAGTATCTGGGCGGTGTCCTTCTCGGTGACCGCGACATCCGCCGGGTCGCCCTCGAACTCCTCGTCGGTCGTGCCGAGCAGCAGCATGTCCTCCCAGGGGAGGGCGAAGGTGATGCGGTACTTGTCGATCGGCGTGGCCAGTGCGGCCCGCCACGGGGCGGTCCGCTTCAGCACCAGGTGAGCGCCCTTCGACAGGCGGATGGACGGCGCCGCCTTCGGGTCCTCCATCCGGCGCAGGTGATCCACCCAGGGCCCGGTCGCGTTCAGTACCAGACGGGCGTCGACGCCGAACTCGTCGCCCGACAGCCGGTCGCGCAGCTCGGCACCGGTCACCCGGCCCCTGGTGAACCGCAGACCGGTCACCTCGGCATGGTTGAGGACGACCGCGCCCGACTCGGCCGCCGCGCGGACCGTCATCAGCGCCATCCGCGCGTCGTTCATCTGGTCGTCGCCGTACACGGCCACGGCCTTGAGGTTGTCCGTGCGCAGCTCCGGCACGTCCCGCGCGGCCTTGGCGGGGGAGAGCAGATGGCCCACCCCGTCACCGAAGGCCGACAGGGCCGAGTACGCGAAGACACCTGCTCCGAGCTTCGCCGCGCCGTGCGGCCCGCCCTTGTACACGGGGAGGTAGAACGTGAGCGGGTTCGCCAGGTGGGGTGCCACCTGGCGGGAGACCGCACGGCGCTCGAAGTGGTTCTCCGCCACCAGCTTCACCGCGCCGGTCTGCAGATAGCGCAGACCGCCGTGGAGAAGCTTGGAGGAGGCGGAGGAGGTGGCGCCGGCGAAGTCGCCGGCGTCCACCAGAGCCACCCTGAGGCCGGACTGCGCGGCGTGCCAGGCAGTGGAGATGCCCAGGATGCCGCCGCCGATCACGAGAAGGTCGTACGACGCCTTGGAGAGCTGCTCCCGGGTCTCGGCCCGGCTCGGGTTCGAGCTGGAAGCCGGGTGCGTCCCCAGGGCAGGCACGGACTGCAGGGTGGACTGAGTGGTCATGGCGGGTCTTGCTCCTCGTCAGTCTTCGTCCTCGAGCCAGCTCATGGTCCGCTCGACGGCCTTGAGCCAGCTCTTGTACTCACGGTCGCGGATCTCCGCGTCCATGCGGGGGGTCCACTCGGCGGCCCGGCGCCAGTTGGCGCGCAGGTCGTCGGTGTTGTTCCAGAAGCCGACGGCGAGGCCGGCGGCGTAGGCGGCACCGAGGCAGGTGGTCTCGGCGACCATGGGGCGCACCACGGGCGCGTCCACGAAGTCGGCGAGGGTCTGCATCAGCAGGTTGTTGGAGGTCATGCCGCCGTCGACCTTGAGGGCGGTCAGCTCGACGCCGGAGTCCTTCGTCATGGCGTCGGCGATCTCCCGCGTCTGCCAGGCGGTGGCCTCCAGGACGGCGCGCGCCAGGTGCGCCTTGGTGACGTACCGGGTCAGGCCGGCGATCACACCGCGGGCGTCGGAGCGCCAGTACGGGGCGAACAGGCCGGAGAAGGCCGGTACGAAGTAGGCGCCGCCGTTGTCCTCGACCGAGAGTGCGAGGGTCTCGATCTCGGCGGCGGTGGAGATCAGGCCCATCTGGTCGCGCATCCACTGCACCAGCGAACCGGTGACGGCGATGGAGCCCTCGAGGGCGTAGACCGGCTTCTGGTCGCCGATCTGGTAACCGACGGTGGTCAGCAGCCCGCTGTAGGAGTTGATGATCTTGTCGCCGGTGTTCATCACCATGAAGGTGCCGGTGCCGTACGTCGACTTGGTCTCGCCCTCGGCGAAACAGGTCTGGCCGAACAGGGCCGCCTGCTGGTCGCCGAGCGCGGAGGCGACCGGGATGCCGCCCAGCAGGTCGCCCAGGCTGCCGCCCTTGATCTCGCCGTAGACCTCGGCGGAGGAGCGGATCTCGGGGAGCATCGCCGTCGGGACGCCGATGGACTCGGCGATTCTCTCGTCCCACTGCATGGTGTGCAGGTTCATCAGCATGGTGCGGGACGCGTTGGTGACGTCGGTGACGTGCTTGCCGCCGTCCGCGCCGCCGGTCAGGTTCCAGATGACCCAGGAGTCCATGGTACCGAAGAGGATGTCGCCCGCCTCGGCGCGCTCCTTGAGCCCCTCGACGTTGTCGAGCAGCCAGCGGGCCTTGGGGCCGGCGAAGTAGGAGGCGAGGGGAAGACCCGTCTCACGGCGGAAACGGTCCTGCCCCACGTTGCGGCCGAGCTCGCGGCAGAGGGCGTCGGTGCGGGTGTCCTGCCAGACGATGGCGTTGTGGACCGGCTCACCGGTGTACCTGTCCCACAGCACGGTGGTCTCGCGCTGGTTGGTGATGCCGATGGCCTTGATGTCGTCCCGGGTGACGCCGGCCTTCTCGACGGCGCCGGCGACGACTTCCTGGACGTTGGTCCAGATCTCGGTGGCGTCGTGTTCGACCCAGCCCGGCTTGGGGAAGATCTGCTCGTGTTCCTTCTGGTCGACGGCGACGATGCGGCCGTCGCGGTCGAAGACGATGCAGCGCGACGAGGTCGTGCCCTGGTCGATGGCGGCGATGAACGGACCGTGGCCGTGGGAGGCGATGCCGGCGGAGTGGTCGTCGGTCACTGTGTGCTCCTGGAGGTTCCTTGGTTACGGGGCTGTGCGTACGGCGCTTCTACAAGACTCGGGGTTCCCCGGCAGCGGGGGGACCCTCAGGCGAAGGCGATGTTGTAGACGCCCGCCGCGAGGGCGCCGCCGATCAGCGGACCGACCACCGGGACCCACGCGTAGGTCCAGTCGGAACCGCCCTTGTTGGGCAGCGGCAGAAGAGCGTGCACGATGCGCGGCCCGAGGTCACGGGCCGGGTTGATCGCGTAACCGGTCGGTCCGCCGAGGGACAGACCGATGGAGACGACCACGAGGGCCGTGATCAGACCGCCCAGCGCACCGAGGCCGTTGCCCGCGTCGTTCAGGCCCTGGGTGAGCACGGCGATGATCAGCACGAAGGTGCCGACGATCTCCGTGGCGAGGTTCTGCACCGCGTTGCGGATCTCCGGGCCGGTGGAGAAGATGCCGAGCACCGGGCCGGCGCCCTTCTCCCGGGCCTCGACCGCCTTGGCGTCAGCGCCCTGCGCGACCCGGTCGCCGACGATCTCCTTGTCGGTGAGATGCGCCTGGAACTGGCCGTAGTAGGCCACCCAGACCAGCGCCGCGCCGATCATCGCGCCGAGGAACTCTCCGGCGAAGTAGACCGGAACGTTGCTCCAGTCGCCGTCCTTGATCGCGAGCCCCACGGTCACGGCCGGGTTGAGGTGGGCTCCGGAGAGCGGAGCGGAGATGTACACCGCCGTCATGACGGCGAAGCCCCACCCGAAGGCGATGGCGAGCCAGCCGGCGTTGCGGGCCTTGGAGGCCTTCAGGGTCACGGCGGCACACACACCGCCGCCGAGCAGGATGAGTATGGCGGTACCGATGGTCTCGCCGATGAAGATGTCGGAGCTGGACACCCGCGACTCCTTTGTCCTTCGTCCAGGGAAACCGACCCCCGGGTCCCGCCGGGGATTGGCGCCCTCCGTGGTGAGAGCGATGCCGGCCCTTGCCACACCCTAACGCGTATTGTCGTTAGGCGTTCGACAATGCCGACCGATGGACGGGAGTCTTTCCCCGCCCTCACCTGTGCGTCAAGAGTTTGGTTGTCGAAAGTGCGATCGTTATCGGTTGCCCGAGATGTCGATCTTCGGAATCGATCCATGGGGATATGTCCCGCCCCTCCGCCGCGGAGTACGACGAGGGCCGGGACGCCGTACGGCGTCCCGGCCCGGGGTTCGTGAGATGTCCGTCGCGCGGGTGCCGCGCGGGATCCGACTGGGCCCGACCGGGGTCCGCCCGCGGTCCGCCCGCGGCCCGCATGGCCGGCCGCGCCCTGCCGGCGCGCCCGCGCCGGGTTCAGAAGCGCCGGGCGCCCAGGTCCCGCGAGACCGAGCGGGCGCAGTCCCGGACCGCCGCGATCAGTTCGGGACGCAGCTCGCCGTCCTGCTGCAGCCGCTCCACCGCGCCCGTGACGCCGACCGCGCCGACCGGCATGCGCCGCCGGTCGTGGACGGGGGCCGCGACCGAGGCCACGCCCTCCCAGGTCTCCTCGACGTCCGACGCGTACCCGCGCGCGCGGGTGACGTCGAGGATCCGCTCGAAGGCGTCCGGATCGCACACCGTGCGGTCGGTGAACGCCGTGCGGTCGGCCTCCAGGGCCTCGCTGTGGGCCACCGGGTCGTAGGCCGCCAGCACCTTGCCCAGAGCCGTGGAGTGCAGGGGCTGCATGGCCCCCACCTCCAGGACCTGCCGGCTGTCGTCGGGCCGGAACACGTGGTGCACGATCAGCACGCCCTGCTGGTGCAGCACCCCCAGATAGACGCTCTCCCCGCTGGAACGGGCCAGGTCGTCCGTCCACACCAGGGCGCGTGCCCGCAGCTCGTGCACGTCGAGATAGGTGGTGCCCAGACGCAGCAGCTCCGCGCCCAGCTGGTAGCGCCCGGAGGCTTCGTCCTGCTCCACGAAGCCCACCTGCTGGAGGGTGCGCAGGATGCCGTGGGCCGTCCCTTTGGCGAGGTCCAGCGACGAGGCGATGTCCGACAGGCCGAGCCGCCGCTCGCCGCCCGCCAGCAGGCGCAGCATCGCTGCCGCCCGTTCGAGCGACTGGATGTTCCGTGCCATCGCCGTGCTGCCTCCGTCCCCTTCGACCGCCGCCCCGCGACGCCACCTCTGTTCGGCAATGCCGAACACTACCGCTGGATGCCGACCTCTCGCCAACGATCCGCCGTCATCGGCCGAGAAGCACGGTGCCGGCCGCCGCGTCACCCGTACGCGGGGCACCGGGGCCCGGCCATCATGGTCCGGCCCGTGGACGGGCCGAACATCGGGGCGCGGTCCCGGCTACCCTGGCGGCGTGCCCCTGCCCAGGAGGCTCCATCGGGGATCGTTCCGGGCAGCCGCAAAGCCGACAGCCGTCGCACCTGAGGGAGCCCTTTCCATGGCCTCGTTGCCGCTGACCCCTTCCCCCGACAGCCGGACCCGCGTGTCCGCGCTCCGAGAGGCCCTCGCCACCCGCGTGGTGGTCGCCGACGGAGCGATGGGCACCATGCTCCAGGCGCAGGACCCCACCCTCGAGGACTTCGAGGACCTCGAGGGCTGCAACGAGATCCTGAACCTGACACGCCCGGACATCGTCCGCTCGGTGCACTCGGAGTACTTCGACGCCGGTGTCGACTGCGTCGAGACCAACACGTTCGGCGCCAACCACAGTGCCGCCTCCGAGTACGACATCGCCGACCGGGTGCACGAGCTCTCCGAGGCCGGCGCCCGCATCGCCCGCGAGGTCGCCGACGAGCACGCCGCCCGCGACGGCCGCACCCGCTGGGTGCTCGGTTCGATCGGCCCCGGCACCAAGCTGCCGACCCTCGGCCACATCGGCTACGGCACGATCCGCGACGGCTACCAGGCCAACGCCGAGGGACTGCTCGCGGGCGGCGCCGACGCGCTGATCGTCGAGACCACCCAGGACCTCCTCCAGACCAAGGCCTCGATCCTCGGCGCCCGCCGCGCCATGGAGGCGACCGGTGTCGACGTGCCGCTGCTGGCCTCCATGGCCTTCGAGACCACCGGCACCATGCTCCTCGGCTCCGAGATCGGCGCCGCGCTCACCGCGCTGGAGCCGCTCGGCATCGACATGATCGGCCTGAACTGCTCCACCGGCCCCGCCGAGATGAGCGAGCACCTGCGCTACCTCACCCGGCACTCCCGCATCCCCCTGCTGTGCATGCCCAACGCCGGCCTGCCGGTCCTCACCAAGGACGGCGCCCACTTCCCGCTCGGCCCCGAAGGCCTGGCCGACGCCCAGGACACCTTCGTCCGCGACTACGGCCTGTCCCTGGTGGGCGGCTGCTGCGGCACCACCCCCGAGCACCTGCGCCAACTCGTGGAACGCGTGCGGGACGTCACTCCGCCCGAGCGCACCCCCCAGCCGGAGCCGGGCGCCGCCTCCCTCTACCAGAGCGTGCCCTTCCGCCAGGACACCTCCTACCTCGCGATCGGTGAGCGCACCAACGCCAACGGGTCCAGGAAGTTCCGCGAGGCCATGCTCGAGGGCCGCTGGGACGACTGCGTGGAACTGGCCCGCGAGCAGATCCGCGAGGGCGCGCACATGCTCGACCTGTGCGTCGACTACGTCGGCCGCGACGGCGTCGCCGACATGGAGGAACTGGCCGGCCGGTTCGCCACCGCCTCCACCCTGCCGATCGTGCTCGACTCCACCGAGGTCCCCGTCCTGAGGGCCGGTCTGGAGAAGCTCGGCGGCCGGGCGGTCATCAACTCGGTGAACTACGAGGACGGCGACGGCCCCGAGTCCCGCTTCGCGCACGTCGCGCAGCTGGCCAGGGAGCACGGCGCGGCGCTGATCGCGCTGACCATCGACGAGGTGGGCCAGGCCCGCACCGCCGAGAAGAAGGTCGAGATCGCCGAGCGCCTGATCGCCGACCTGACCGGGAACTGGGGCATCCACGAGGAGGACATCCTCATCGACTGCCTCACCTTCACCATCTGCACCGGCCAGGAGGAGTCCCGCAAGGACGGCATCGCCACCATCGAGGGCATCCGCGAGCTGAAGCGCCGCCACCCCAAGGTGCAGACCACCCTGGGACTGTCGAACATCTCCTTCGGCCTCAACCCGGCCGCCCGCATCCTGCTCAACTCCGTCTTCCTCGACGAATGCGTCAAGGCGGGCCTGGACTCGGCGATCGTGCACGCGTCGAAGATCCTGCCCATCGCCCGCTTCAGCGAGGAGGAGGTCACCACCGCCCTCGACCTGATCCACGACCGGCGCCGCGAGGGCTACGACCCGCTGCAGAAGCTGATGCAGCTCTTCGAGGGCGCCACCGCCAAGTCCCTGAAGGCCGGCAAGGCCGAGGAGCTGGCCGCGCTGCCCCTGGACGAGCGCCTCAAGCGGCGCATCATCGACGGCGAGCGCAACGGCCTGGAGGACGACCTCGACCAGGCGCTCGAGACCCGCAAGGCCCTCGACATCGTCAACGACACCCTGCTGGACGGCATGAAGGTGGTCGGCGAGCTGTTCGGCTCCGGCCAGATGCAGCTCCCGTTCGTGCTCCAGTCCGCCGAGGTCATGAAGAACGCGGTCGCCCACCTGGAACCGCACATGGAGAAGACCGACGAGGACGGCAAGGGCACCATCGTGCTCGCCACCGTCCGCGGCGACGTGCACGACATCGGCAAGAACCTCGTCGACATCATCCTGTCGAACAACGGCTACAACGTGGTCAACCTCGGCATCAAGCAGCCCGTCTCCGCCATCCTGGACGCCGCCGACCAGCACCGTGCCGACGTCATCGGCATGTCCGGACTGCTGGTCAAGTCCACGGTGATCATGAAGGAGAACCTGGAGGAGCTCAACCAGCGCGGCATCGCCGCCGACTACCCGGTGATCCTCGGCGGCGCCGCCCTGACCCGCGCCTACGTCGAACAGGACCTGCACGAGATCTACCAGGGCGAGGTCCGCTACGCCCGCGACGCCTTCGAGGGCCTGCGCCTGATGGACGCCCTCATCGGCATCAAGCGCGGCGTGCCCGGCGCGAAGCTGCCCGAGCTGAGGCAGCGCCGGGTCCGCGCGGCCACCGTGGAGATCGACGAGCGCCCCGAGGCCGGTCACGTCCGCTCGGACGTCGCCGTCGACAACCCGGTCCCCGAGCCCCCGTTCCGGGGCACCCGGGTGATCAAGGGCATCCAGCTCAAGGAGTACGCGTCCTGGCTCGACGAGGGCGCCCTGTTCAAGGGGCAGTGGGGCCTGAAGCAGGCCCGTGCCGGCGACGGACCGACGTACGAGGAGCTCGTCGAGACCGAGGGCCGGCCCAGGCTGCGTGGCCTGCTGGACCGGCTCCAGACGGACAACCTGCTCGAGGCGGCCGTCGTGTACGGCTACTTCCCGTGCGTCTCCAAGGACGACGACCTGATCGTCCTGGACGACGCGGGCAACGAACGCACCCGCTTCACCTTCCCGCGCCAGCGCCGCGGACGACGCCTGTGCCTGGCCGACTTCTTCCGCCCGGAGGAGTCCGGCGAGACCGACGTCGTCGGCTTCCAGATCGTCACGGTCGGCTCCCGCATCGGCGAGGAGACCGCGCGGATGTTCGAGGCCAACGCCTACCGCGACTACCTCGAACTGCACGGGCTGTCCGTGCAGCTGGCCGAGGCGCTCGCCGAGTACTGGCACGCGCGGGTCCGCTCGGAGCTCGGGTTCGCCGGTGAGGACCCGGCCGGGATGGAGGACATGTTCGCCCTGAAGTACCGGGGCGCCCGCTTCTCTCTCGGCTACGGCGCCTGTCCCGACCTGGAGGACCGCGCCAAGATCGCCGAGATGCTCCGGCCGGAGCGCATCGGCGTCCACCTGTCCGAGGAGTTCCAGCTGCACCCCGAGCAGTCCACGGACGCCATCGTGATCCACCACCCGGAGGCCAAGTACTTCAACGCCCGCTGACCCCGCCGCCGGGGGGCCCGTGAATCACCAGAAGCGGTTGCCCCGGGCACGACGTACACTGGTCGGTCCACCGCAGGCCGGTTCCCTTTGTGGGAACCGGCCTGATCGTCCCTTTGACGGAGGTACGTGGATGACCAGTACGGTTCCCGCGCTCGACACCCTTTCCCAGAGTCCCCGGCCCGTCCGGGCGGGCAAGTCCCGCAAGGCCGGAGGATCCACCCTTCAGGCCGTATTCCTGGACATGGACGGCACCCTGGTCGACACCGAGGGCTTCTGGTGGGACGTCGAGGTCGAGGTGTTCGCCTCCCTCGGCCACACCCTCGACGACTCCTGGCGCCATGTCGTGGTCGGCGGCCCCATGACCCGCAGTGCGGGCTTCCTCATCGAGGCGACCGGCGCCGGCATCCCCCTCGCCGAGCTGGCGGTGCTGCTCAACGACGGCTTCGAGGCCCGTATCGCCGACGCCCTGCCGCTCATGCCCGGCGCCGCCCGCCTGCTGGCCGAGCTGTCCGAGAACGGCATCCCCACGGCCCTGGTCTCCGCCTCGCACCGGCGCATCATCGACCGGGTGCTCACCTCGCTGGGCCCCCAGCACTTCGCGCTGTCGGTCGCCGGTGACGAGGTCCCGCGCACCAAGCCGCACCCCGACCCGTATCTGGCCGCCGCCGCCGGACTCGGTGTGGACCCCCTGCGGTGCGCCGTCGTCGAGGACACGGCGACCGGTGTCGCTTCCGCCGAGGCCGCGGGATGCCACGTCGTGGCGGTGCCCTCGGTGGCCCCGATCGAGGCGGCCGCCCGGCGGACCGTCGTCCCCTCGCTGGAAGCCGTCGACCTGACCTTTCTGCACGGCCTGATGACGGAAATGCGCTAGGCGTTCACCGAGCGTAGACCGGTGTAAGAGGCTGGAATTCCAAGGACCCGCGCCCCGGTCGTCCTGATGAGTACCCGAAGGAATTCGGACCGCTACCGAACGTTGAATTCTGTCCACCCGGGCTGGATTTCGCGTGTGATGTTCGACACTTTTCGGAGCCTCGACAGGGGGGTCGGCATGTGTTGTCCGCCCCTTTTCGGCAGGCCTTCGCGTTCCCTTGTGTCCTGATTGGTGGATCACTGCACCAATCCTGCCGCACCGACGTTCGCCGGTGCGTTCACACCCGGTTCCACTGCGTGATGAAGGCCCAACTCCGGTGGCGGCGAACCTTCCCGCGGGCGCGGACTAATCTCATCGCGAGAACCTCGCCCCCATCCCCGTGATCGGTAGCAACACCCCTGTATGCCGCATACACGGAGTCGACAGCTCTGGAGAAACTCGAGCATGAACCGCAAGACTTTGGTGCTGGCGGCCGCGATCGGTCTGCTCGCGCCGGTACTCGCCGGCTGTGGCGATACCGATGGCGGGAGCGGCAACGGTGACGCGATCGTCGTCGGCACCACGGACCGGTTCACCGCTTCGAAGGACGAGCCCGCGCCGGTCGACCCGGCGTACGCCTACGACGTCGGTACCTGGAACATCCTGCGCCAGACCGTGCAGACTCTGCTGATCCAGCCGCGCGGAGACGGTGCGCCGGTGCCCGAGGCGGCTGAGAGCTGCGGTTTCACCGACTCCGGCAACGAGCGGTACACCTGCACCCTGCGTGAAGGCCTGAAGTTCTCGAACGGTGACCCCATCACCGCGGCCGATGTGAAGTACTCCATCGACCGCGCCCTGGCGCTCAAGGCCGACAGTGGTGTCTTCGCGCTGCTGTCCACCATCGACACCGTCGAGACGCAGGGCGACCGCGAGGTGATCTTCCACCTCAAGTCGGCGGACGCCACCTTCCCGTACAAGCTGTCCACCCCGGTCGCCGGCATCGTCCCCGAGGGCTCCTACGACAAGGACAAGCTGCGGGACGGGTTCGACATCGACGGCTCCGGCCCGTACACGTTCGAGACCGAGGTCGAGGACGGCGCGCTGACCCGCGCCACCTACGTCAAGAACCCCTCCTACAAGGGGTCCCTGAAGGTCGGTCACGACAGGATCGAGATGCTCTCCTACGAGAGCGCCGAAGCCATGGGCGAGGCGC
Source organism: Streptomyces sp. NPDC085927 (assembly GCF_044540975.1). Taxonomy (NCBI): domain Bacteria; kingdom Bacillati; phylum Actinomycetota; class Actinomycetes; order Kitasatosporales; family Streptomycetaceae; genus Streptomyces; species Streptomyces sp. NPDC085927. The sequence goes on from NZ_JBITSN010000007.1 coordinate 128,441, forward strand.
TCGAGGGCGAAGAGATCGACGTCATGACCCGCAGCATGTCGCCGGAGCAGATCACGGCGCTCGGCAACGACTCCGACGACACCGTCGACCTCGTCGAGTCGCCGGGTCTGGAGATCCGCTACCTGGCCTTCAACACCGAGGCCCCCAGCGTGGAGACCAAGGCCGTCCGTCAGGCCATGGCCCAGATCATCAACCGCAGCGAACTGGTCGCCAAGGTCTACGGCTCCCAGGCCGAGCCGCTGTACTCGCTGGTCCCCGCGACCGTCACCGGTCACTCCAACGCGTTCTTCAACAAGTACGGCGACCCCGACATCGCCAAGGCCCGCCAGCTGCTGGAGAAGGCCGCCATCACCACCCCGGTGAAGATGACGCTGCACTACACGACCGACCACTACGGTCCCGCGACCAAGGCGGAGTTCGAGCAGCTCAGCAAGCAGCTCAACGACAGCGGCCTGTTCGACACCGACATCAAGGGCGCGGCCTGGGAAACCTTCCGGCCGGACGGCCAGGAGGGCAAGTTCGACGTCTACGGCATGGGCTGGTTCCCCGACTACCCGGACGCCGACGCGTTCATCGCGCCGTTCCTGGACGAGGACAACTTCCTCAACTCGCCGTACGCGAACGCCGAGATCCGCAAGGAGCTGATCCCGGAGTCCCGCCGTCAGGCCGACCGCCTGTCCGCCGCCGGCAGCCTGAACGAGATCCAGGACATCGTTGCCGAGGACGTGCCCGTGCTGCCGCTGTGGCAGGGCAAGCAGTACGTCGCCGCGAACGACACGGTCACCGGTACCGCGTACCTGCTCAACTCCTCCTCCACGCTCCAGCTGTGGGAGCTGGGCCGTGGCGTGAGCGACTGACCCGGTAGGCAGGGCCCGGAGAACCGGGCCCGCACGCACCGAGGGCGCCTCCCGACTTGCGGGAGGCGCCCTCGGTGCGTGTACGTGCCGCGTGAACGGCGCCGGGCGGCCGGACGGACGGGGGTGGTGGCGGGCGCTACTGCGCCCCCGGGCGCACCAGCCCGCTCTCGTACGCGTACACCGCGGCCTGCACCCGGTCGCGCAGCCCGAGCTTCGTCAGGACGTGGCCGACGTGCGTCTTGACCGTCGTCTCGCTGACGAACAGGTCCGCGGCGATCTCCGCGTTGGACAGCCCCCGCGCCACCAGCTTCAGCACCTCGACCTCACGGTCGGTCAGCGTGTGCAGTGTGTCCGGCACCGGCTCGTCGCCGGACGGCAGATGCGTGGCGTACTTGTCCAGCAGCCGGCGCGTGATGCTCGGGGCGAGCAGCGCCTCACCGGCGGCCACCACCCGGATCGCCTGCACCAGCTCGTTGGCCGGGGCGTCCTTCAGCAGGAAGCCGCTGGCGCCCGCGCGCAGCGCCTCCACCACGTACTCGTCGAGATCGAACGTGGTCAGCACCAGGACCTTCGCCGGGCCGTCCCGCTCGGGGCCGGTGATCTGCCGGGTCGCCTCCACGCCGTCCATCCGCGGCATGCGGATGTCCATCAGCACCACATCGGGCTGCAGCGCCCGCACCTGGTCCTGGGCCTGGAGGCCGTCCCCGGCCTCGCCGACGACCGCGATGTCCTGCTCGGCCTCCAGAATCATCCGGAAGCCGGTGCGCAGCAGCGGCTGGTCGTCGACCAGTAGGACGCGGATGGCCACGTAAGTCTCCTTCGCTAGTCCGCCCTCATTGTGCCCTGCGCCCTCCGGCCCGCCGGAGTCCGGGGCACATCACACCGCGTCGGGCCCGGAGGTCCGTACCGGCAGCGGATACGGCGGGGGAGTGCCGCCGAACTCCGGGCAGTGCGCCTGGTGGTCGCACCAGCCGCACAGCTTGGTGGGGCGCGGCCGCCAGTCGCCCGTCTCCGTGGCCTCCCGGATCGCCTCCCACAACGCCAGCAGCTTGTGCTCGACACGCTCCAGGTCGGCGCGGACGGGGTCGTACGTCAGCACATCGCCGCTGCCCAGGTACACGAGCTGCAGCCGGCGCGGGATCACCTGCTTCAGCCGCCACACCACCAGGGCGTAGAACTTCATCTGGAACAGCGCGCCCTCCGCGTACTCCGGCCGCGGCGCCTTGCCCGTCTTGTAGTCGACGATCCGCACCTCACCGGTGGGTGCCACATCCACCCGGTCGATGATCCCGCGCAGCCTCAGCCCGGAATCCAGCTCGGCCTCCACGAAGAGCTCCCGCTCGGCGGGCTCCAGCCGGCTCGGATCCTCCAGGCTGAACCAGCGCTCCACCAGCTGCTCCGCCTCCGCCAGCCAGCGCGCCAGCCGCTCGCCCTCCGGGTCCTCGGCGAACAGCTCCATGACCTCCGGCCGGGTCTCCCGCAGCCGGTCCCACTGCCCCGGTACGAGTGCCTTCGCCCGCGGCGCGGTGCGCTCGGCGGCCGGGGCGTCGAACAGACGTTCCAGTACCGCGTGCACCAGCGTGCCCCGCGTCGCCGCCTCGCTCGGCTTCTCCGGCAGCCGGTCGATGACCCGGAACCGGTACAGCAGCGGACACTGCATGAAGTCACTGGCACGCGACGGGGACAGCGAGGCGGGCGGGGCGGCGGGCCGCACGGCAGGCGCCCCGGCCGCCGCGGCCGCCTCCCCGCCCCCTGCCGTCTCCCCGGCCGTGACCGGTACGTCCGCCGCCACCACCGGCGTGCTGTCGGACCGCCCCGCGGCCCCGGTGCTCGTCTCCATATCCACAGACCCTACGGCCCGGCACCGACAGGGACCGCACGCGGCGGGGTGACCGGAGGGAGAGAAGGGGAAGGAGAGGGAGAGCAGGCGCGGTGACGGAGGGGAACGGAGAGGGGTGCCGAGGCGAAACGTGTGGCGACGGCCGCATACCATCGACTCGAGACCCTCCCGTCCGGCAGGCGCGGGAGACGCAGCGACGAGGGGACACCGGTGGACGCAAGCGGCGGACGTGGGCAGCCGCGCTCCGGCAACGACGAGTCGGCCGAGCGCCCCGCAGGGCACCCGGCGGACGAACCCGCCACGGACGGAGGCCGCTTCGACCCGGCCGGAACCACCCCGAACTCCTCGAACCCCTCGGACACCCCCGATCCCTCGGACGACCGGCCGGGCGAGCACGCCGCCGACCGCACCCCGCCGGACTCCGAAAGCGCTCCGCCGCGGACCGGCGGCGCCCCGGCGGAGGCCGGGACCCCGCCCCGGAACGGGATGCCCGAGCGGCCCTCCGCCCCGGTGACCTGGGAGAAGCCGGAGGAACCGGAGAAACCCGCCGGGGCCCGTGACCCGAGGACTCCGCACGGGACCGGCTCCGCCGGGACCGGCTCCGCCGGGACCGACACCCCGTCCGGCGCCCGTGCGGCCGGTCCCTCGCCCGACGGGACCTCGGCCGGCCACCGGCCCGCACCCTCCGAGTCCGCGACACCCCCGGACCCGTCGCACCAGCCCCCCCACCACCCCGACCGCACCCTCGCCCACTCGGCACCCGGCAAGGAACCAGGGCCGCAGCGCCCGGCGGAGCAGCAGCGCGGCGGACTGCTGATGGGACGCCCGTTCGGCGTGCCCGTCTACGTCGCGCCCAGCTGGTTCCTCGTCGCCATCCTCATCACCTGGGTCTTCGGCGGCCAGATCGACCGCGTGCTGCCCGAGCTCGGCGCCGCCAGCTACCTGGTCTCCCTGTTCTTCGCCGTCGCCTTCTACGCCTCGGTGCTGGTCCACGAACTCGCCCACACACTGGCCGCCCTCCGCTTCAAGCTCCCGGTGCGCCGCATCCAGCTCCAGTTCTTCGGCGGCGTCTCCGAGATCGAGAAGGAGGCCGAGACACCCGGACGGGAATTCGTGCTCGCCTTCGTGGGCCCGCTGCTCTCCCTCGTCCTGTCCGGCCTGTTCTACCTCGGACTGCTCGCGGTCGACCCCGGCTCCGTGCCCGGCGTCCTGCTGGCCGGCCTGATGATCTCCAACCTCATCGTGGCCGTCTTCAACCTCCTGCCCGGCCTCCCCCTCGACGGCGGACGCATGCTCCGCGCGGTCGTCTGGAAGATCACCGGCAAGCCGATGAGCGGCACCGTCGCCGCCGCCTGGGTGGGCCGCGCCCTCGCCATCTCCGTCCTGGTCGGCCTCCCCCTGCTCACCCAGTCCGGAGCCCTCGGCTCCGACGCCGCGGACGGCGTCGGCATGGACACCGTCCTCGACGCCCTGCTCGCCGCCATCCTCGCGGCGATCATCTGGACCGGCGCCGGCAACAGCCTGCGCATGGCCCGCCTGCGCGAGCACCTGCCGGAACTGCGCGCCCGCGCCCTGACCCGCCGCGCGGTGCCCGTCGAGACCGACACCCCCCTCTCCGAGGCGCTGCGCCGTGCCAACGCCGCCGGAGCCCGCGCCCTCGTCGTCGTCGACACCGACGGCACCCCGCTGTCCCTGGTGCGCGAGGCCGCCATCGTCGGCGTACCCGAGCACCGCCGCCCCTGGGTCGCGGTCAGCGGGCTCGCCCAGGACCTCACCGACGGCATGCGCGTCTCCGCCGAGCTCGCGGGGGAGGAGCTCCTGGAAGCCCTGCGTGCCGCACCCGCCACCGAGTACCTGGTCGTCGAGACGACCGGCGAGATCTACGGCGTCCTGTCCGCGGCCGACGTCGAGCGCGCCTTCGTCAAGGCCATGGCCCGCCCCGCCTGACGCCGTCCCGACGGCCGTCCTGCCCGACGCCCGCCCTCGGCCCCCGGGTGGTCGGCGGCCCCTGCCGGGACCGGTAGGCTGGTCACATGTCCGAACCGACCGGTGCCGCCCGCCGCCGTGGGCCCTTCAAGGTCGGGGACCAGGTACAGCTGACCGACCCCAAGGGCCGCCACTACACGTTCACGCTCGAGGCCGGGAAGAATTTCCACACCCACAAGGGTTCCTTCCCCCACGACGAGCTGATCGGCGCACCCGAGGGCAGCGTTGTCCGCACCACCGGGAACGTCGCCTACCTCGCGCTGCGCCCCCTGCTCCCCGACTACGTCCTGTCCATGCCCCGCGGGGCAGCCGTCGTCTACCCGAAGGACGCGGGGCAGATCCTCGCCTTCGCCGACATCTTCCCCGGCGCCCGCGTGGTGGAGGCCGGTGTCGGCTCCGGCTCCCTCAGCAGCTTCCTGCTGCGCGCCATCGGCGACCAGGGCATGCTGCACAGCTACGAACGCCGCGAGGACTTCGCCGAGATCGCCCAGGCCAACGTGGAGCGCTACTTCGGCAGCCCGCACCCCGCCTGGCAGCTCACCGTCGGCGACCTCCAGGACAACCTGTCCGACACCGAGGTCGACCGCGTCATCCTCGACATGCTCGCCCCCTGGGAATGCCTGGAGGCGGTCTCCAAGGCGCTCGTCCCCGGCGGCATCCTCTGCTGCTACGTCGCGACCACCACCCAGCTCGCCCGGACCGTCGAATCCATCCGGGAGATCGGCTCCTTCAACGAACCGACCGCCTGGGAATCGATGGTCCGCAACTGGCACATCGAAGGTCTCGCCGTCCGCCCGGACCACCGGATGATCGGCCACACCGGCTTCCTGCTCACCGCCCGCCGGCTCGCCGACGGCGTGGAACCCCCCATGCGCCGCCGCCGCCCGGCCAAGGGCGCCTACGGCGAGGACTACTCGGGACCCAACGCCGACGCGGGCACCGCACGCTGACGCGACCCGCCACCCCGACAACGCACGAGCGCCGTGGCGCAGTTCCCCACCCGCACCGGGAACTGCGCCACGGCGCTCTCCCGTTGACGCGACGGGAGGGGACGGCAGAGGGCGGGAGCCCCCTGCAGCACAACTCCGCACCCCGCCGTTCCCCCGCACTGTGACGTGTGGCACGATGCTGGCCACCCCACCGGCACAGCTCTCACAGGAGACGCTCCTCGTGCAGTCACCCGCCGTCCCGGAGCTCGCGCACACGCATACCCGCCCGATCCACTGGGTCGCCACCGCCACGGCCGTCGCAGGTGTGGTGGCGCTCTCCTCCCTGATGCAGCCCAGAGCCGCGACGGCGGCCCAGCCCCCCGCCCCGGAGACGAAGAGCGCCCCGGTGCACGTGGCACCCCCCGACCCGGCGGCCGTCGAGTTCCCGCTCGAGTGCGGCCCGGTGGACGTCGTGGTCAAGAAGCACGCGGCCGGTGACCTGGACGGCGACGGCAGGCCCGAGACGGTGGCGGCCGTCCACTGCGACGCCTCCATGGGCACCCCGCCCGACGGCATGTACGTGCTGACCCGGGCAGCCGGGACCGACACGCCCCGTGTGGTGGCCACCCTCGTCGATCCCGAGGACCGCACCAACGTCGACGACTTCGCCGTGCGCGACGGCGGGATCACCGCGGCGCTCCTCGGCTACTCGTCCACCGACGTGCCCCGTTGCTGCCCCGACGTGCGCAAGAGCGTGAAGTGGCACTGGGACGACGGGGTGTTCGTCCGGTCCGAACCCTCCGGCGCCCGGAGCGTGTGAACCCGGCGCGGGCGCCCCTCGCGCAACTCGGGGCACACGTCCCGGCGCACGCCCACGCGCGCGCTCCGGAGCGCCGGAGAGCGCGCGAGGAAACGGGCGACGGTGACGAACGGTACCGGACCGGTCACCCCGCGTTCGGCCCGTACACCTCCACGCCGTCCGCCACGCGACGGACATGGATGCATTCGCCCGGACACTCCTTCACGGAATCGACCACATCCGTGAGGACCGGCAGCGGCACACGCGTCGCCGCCCCCGTGGCCTGCAACAACTCGTCGTCCGAGCCCTTCACGTACGCCAGCCCGTCGATGTCCAGCTCGAACACCTCGGGCGCGTACTGCGCGCAGATGCCGTCGCCGGTACACAGGTCCTGGTCGATCCAGACCTCCAGGGCCTCGCCCTCGACTCCGGCCTCCTGCTGCACGCTCATCTCTCCCGCCGTCTCCCCGTATTCCGGTCTCCCGCCTGGAACCGAGCGGGAATCCGGCCAGCTCCGACGGGTGTTGAACACATCGACCCTACCTTCGCCGGGATTCCCGTCACCCTCGGTGGGTATTCCCCTGGCGTGAGGGAGAGCGCAAGGGTGAAGATCGGACACACCCCGACCGTCTTTGTGATCTAGGGGTTTCAATCGACACCCGCCCAGGTAGGGTCTGGAAGCGTCCAGCTCCCCTTGGAGGAGGTGAGGACCGTGGCAGCCCACGACGACGACATGAACCGCGGCATCCGCCCGGGACGCGGGTCCGAGGACCCGGCCGGGCAGATTGCCTACCTTGAGCAGGAGATCGCCGTCCTGCGCCGCAAGCTCGCCGACTCTCCGCGACACACGAGGATTCTCGAAGAGCGGATCGTCGAGCTGCAGACCAACCTGGCCGGCGTGTCCGCCCAGAACGAACGACTCGCCGGCACGCTCCGCGAGGCCCGCGACCAGATCGTGGCCCTCAAGGAGGAGGTCGACCGGCTCGCACAGCCCCCGGCCGGCTTCGGAGTGTTCCTCGTGGCGAACGAGGACGGCACCGCCGACATCTTCACCGGCGGCAGAAAGCTCCGGGTGAACGTGAGTCCCGGCGTCGACCTCGAAGAGCTCCGGCGTGGCCAGGAAGTGATGCTCAACGAAGCGCTCAACGTGGTCGAGGCCATGGAGTTCGAGCGCGTCGGCGACATCGTCACCCTCAAGGAGATCCTCGAGGACGGCGAACGGGCACTCGTCCTCGGTCACACCGACGAGGAACGCGTGGTCCGGCTCGCCGAGCCCCTGCTGGGCATCACCATCCGCCCGGGCGACGCGCTCCTGCTCGAATCCCGCTCCGGGTACGTCTACGAGGTCGTCCCCAAGAGCGAGGTCGAGGAACTCGTCCTCGAAGAAGTCCCCGACATCGGCTACGAGCAGATCGGCGGCCTCGGCAACCAGATCGAAGCCATCCGGGACGCCGTCGAGCTGCCCTACCTCTACCCGGACCTGTTCAAGGAGCACGAACTGCGTCCGCCCAAGGGCGTCCTGCTCTACGGCCCTCCCGGATGCGGCAAGACGCTCATCGCCAAGGCCGTGGCGAACTCGCTGGCGAAGAAGGTCGCGGAAGTGACCGGAGTGGCCGCCGGCAAGAGCTTCTTCCTCAACATCAAGGGCCCCGAGCTCCTCAACAAGTACGTCGGCGAGACCGAGCGGCAGATCCGCCTGGTCTTCCAGCGGGCCCGCGAGAAGGCCAGCGAGGGCACCCCCGTCATCGTCTTCTTCGACGAGATGGAGTCCCTCTTCCGCACCCGTGGCTCCGGCGTCAGCTCCGACGTGGAGAACACGATCGTCCCGCAGCTCCTCGCCGAGATCGACGGCGTGGAGGGCCTGCAGAACGTGGTCGTGATCGGTGCCTCCAACCGTGAGGACATGATCGACCCCGCCATCCTGCGGCCCGGCCGGCTCGACGTGAAGATCAAGATCGAACGTCCGGACGCCGAAGCGGCCAAGGACATCTTCGGCAAGTACCTCACCCCGCGCCTCCCGCTGCACGGCGACGACCTCGCCGAGCACGGCGGCGACCGGGACACGACGGTCCAGAGCATGATCCAGACCGCCGTGGAACACATGTACGCCGAAACCGAGGAAAACCGCTTCCTGGAAGTCACCTACGCCAACGGAGACAAGGAAGTCCTCTATTTCAAGGACTTCAACTCCGGCGCCATGATCGAGAACATCGTCGGCCGCGCCAAGAAAATGGCGATCAAGGACTTCCTCGAAAAGACCCAGAAGGGCCTCCGCGTCTCCCATCTCCTCCAGGCATGCGTGGACGAGTTCAAGGAGAACGAGGACCTGCCCAACACCACCAACCCCGACGACTGGGCCCGGATCTCCGGAAAGAAGGGCGAGCGGATCGTTTACATCCGCACCCTCATCACCGGAAAGCAGGGCTCGGACACCGGACGCTCCATCGACACGGTGGCGAACACCGGTCAGTACCTGTAAAAGACAGGGCGGCTGCGGGTGCCCTCGACGGGGTACCCGCAGCCGACTGTTTTCTGCAGTCACCACCGGAACACAGCAATGACGCAAATGATCTCCCCACCAGCGCAAAGGCGTTCTAGGCTCTTGGGTACCGCCGAGTCGCACAGTGCGGGGACGGGCACCGCACACGCACCGGAGCGCCAGCGGTACTTGAGCAGCGCCCCCGACCGGGGGCGCCGCCGGGCAAGGAGGGCCGCATGACCGTACGGCGAGTAATGGGCATCGAGACGGAGTACGGGATCTCCGTCCCCGGCCACCCCAACGCCAATGCCATGCTCACCTCGTCCCAGATCGTGAACGCCTACGCGGCGGCGATGCACCGGGCCCGCCGAGCCCGCTGGGACTTCGAGGAGGAGAACCCGCTACGAGACGCGCGAGGCTTCGACCTCGCCCGCGAGGCCGCCGACTCCAGCCAGCTCACCGACGAGGACATCGGCCTCGCCAACGTCATCCTCACCAACGGCGCGCGCCTCTACGTCGACCACGCACACCCCGAATACAGCGCCCCCGAGGTCACCAACCCCCGCGACGCCGTCCTCTGGGACAAGGCCGGCGAGCGCATCATGGCCGAGGCCGCGGAACGGGCCGCCGCGCTCCCGGGCGCGCAGCCCATCCACCTGTACAAGAACAACACCGACAACAAGGGCGCCTCCTACGGCACCCACGAGAACTACCTGATGAAGCGGGAGACGCCCTTCTCGGACATCGTCCGCCACCTCACCCCGTTCTTCGTCTCGCGCCAGGTCTTCACCGGCGCAGGGCGCGTCGGCATCGGCCAGGACGGCCGTGAGCACGGCTTCCAGCTCAGCCAGCGCGCGGACTACTTCGAGGTCGAGGTCGGTCTCGAGACCACACTGAAGCGCCCCATCATCAACACCCGCGACGAACCCCACGCCGACGCCGAGAAGCACCGCCGGCTCCATGTGATCATCGGTGACGCGAACCTGTCCGAGATCTCGACCTACCTGAAGCTCGGCACGACCGCGCTCGTGCTGTCGATGATCGAGGACGGCTTCATCGCCGTGGACCTCGCGGTCGACCAGCCCGTACGGACGCTGCACCAGGTCTCGCACGACCCCACCCTGAAGCGGCTGGTCACGCTCCGCAGCGGCCGTACGCTCACCGCCGTCCAGCTCCAGATGGAGTACTACGAACTCGCCCGCAAGTACGTCGAGGAACGGTACGGAGCCGACGCCGACGACCAGACCAAGGACGTCCTGTCCCGCTGGGAGGACACCCTCAACCGCCTGGAGAACGACCCCATGAGCCTGGCCGGCGAGCTGGACTGGGTCGCCAAGCGGCAGGTCATGGAGGGCTACCGGCGCAGGGACGACCTGGACTGGGACGCCGCCCGGCTGCACCTCGTCGACCTCCAGTACGCCGACGTACGGCCCGACAAGGGGCTCTACAACCGTCTCGTCGCCCGCGGCAGCATCAAGCGGCTGCTGGACGAGACGGAGGTCGAGCGGGCCCGGACGAAGCCGCCGGAGGACACCCGCGCCTACTTCCGCGGACGCTGCCTGGAGCAGTACGCGGACGACGTCGCGGCGGCCTCCTGGGACTCGGTGATCTTCGATCTGCCGGGCAGGGACTCGCTCCAGAGGGTCCCAACCCTGGAACCACTTCGCGGAACGCGTAATCATGTCAAGGAGCTCCTGGACCGCTGCCGAACGGCAGAAGACCTGGTCAGGGTGTTGTCCGGCAACTGAGCCGGCACGCACGACCGGGCCGCCGGACAGGGTGGAAAGTCCGGCGAAAGGGAATCATCGAGGTGGCCCCCGTACGTTGGAGGAACTGCGGGGCCCATGTCGGATCCTGCTTGTAGGGTCTGATCAAGAACGTCGAACCGAGCGGGGTGAGGGGTTATGGCGACCAAGGACACCGGCGGCGGACAGCAGAAGGCGACGCGTTCCACCGAGGAGGTCGAGGAAGCGCCCGAGGCGCAGGCATCCGAAGACCTCAAGGAGCGCCAGGAGCAGCTGAGCGACGACGTGGACGACGTCCTCGACGAGATCGATGACGTACTCGAGGCCAATGCAGAGGATTTCGTGAGGTCCTTCGTTCAGAAGGGTGGGCAGTAGGCGCCACACCCCTTCGAACCGAAGGTGGGTGGGGAGTTCTGGGTGGTGCGAGCCTCCGGGGCGAAGCGCTGCTCGCGCTGCGAGCCACGTTTTCCGCGATCGGCCTTCGCCAGTAACAAGTCCATGCCCGACGGCCTCCAGGCGTACTGCCGGGAGTGCTCTGCCGAGTGCTACAGGCAGCGCCAGGAGGCCAAGGGGAAGAAAGTTCGCGAGAAGGTTTCGGTGCCGTCGGGTCACCAGCGGTGCCCGCAGTGCGAAGCCGTGAAGCCGCATACCGAGTGGGAACGAAACAGTTCCTCCCCGGACGGCTGGTCGAGCTACTGCCGCGACTGCCGGGCGGAGCGGAACCGGATCAGCTGTTCCAAGCGCACGTACGGGCTCGCTCCCGCGGAGCTGGACGCGATGGTCGCGGAGCAGCACGGTCTCTGTTGCATTTGTCCTGCCGCCCCGGCCGCACATGTGGATCACTGCCACAGGACGGGTAGGGTCCGTGGCGTACTGTGCTTCAGCTGCAACGCCGCGCTGGGGCAGTTCAAGGACCGGCCCGATGCCATAAGGCGGGCTGCCGCTTACGTGGAAGGAATCGCGTGGAAGCCAACACTCGTAGCACCGGGCGTCTACCGGCTGCCTTCCTGACTCCCGGGTCGTCGTCCTTCATGGACTTCCTGTCGGAGCATCAGCCGGAGATGCTCCCCGGGAAGCGGCAACTGCCGCCCATTCAGGGCGTGATCGAGGCGCCGCACGGGACCACGATCGTCGCCGCGAGCTTCCCCGGCGGTGTCGTGCTCGCCGGTGACCGCCGGGCCACCATGGGCAATGTCATCGCCCAGCGGGACATCGAGAAGGTGTTCCCCGCGGACGAGTACTCGGCGGTGGGCATCGCCGGCACGGCGGGGCTCGCCGTGGAGATGGTGAAGCTGTTCCAGCTGGAGCTGGAGCACTTCGAGAAGGTCGAGGGCGCGCAGCTGTCCCTGGAGGGCAAGGCGAACCGGCTGTCGACCATGATCCGGTCCAACCTCGGGATGGCGATGCAGGGCCTGGCCGTGGTCCCGCTGTTCGCGGGGTACGACGTGGACCGGGAGAAGGGGCGGATCTTCTCCTACGACGTCACGGGCGGGCGTTCGGAGGAGCAGGGGTACGCGGCCACCGGTTCCGGGTCGGTCTTCGCGCGCAGTGCCATGAAGAAGCTCTTCCGGGGTGATCTGAGCGAGTCCGAGGCGACCACCCTGGTGGTGCAGGCCCTGTACGACGCCGCGGACGACGACTCGGCGACCGGCGGTCCCGACGTCGCCCGCCGGATCTACCCGATCGTCACGGTGATCACCGAGGACGGCTTCCGCCGGCTCACCGAGGACGAGGCGTCCGAGGTCGCCCGGTCGGTGCTGGAGCGGCGGCTGGAGCAGCCGGACGGTCCGCGTGCCGCGCTGCTGTAGGGCACGCGGTTCGTCGGTGACGGTCCTTCACCCAGCCTCCATCCAGTGACTTCGACAGAAAGGGACGGTTGACCCGTGTCGACGCCGTTCTATGTCTCACCCCAGCAGGCGATGGCCGACCGGGCGGAATACGCCCGCAAAGGGATCGCGCGCGGCCGCAGCCTGGTCGTGCTGCAGTACGCCGACGGCATCGTGTTCGTCGGCGAGAACCCGTCCCGCGCGCTGCACAAGTTCAGCGAGATCTACGACCGGATCGGCTTCGCCGCCGCCGGCAAGTACAACGAGTACGAGAACCTGCGGATCGGCGGGGTGCGCTACGCCGATCTGCGGGGTTACACCTACGACCGGGACGACGTGACCGCCCGGGGCCTGGCGAACGTGTACGCGCAGACCCTGGGCACGATCTTCTCGAGTGCGGCGGAGAAGCCGTACGAGGTGGAGCTGGTGGTGGCCGAGGTCGGCGAGACCCCGGAGGGCGACCAGATCTACCGGCTGCCGCACGACGGTTCCATCGTCGACGAGCACGGCTCGGTGGCGGTGGGGGGCAACGCGGAGCAGATCAGCGGCTATCTGGACCAGCGGCACCGGGACGGCATGACGCTGGCCGAGGCGCTGGCGCTTGCGGTGCAGTCGCTGTCGCGGGACACCAACGGCAGTGAGCGGGAGATTCCCGCGGAGCGGCTGGAGGTGGCGGTGCTGGACCGTACGCGGCCGCAGCAGCGGAAGTTCAAGCGCATCACCGGGCGGCAGCTGGCGCGACTGCTCGCGGCCGACGGTGCGGAGACGGCGTCCGAGGCGGAGGCCGATGTGGAGGCGGAGGACGAGGCCTCAGGCGCGTCCGGGGGCCCGTCCGAGGGCACGCCGGGGGGCAAGGAGTAGAACCGGCCGGTACCCGTCCCGTTCGGGTGGGGCGGTGGGCCTGTACGGCCCGGTGGGGGTGTGCGTCCGCGGTGCGGGCGGACGCCCCCACCGGTGCGTCAGGGGCGGGGGGCGGGCGGGGCCGTCGATTCCCGGATCACCAGGTGGACGGGGATGTCGCCGGCTTCGGGGGTGCGGTGGTCGAGGACCGCGAGGAGGGCCTGCATGCCGCGTTCGCCGAAGAGCTCCGCGTCGAGGCGGACCGTGGTGAGTTCCGGGTCGAGGGCCGTGGCGAGGGCCAGGTCGTCGAGGCCGGTGACGGAGAGGTCGTCGGGGACGCGCAGGCCGAGCCGGCGGGCTGCCTTGTAGGTGCCGGCCGCGAGCTGGTCGTCGTCGCAGACGACGGCGGTGGGGCGGCCGGGGGCGGCCAGGGCGGTGTGGGCGGCGGTGACGGCGCCCTGGATGGAGATGGGCGAACGGGCGGTGCGCAGGGTCGTGCCGGGGACCGCGGCCAGCCGGGTGGCCAGTTCGCGGGCGCGTACGTCGAAGGTCCAGGAGGGGACGTCCGCCGCCAGGTGGAGGATGTCGCGGTGGCCCAGGTCCAGGAGATGACGGGCGATCCGGCGGACGCCGTCGGCGATGTCGAGGTTGACCGTCGCGGCGCCCAGGGTGCTCCGGGGGTCGCTGTCGAGCATGACCAGGGGGAGCTGGTCGCCGCGGATCGCGGTGAGGGCGTCCGCGGCCATGGAGGACGCGATGACGCCGTCGAGGGCGGCCTGCCCGGAGGCGAAGGGGTTGCGGGCGGGGCCGATGCCCTCGGGGGAGGGGTAGAGGACGACGCCGAAGCCGTGCTGGGCGGCGACGCGCGCGGCCCCGGTGTAGACGCCGGCGAAGAACTCGGTGGTGAGGGCGGGGACGACCAGGAGCACCGTGCGGGTGTGGCCGAGGCGCAGGTTGCGGGCGGCCAGGTTCGGGCGGTAGCCGAGGGTGTGCGCCGCCTCGCGTACGCGCTGTGCCGTGGTCTCGGAGACGCGGCCGCGCCATTTGTCGCCCATGACGAGGGAGACGGCGGCCTGGGAGACGCCGGCGGCCTGCGCGACGTCCCGGCTGGTGGGGCGGGTCTGGGCTCGGGCCACCGTGGGACCGCTCCTTCGACTGGACTCCGTCTGGACTGGCGAACAGCGGACATGGTACGTATGGAGACCGAGGTTATACGTACAACGTCGAGGTTCCGAGGGGCACCGGCGGGAGACTGGAGGGCGTTGCATGGCCACGGGATACCTGGAGATCCTCCGGGCGCGGCACGCGGCCCGGCTGCTGGTGGGCACGCTGGTGGGCCGGCTGCCCAACGGGACCGCGGCCATCGCGATCGTGCTGTTCGTCCGCGCGGAGGGCGGTTCGTACAGTCTGGCCGGTGCCCTGGCGGCGGTGTACGGCGTGGCCAACGCGGTCGGGCAGCCGGTGCTGGGGCGGCTCGTGGACCTGCGGGGCCAGCCGCGGGTCCAGTTGCCGGCCGCGGTGCTGTCGGCGCTGGCGATGGCGGTCTTCGCGTTCGTGGGGATCGAACCGCGGGCCGCGGCGTATGCGGCGGTGGCCGCCGCGGGACTGTTCACGCCGCCGCTGGAGGGCGGGCTGCGGGCCCTGTGGTCCTCGGTGCTGCACCGCGAGGACCAGGTGCACCGGGCGTACGCGATGGACGCGGTGGCGCAGGAGGTGATGTTCACCGTCGGGCCGCTGCTCGTGACGGTGTGCGTGTCGGTGTGGTCGCCCCAGGTCGCCCTGCTGGTGCTGAACGGGCTGGGAGTGCTGGGCGCGCTGTCCGTGGTGGTCTCGGCGCCTTCGCGCACGTGGCGGTCGGCGCCGCGCGAGGCGCACTGGCTGGGTGCGCTGCGCTCGCCGGGACTGCTGGCGCTGCTGGGCGCCTTCCTGTTCGTCGGCATCGCGCTGGGGTCCATCACGGTGGCCTCGGTGCCCTACGGGGACGAACACGGCGGCGCTCATGTGTACGGCTGGCTGATGGCGGGCCTGGGGCTCGGCGCGCTCGTCGGCGGCATGGCGTACGGGGCGCGGCAGTGGGCGGGGGAGCCCGCGCGGCGACTGCAGGTGCTGGTGGCCTTCCTGGCGGTGTGTTACCTGCCGCTGACGCTGATGCCCGGGCCGGTGGCGATGACCCTGCTCGCGGTGGTCGCCGGCGTGTTCCTGGCCCCGGTGATCGCGTGTGCCTTCGTGCTGGTGGACCGGCACGCGCCGGCCGGGACGGTCACGGAGGCGTTCTCGTGGCTGGTGACGACGTTCACCGTGGGTGCTTCGGTGGGAACGGGCCTGGCCGGGCCGGTGGTCGAGGCGGGCGGCGCGCAGGGGGCTTTCGCGATACCGGCGGTCGCGGGCGGCGTGGCTTTGCTGGTTTTGATGTGCACCGGAAGGGTATTGGTGGTTCCCGTAGGCGGGGCCGTGGTTGCGGCCGGTTCGGAAAATGATCCGAACCGTGCCCTCGAACCTCGTTTGGGTTCAGGGGATCGGGCGTAATGTTCAGTCATGGACCGCCGCATTTTCGGGCTGGAGAACGAGTACGGCGTCACGTGCACGTTCAGGGGACAGCGCCGCCTGTCTCCTGACGAGGTGGCGCGGTACCTCTTCCGCCGTGTCGTGTCATGGGGCCGCAGTAGTAACGTCTTTCTGCGCAACGGCGCCCGCCTTTATCTCGACGTGGGTTCGCATCCGGAATACGCCACACCCGAATGCGACAACGTGACCGAGCTGGTCACCCACGACAAGGCCGGGGAGCGCATTCTCGAAGGACTCCTGGTGGACGCCGAACGACGCCTGCACGAGGAAGGAATCGCGGGCGACGTCTACCTGTTCAAGAACAACACCGACTCGGCGGGTAACTCGTACGGGTGTCACGAGAACTATCTGGTGGCCCGGCACGGAGAGTTCTCGCGGCTCGCTGACATCCTCATCCCGTTCCTGGTGACCCGCCAGCTGCTGTGCGGCGCCGGGAAGGTGCTGCAGACGCCGCGTGGCGCGGTGTACTGCGTCAGCCAGCGGGCCGAGCACATCTGGGAGGGCGTCTCCTCGGCGACGACCCGGTCCCGGCCGATCATCAACACGCGCGACGAGCCGCACGCGGACGCCGAGCGGTACCGCCGGCTCCACGTCATCGTCGGCGACTCGAACATGTCCGAGACGACCATGCTGCTGAAGGTCGGCGCCACCGATCTGGTGCTGCGCATGATCGAGGCGGGCACGGTGATGCGTGACCTCACGCTGGAGAACCCGATCCGGGCGATCCGTGAGGTGAGCCACGACATCACGGGCCGCCGCAAGGTCCGCCTGGCGAGCGGCCGTGAGGCCTCCGCCCTGGAGGTGCAGCGCGAGTACTACGAGAAGGCGGTGGACTTCTGCGAGCGCCGCGGCATCCGCACCGGCACGGTCGAGCAGGTGCTCGAGCTGTGGGGCCGCACGCTGGACGCGATCGAGGCCGAGGACCTCGACCGCATCGGCACCGAGATCGACTGGGTGATGAAGTACAAGCTCATCGAGCGGTACCGGGCCAAGCACAACATGACCATGTCGCATCCGCGGGTCGCGCAGATAGACCTCGCCTACCACGACATCCACCGCCGTCGTGGTCTGTACTACCTGCTGGAGAAGAGGGGGCAGGCCGCCCGGATCTGCAACGACATGAAGATCTTCGAGGGCAAGTCCGTTCCGCCGCAGACCACCCGGGCGCGGCTGCGCGGTGACTTCATCCGCCGGGCGCAGGAGCAGCGGCGGGACTTCACCGTCGACTGGGTGCACCTCAAGCTCAACGACCAGGCGCAGCGGACGGTGTTGTGCAAGGACCCGTTCCGGTCGGTGGACGAGCGGGTGGAGAAGCTGATCGCCGGCATGTGAGACGTGTTGTTCCGCGGTTCTCCCGAACCGCGGAACGCCACACGGGCGCCGTACGTTACTCAGTGCGGCGCCCTTCTCACGCCGTAGAGTTGCGCGGACGCCACCGACAAGATCGATGATTACGAGGCCCCCACCGTGCGCCGACGCTCACTTCTCATTGCCGTACCCGCTGGACTGGCCACTCTCGCCGCGTGCGGCGACGGCGGGTCCGATTCGAGCGAGGCCAGCGAGAGCGCCTCGCCGTCCGCGCCGGACACGTCGGCCGCGCCCCCGCCGAAGATCGTCGACGGCCCGCTGCCGGCGATCACCGCGGGCGTGAAGTTCGGTGAGAAGCCCACCGTGGCCAAGGGCAGCGGTGACCCGTCCAAGGACCTCGCGGTGAAGACCGTCATCGCGGGCGGCGGCAGGGCCATCGCCGAGAACGACTTCGTGGTGGCCCACTACCTGGGCCAGGTGTGGAGCACCGCGAAGGTGTTCGACAACTCCTACGACCGCAAGGCCCCGCTGGCCATCCAGCTGGCCCAGGGCAGCATCATCGACGGCTGGCGGTACGGGCTGACGGGGAAGAAGGCCGGCAGCCGGGTCGAGATGGCGATCCCGCCCACCTGGGGTTACGGCCCGCAGGGCAACGAGCAGGCGGGCATCAAGGGCACCGACACACTGGTGTTCGTGGTGGACGTGCAGGACACGTTCAACGCGAAGAGCTCTGCCGAGGGCCGCGAGGTCGCCCAGGACGACATCGACCTGCCCAAGGTCGGCACGAACACGAACGGCAAGGCGCCCTCCATCGAGGTGCCCGACGTGGCCGCCCCGAAGAAGCTCGTGTCGCGCTACATCCTCGAGGGCGACGGCGAGGAGGTCGGCGCGGACAACAGTGTGCTCGTGCAGTACAAGGGCGTGCTGTGGGACGGCGGCAAGGAGTTCGACTCGACGTACGGGCGGGGGCAGCTGACCTCGTTCTCGCTGCAGCAGGTCGTCAAGGGCTGGGCGCAGGGGCTCACCGGCAAGAAGGTCGGCAGCCGGGTCCTCATCGTCATCCCGCCGGCGCTGGGGTACGGCGACACGCCGCCGGAGGGCAGCGACATCAAGAAGGACTCCACGCTGGTCTTCTCGGTCGACATCCTCGCGAAGTTGTGACCGCGCGTGATGTAAGACTGTGTCTGTTCGCCTTTCCGTAAACAAGCAGGAGCGTTAGACGTGAGCATCGACAAGCCCGAGATCGACTTCCCGGGCGGCGAGCCCCCGGCGGACCTCGAGATCAAGGACATCTGGGAGGGCGACGGAGAGGTGGCGCAGGCGGGTCAGACCGTCACCGTCCACTACGTCGGTGTCGCCTTCAGCACGGGTGAGGAGTTCGACGCCAGCTGGAACCGCGGCACTCCCTTCCGCTTCCCGCTGGGCGGCGGCCGGGTCATCAAGGGCTGGGACCAGGGCGTGCAGGGCATGAAGGTCGGCGGCCGTCGCCAGCTGACCATCCCCGCCCACCTGGCCTACGGCAACCAGAGCCCGACTCCGGCGATCAAGCCCGGCGAGACGCTGATCTTCGTGGTCGACCTGCTCGGGGTCTGATCACTCGCCCGATTGCGGACCGGTCGCCCGTGCGACGTCGGGTCCGGGTCGCGACCGGAGTCGATCATCTGGGGTCCATGCCTGTCCGGGCATGGGCCCTCGGCTTTTGCCGCGCCACCACGGGGCGGTACGGTCATCGGACTGAGCAGCATGAGGAGGCGAAGGGCGTCGATGGCCATTGCCAAGGCCGAGCGGCTGATGAACCTGGCGCTGTGCCTGCTGGGCACGCGGCGGCCACTGAGCAAGCGTGAGCTGCGCGAGTCCGTCGAGGCCTACCTCGAAGCGGCCTCGGACGACGCCTTCAACCGCATGTTCGAGCGCGACAAGGACGATCTGCGCGAACTCGGACTCGTCATCGAGACCGTGGAGAACCTCGAGGGCGAGGTCGGTTATCTGGCCCGGCGGGACAGCAACCGCCTGCCGCCCATCACCCTCGACGCCGAGGAGGCGGCCGCACTGGGCCTGGCGGCCAAGGTGTGGCAGCAGGCCAGACTGGCCGGCGCGGCCAGCGGCGCCCTGCAGAAACTGCGCGCGGCGGGGCTGCCCGAGGACGTCGATCCCTATGAGGCCCACAGCGCGCTCGAGCCGCGCATCCCCGTGCACGAGGCCGCCTTCGAACCGCTGATGCTGGCCTGCCGCGACCGCCGCCCCGTCGTCTTCGACTACCGCAAGGCCACCGCCGCGCAGCCCGAACCGCGCCACGTCGAGCCGTGGGCGCTGGAGTGCTGGCGCGGCCACTGGTACCTGGCCGGCTGGGACCGCGACCGGGGCGCCGAGCGGGTCTTCCGGCTGTCCCGGATCACCGGCAAGGTGCGCTCGCGCGGCACCCGGTACACCGCTCCGGTGCCGGACGTCGTCACGGTCCGCGAGACGGTCGCGAGCTGGGCGGGGGAGAGCGCCGACCGCTCCGCGCGGATCCGGCTGCGCACCGACGCGGGGTACCCCCTTCGGGCGAAGGCCATCTCGGTGCGGGAACTCGGCGACGGCTGGGAAGAGTTGGAGATTCCGTACGGGCACGGCCTGGACGCCTGGCTGGTGGAGTTCGGAGCGGACGTGGTGGTCCTGGAGCCCGCCGAGCTGCGGGCCGACGTGGTGGACCGGCTGCGCGCCGTGGCCAAGGGCTGAGGGGGACGGACAAGAACGTGGCAGGCAAACCGGTCAGGCCAGTGAACGCCATCGACCAGACCCGCAGGATGCTCTCCCTGGTCACGTACCTGAGGGAGCGTCCGGGCGCCCGGATCGAGGACGTGGCGCGCGCCTTCGGCATCACCGAGGACGAACTGGTCTCGGACCTCGACGTGCTGCCCATGTGCGGCACCAGTTTCCGCGGCGGCGATCTGCTGGACATCGACACCGACGGGGAGCGCATCTGGTGGCACAACCCGGCCGCGCTCGGGGCGGAGGCCGCCGAGCCGCTCCGCCTCGCCGCGGACGAGGCCACCGCCCTGCTCGTCGCCGCGCGCGCCGTGGCCACCCTGCCCGGACTGCGCGAGAGCGACCGGCAGGCGCTGCTGCGGGCCACCGCCAAGGTGGAGACCGCGGCCGGTGAGGCGGCGGGCGCCAGTGCCCGGCTGTCGGTGACCTTCGAGTCCGAGGGCGGTGTCTTCGCGGACGTCGACCGGGCCATCGCCGAGCGCCGCAGACTGTGGATCCGCTACTACTCGCCCGCCCGTGACGAGCTCAGCGAGCGCGAGATCGACCCCATCCGCCTGGTCAGCGTCGGGCACACCTATGTGGAGGCCTGGTGCCGCCGCTCCGAGGCGCGCCGCACGTTCCGGCTCGACCGGGTCGCCGAGATCAAGATCCTCGACGAGCCGTCCGCGCCGCCCGAGATCGAGCTGCGGGACCTCTCGGAGGGGCTGGTGCAGCCGGCGGCGGAGGACCCGGAGGTCGTGGTCGAGGTCGGGCCGGGCGGTCGCTGGGTCGCCGAGTACTACCCGCACGACAGCGCGGACGAGCTGCCCGACGGCGGGCTGCGTATCACCTTGCGGACACCCGACCCGGCGTCGCTCAAGCGGCTGGCGCTGCGGCTCGGGCGGGACGGCCGGATCGTCGCGCCGGACGACCTTGCGGACAGTGCCCGGCGGGCGGCCCGCGAGGCGCTGGCGGCGTACGACGGCGCCGGGACGGCCGGATGAGCGGGCCGCACACGGTGTGCGCGGCCCGGGGCGGGCAGGACGACAGGCAGGAGCGAGGACTGTGAGCGAGTCGGCGACCCCTGGAGTACGGGGCATGACGGTGGCGTCCGCGTTCTCCGGGATGAGAAGCGTGGCGCCGGTCGTGTTCCGGGCGGGCTGCCCGGACTGCAGGGGGCGTTTCGAGCTGGGCGCGAGCGCGCTGCGGCTGGTCATAGGAGCCAGCAGGCGCACCACCTTCTACTCGTTCACCTGTCCCGCGTGCGAGGCCGCGGTCCGCAAGCCGGCGGGGGAGCGGGTCGTCGAACTCCTCACCGGCGGCGGGGTCAGCACCCTGCGGCTGCACTCGACGGCGTAGCGGCCCCGCCACGGCCTGTGACGGCCCTGTGACGGCGTGGCCTCCTTCCCGGGCGCCGGGCGTTCCGTGCGGCCGGGGACCGTCTAGGCTCGCCCCTATGGTCTGGGCGATGTTCGCGGTTGCTGTGGGGTTCCTGGGGCTCGTGGTGCTCGGGGTGTTCGCCGTACGGGTCTTCGTCGAGGCGGAGCGGCTCGGCAGACAGGTCACGGACTCGGCGCGGCGCATCAGCCGGGCCGCGGAGGACCTGGAGCGTGCGGCGGCCGGCGCGGCCCGCTCCGCGGAAGCGCTCTGACCGGATCCCGGACGGTCCTCGGGCCGCACGCCCTGTCGAGTTGCCGACCCGGGCGGGTACGCTGCTGACCGCGGTGCGGAGAACGAGGCCCGGACCGCGGACGGGAGTACGCACGGGGATTGCCCTACGTTCACCCCTGAGAGTTACGATCGCTGACAACGCGATCGTCGGACGCGCGTCCGAACAATCGGACAGGGCAGCACCCCCACCCCAGCAGCCTCGGTGAGAAGGTAAAGAAATGTTCGGAAGGCTCGGAGCTCCCGAGATCATTCTCATCCTCGTCGTCATCATCCTGCTGTTCGGCGCGAAGAAGCTTCCGGACATGGCGCGGTCGCTCGGCAAGTCCGCCCGCATCCTCAAGAGCGAGGCCAAGGCGATGAAGGAGGACAAGGACAAGTCCTCCGCCCCCGCCGACCCGCCGGCCCCCGGCGACGAGTCCCAGGCGAAGCGCACCATCCAGGCCGCCCCCGGCGACGTGACCAGCTCCCGCCCGGTCACGGAGCCGACGGACACGACCAAGCGCTGACGCAGGGCCGGACACCGTCCGGTCCGCCGCACGAGATGGGAACGTGGGTTGCCCAAGTCTGCCCGCAAGCAGGAGAGGGATCCCGAGGGGCGGATGCCCCTCGCGGAGCACCTTCGTGAGCTCCGCAACCGGCTCGCGAAAGCGCTGCTGGCCATCGTCCTGGTGACGATCGTCGCGGCCTTCTTCTACAACGACATCATCAACTTCTTCACCGACCCGGTGCTCAAGTCGGTCGGCTGCGGCTACTCCTTCGAGGAACTCGCCGCCTCCACCCGCGACGAGGACCCCTGCGCGCAGATCACCATCAACGGCCTGATCACGCCGTTCACCCTGGCACTGAAGGTCTCCCTGATGGCCGGTGTCGTGCTGGCCTCGCCGGTCTGGCTGTACCAGCTGTGGTCGTTCATCGCCCCCGGTCTGCACCGGCACGAGAAGAAGTACGCCTACGCGTTCGTCGCCACGGGCTTCCCGCTCTTCCTCGGCGGCGCCTACTTCGCCTACCGGGTGCTGCCGACGACGGCGAAGGTGCTCATCGAGTTCACGCCGGTCGACGTCGACAACCTGCTGCCGCTGGACGACCTGCTCGACCTCGTCACGCGCATGGTGATCGTCTTCGGGCTCTCCTTCGAGCTGCCCCTGCTGCTGATCATGCTCAACTTCACCGGAGCGCTGACCGGCAAGCGCATGCTCGGCTGGTGGCGCGGCATGATCATGGGCATCACGCTGTTCGCGGCCCTGGCCACGCCGAGCACCGACCCGCTGACCATGATGGCCCTCGCCGGACCGATCTGGATCCTGTACTTCGGGGCCGTCGGCGTCTCCCTGTTCAACGACCGCCGCAGGCGCCGTCTGGAGGCCATGGGCCCCGCCGACGACGAGGCCTCCGACCTCGACCTCACCCCCGAGGACATCGGCGAGACCGAACCCGTGCCGGCCAGGCGCGCCCTGCCCGAGCAGGCGAGCACGGACCGGGTCAACGGTTATGACGACGTGACCTGAACACCGGGCCGAAGCTCGTAGGGTCACGGGGTGACCAGCGAGATCACCCTCTTCGTCAATCCCACCGCGGGACGCGGCCGGGGCGCCAGGGCGGCGCTGCCGGCCGCTTCCGCGTTGCGCGCTGCCGGTTTCTCGGTGCGGACCGTGCTCGGCGAGGACGCCGCGGACGCGCTCACCCGCGCGCGCGACGCCGTGGAGAAGGGCACCGGCGCCCTGGTCGCCGTCGGCGGCGACGGCATGGCGAACCTGGCCCTGCAGGCCGTCGTCGGCACCGGCACCCCGCTCGGCCTGATCGCCGTCGGCAGCGGCAACGACTTCGCCCGCTCGCTCGGCATGCCGCTGAGGGAACCGGCCGCCGCCGGCCGGATGATCGCCGACGCCCTCAAGTGCGGGCGGGTGCGTGACATCGACCTCGGGCGGGTGGGCGACCGCTGGTTCGGCACCGTCCTCGCCTCCGGCTTCGACTCCCGGGTCAACGACCGCGGCAACCGGATGCGGCTGCCCGCCGGACGCTTCAAGTACGACCTCGCCATGGTCGCCGAACTCGCGGCCCTGCGGCCGGTCCCGTACCGGATCACCCTCGACGGCGGCGACGTCCGCGAGGTCGAGGCGACGCTGGTCGCCGTCGGCAACGGGGCGTCGTACGGCGGCGGCATGCGGATCTGCCCGGGCGCCGACCTCACCGACGGGCTGTTCGACGTCACGGTGGTCGGCGACTGCGGCCGGGCCACACTGCTGAGGGTCTTCCCCACCGTGTACCGCGGAACGCACGTGGACCGGCCCGAGGTGAGCGTGTTCCGGGCGTCACGGGTGGAGCTGGCCGCCGAGGAGGTCACCGGGTACGCGGACGGGGAACCGCTCGGACCACTGCCGCTGACCGCGAGCTGTGTGCGCGGCGCGGTACGGGTCGTGGGCCCCTGAGCCGGGCGGGCCGCCCCTGAGCCGGGCGGAACCGCCTCTGAGCTGGGCGGACCGGGGACCGGCGGGCACGGATCCGGATAATGATCGTCCTGTTGTCGGTGCGGCCCGGTACGCTCGAAAGCACGATGACAGAGGATCTCTCACCGGCCGAGCGGTACGCGGCAGCACGCAGGCGCGCTGCCGAGCAGGCCACCGCACTCGCCTCCTTCCGCGAGATGTACGACTTCGGCCTCGACCCCTTCCAGATCGAGGCATGCCAGGCGCTCGAAGCGGGGAAGGGTGTGCTGGTGGCCGCGCCCACCGGCTCGGGCAAGACGATCGTCGGCGAGTTCGCCGTCCACCTCGCCCTCCAGCAGGGCAAGAAGTGCTTCTACACGACCCCCATCAAGGCGCTGTCGAACCAGAAGTACGCCGACCTGTGCCGCCGTTACGGCGCCGACAAGGTCGGCCTGCTCACCGGTGACAACAGCGTCAACTCCGGCGCCCCCGTGGTCGTGATGACCACCGAGGTGCTGCGGAACATGCTGTACGCGGGCTCGCAGACGCTCCTCGGTCTCGGATACGTGGTCATGGACGAGGTGCACTACCTCTCCGACCGCTTCCGGGGCGCCGTCTGGGAGGAAGTGATCATCCACCTCCCCGAGTCGGTGACCCTGGTCTCCCTCTCGGCGACGGTGTCGAACGCGGAGGAGTTCGGCGACTGGCTGGACACCGTCCGTGGCCACACCGAGGTCATCGTCTCCGAGCACCGGCCCGTGCCGCTGTTCCAGCACGTCCTCGCCGGGCGCCGGATCTACGACCTGTTCGAGGAGGGCGAGGGCCAGAAGAAGGCCGTCAACCCCGACCTCACGCGGATGGCCCGGATGGAGGCGACCCGCCCCTCGTGGGGCGACCGGCGCCGCGGCCGGAACATGCGCGAGGCGGACCGGGAGCGGGAGCGCAGACAGCGCACGCGGGTCTGGACACCGGGCCGGCCCGAGGTGATCGAGCGGCTCGACGCCCAGGGCCTGCTGCCCGCCATCACCTTCATCTTCAGCCGCGCCGCCTGCGAGGCCGCCGTCCAGCAGTGCCTGTACGCGGGGCTGCGGCTCAACGACGACCGGGCGCGGGAGCAGGTCCGCTCCCTCGTCGAGGAGCGCACCGCCTCCATCCCCACCGAGGACCTGCACGTCCTCGGCTACTACGAGTGGCTGGAGGGCCTGGAGCGCGGCATCGCGGCCCACCACGCGGGCATGCTGCCGACGTTCAAGGAGGTCGTCGAGGAGCTGTTCGTCCGCGGCCTGGTCAAGGCGGTCTTCGCGACCGAGACCCTCGCCCTGGGCATCAACATGCCCGCCCGCTCGGTGGTGCTGGAGAAGCTCGTCAAGTGGAACGGCGAGCAGCACGCCGACATCACCCCCGGCGAGTACACCCAGCTGACCGGCCGGGCCGGCCGGCGCGGCATCGACGTCGAGGGCCACGCGGTCGTGCTGTGGCAGCGCGGCATGAACCCCGAGCACCTCGCGGGGCTGGCCGGTACCCGCACCTATCCGCTGCGCTCCAGTTTCAGGCCGTCGTACAACATGGCGGTCAACCTGGTCGAGCAGTTCGGCCGGCACCGCTCGCGCGAGCTGCTGGAGACGTCGTTCGCCCAGTTCCAGGCGGACCGTTCGGTGGTCGGCATCTCACGGCAGGTGCAGCGCAACGAGGAAGGCCTCGAGGGCTACCAGGCCTCCATGACCTGCCACCTCGGCGACTTCGAGGAGTACGCGCGGCTGCGCCGCGACCTGAAGGACCGGGAGACGGAGCTGGCCCGCCAGGGCGTGGCGCAGCGGCGCGCCGAGGCGGCCGTGGCCCTGGAGAAGCTCAAGCCCGGCGACGTCATCCACGTACCCGCCGGCAAGTACGCCGGGCTGGCCCTGGTCCTCGACCCGGGGCTGCCCGCGGGCCGTGCGGGCGGGCACCGCGGCGTCGAGTACCACGACGGGCCGCGCCCCCTGGTGCTGACCGCGGAGCGGCAGGTCAAGCGGCTGGCGTCGATCGACTTCCCGATGCCCGTCGAGGCACTGGAGCGGATGCGGATCCCGAAGTCGTTCAACGCGCGCTCGCCGCAGTCCCGCCGCGACCTGGCTTCCGCCCTGCGCACCAAGGCCGGGCACATCGAGCCGGAGCGGCAGCGCAAGCGGCGCTCCCAGGCGGCCGACGACCGGGAGATCGACCAGCTGCGCAAGGCGATCCGGGCCCACCCGTGCCACGGCTGCGACGACCGTGAGGACCACGCCCGCTGGGCCGAGCGCTACTACCGGCTGCGGCGGGACACCAAGCAGCTGGAGCGGCGCATCGAGGGCCGGACGAACACCATCGCCCGCACCTTCGACCGTATCGTCGCCCTGCTGACCGACCTGGACTACCTGCGCGGCGACGAGGTCACCCCGCACGGCAAGCGGCTCGCCCGGCTGTACGGCGAACTCGACCTGCTGGCCAGTGAATGCCTGCGCGAGGGCGTCTGGGAGGAGCTGAGTCCGGCCGAACTCGCCGCCTGTGTCTCGGCGCTGGTGTACGAGGCCCGGGTCAGCGACGACGCGGCGGCACCCAAGGTGCCCTCCGGCAGGGCGAAGGCCGCGCTCGGCGAGATGGTCCGCATCTGGGGACGGCTGGACGCCCTGGAGGAGGACTTCCGGATCACCCAGACCGAGGGCGTGGGCCAGCGCGAACCCGACCTCGGCTTCGCCTGGGCGGCCTACATGTGGGCGTCCGGCAAGGGCCTCGACGAGGTGCTGCGCGAGGTGGAGATGCCGGCGGGGGACTTCGTGCGCTGGTGCAAGCAGGTCATCGACGTGCTCGGCCAGATCTCGGCCGCGGCACCGGCGGTGGAGGGCTCCACCGTCGCGAAGAACGCCCGCAAGGCGGTGGACGGACTGCTGCGCGGAGTGGTGGCCTACTCCTCCGTGGGCTGACCGCCCGGCACCCCGCACCGTCCCGCCCCGCCCCGTCCCGCCGACGGGGCCGACCCGGCCTGCGGGTCCGGTGCGGCCTGCGGGTCCGGTCCGGCCGGTTCGCAGTGAAGCCCGGCGCGCTCCGTGCGCGCCGGGCTTCGGCGTCCCCGGGACCGGATGGTTCCGGGGACGCCGACGGCGTTCTTCACCCCGCACGGAGAGCGGGTTTCGCACACCCGTACGTCATTACCGTGCGTGTTCGAATGACTCCCGGCCGTGTAAATGAACCTGAGCGTACTCCTGTCCCAGGGGTCGTTTCCGGCACTTGCCGAATATGACACGGCGTTGATCCTGTCGGACTAAGCTCGCCCGCAGCGCACCGAGTTGGGATGAATTCGTGTGTCTGTTCCCTATTGCACGGATGATTCCCATGATTTCCCGGTCCGTCCCCACCCGTATGTCCCCCGACCACCAGCCGATTCGTTTTCAGAGGCCTACATGGTGAGTGTCCAATCCCCGCCCGGTCGCCGCGAACTTCCCTACGCGCGCGTGCTGCTGATGCCGGCCATAGTGATGGCCGCGGCAACCGGAGCCGCCGTTGCCCTGGTGACGGAGCCCGCCCGGATCGCCGTCGGCGCCTGTGGTGTCGTCGCCACCCTGCTGGTGATCGCCGCCGCGGCCGAGGCGGTGCGCCGCGGCCGTGTCCTGCGGGACGAACGAGCCGAACACGACCGTCACCGCGCGTACCTGGAAGCGCGGATCGCCGCCCACGACACGGAGACGCTGCACTTCGCGGACGCCGTGGTCCCCGAGGCCCTGGACTTCCTGCACCGCGGAAACACTCCCCGGGAAGTGCTCCTCCACCTCAAGGAGGTCAACCCGGCCTGGCGTGATCTGCCCGAGTACCAGATCAAACTGCTCAAGACGATGCTGAAGATCATCGACGACGAGGAAGCCCTGCGCGACTCCTCCCAGCGCTCCTTCGTCAGCATCGCCCGCCGGGTCCAGGCGATCGTCCACCAGCAGGCCAAGGAACTGCGGGAGATGGAGGAGGACCACGGCCGCAACCCCGAGGTCTTCGACGACCTGCTGCGCATCGACCACGGCACCGCGCTGATCGGCCGCCTCGCCGACTCCATCTCCGTACTCGGCGGCGGCCGGCCCGGACGCCAGTGGCCCGAGCCCGTCGCCCTCTACAGCGTGCTGCGCGGCGCGATGTCCCGCATCCTCGAGTACCGGCGCATCGACCTGAAGTCCATCGCCAAGGTCAACATCAAGGGCATCTCCGTCGAGCCGGTCATCCACGCCGTCGCCGAACTCCTCGACAACGCCACGCGCTACTCGCCGCCCCACACCAAGGTCCACGTCACCGCCATCGAGGTGCAGACCGGGGTCGCCATCGAGATCGAGGACGCCGGAGTCAGCCTCGACGAGAAGGCGCGGGCCCGGATCGAGGACAAGCTGGAGAAGGCCAAGGCGGGCGTCGACCTCCAGGACCTCGGCACGAGCCCCCGGCTGGGCCTCGCCGTCATCGGCCGGCTCTGCTCCGGGTACAAGATGCAGGTCTCGCTGCGGGCCTCCGCCTACGGCGGCGTCCGCGCGGTCCTCATCGTGCCGAGCGACATGATGACCACCGAGCCCGGTGTCGGTCTCGCCCACGGCATCGGCGCGACCGCGGTGCCGATGCAGGTCGACGCGCTCCCGGGCCCCAAGCGTGCCCCCAAGAAGCGCCGCCCCACCAGCCCGAGCATCCCCGCCACCGTCTCCATGGAGGACGACGTCCCCGAGGTCACCGAATGGACCTCCAACGGGCTGCCGCAGCGCCGCAGCCGGGTGAAGACGTCGCTGACCCAGCGGTACACCGAGCAGGCCGCCGCCGAACGGGCCGAGCGGGAGGCCGCCGAGCGGGGCGAGACCATCCGGTCCCCCTGGCCTGCCCCCGAGCCCGAACCGGCCGAGCCGAAGGACGACCGCGAACCCGGGCTGTGGGTCGACGCGTTCTGGGACGGCCTGAAGAAGGACCTCGAACCCGGCGTCCACCCCACCGACTTCACCCGGAACCCGACCGCGTATCTGCATCTGATCAACGAACCGGCCCGCACCGAGGCCGACGACGAGGGGGACCTCAAGTGATCCAGCAACGCGCCAACTTCGACTGGATGCTCAAGGAGCTCGCCGACGGCGTACCCGGCGTCGAGATGATCGTGGTGCTCTCGGCCGACGGTCTGCGCATCGCCCGCTTCGGCGGCGAGCCGGACGCCGCCGACCGGGTCGCCGCGGCCTGCGCCGGCGTGCAGAGCCTCGCCGGTGCCGTCGCCGGGGAACTCCCGCGCAGCGACGGCGAGATGAAGATGGTGATCATCGAGATCAACGGCGGCTACTTCTACCTGATGGCCGCCGGCGCCAACGCCTATCTCGCGGTGCTCTCCGACATGACCTGTGAACCCGGGCGGATGGGGGCCATGATGCGCGACCTCGTCGTCCGTATCGGCGCCCATCTCACCAGCCCGCCCCGCCGGAACGGGACGACCGTATGACTCCTCCGCAACGCCAGAGGCGCTCCCCGCAGGAGGACCCTCCTCCGCAACCCGCCCAGGACAAGAAGGAGGACGAACGGCCCAACCCGGAGCGGCTGTACGTCGTCGCCGGTGCGGACGGGAACCGAGCGGACCTCGACCTCGTGACCCTGATCGTGGCGCGCGTCGAGGACCCCCCGCACTCCGCCACGCCGGAGCAGGCGGCACTGCTCCGGCTCTGCGCCGCCCCCCTGTCCGTGGCCGAACTCTCGGCCTACCTCAGCCTGCCGTTCGGCGTGGTGACCGTGCTGCTCACCGACATGCTGGCGGCGGAACTGGTGCAGGCGCGCGCCCCGATCGTCCGCAAGGCGCTGCCCGACCGTTCCCTTCTCGAAGCGGTGATGCATGGACTTCAAAGGCTCTGAGACCATCCCGGGCCCACGGACCGAGGATCAGCTGCCGCAGACGGCCGAGGCCGCGGCGAAGATCGTGATCGTGGGCGGCTTCGGGGTCGGCAAGACGACCATGGTCGGGTCGGTCAGCGAGATCAAGCCGCTGACCACCGAGGAGACCATGACCCAGGCCGGCGTCGGAGTCGACGACAACTTCGGTTCCGCGACCAAGACGGCCACCACGGTGGCCATGGACTTCGGCCGCATCAAGATCACCGAGCAACTGGTGCTCTACCTCTTCGGCACCCCGGGCCAGGAGCGCTTCTGGTTCCTGTGGAACGGCCTGTTCGAGGGGGCGCTCGGCGCGGTGGTCCTGGTGGACACGCGCCGCCTGGAAGTCAGCTTCGACGTCATGGGGCGACTGGAGGAACGCGGCGTGCCCTTCGTCGTCGCCGTCAACACCTTCCCGGACGCGCCCCGTTACCCGGTCGCGGATCTGCGGACGGCGCTCGACCTGTCCGAGGACGTCCCGATCATGGACTGTGACGTGCGCCGCCGCGCCTCCAGCCGGGACGTACTGATCACGCTGATGCGGTTCCTGCACTCGCTCGCCATGACGGGCTCGCGCACCTGACACCCCGACCTCTGCTCTCTCCCCCTGCTCTCCCCCCTGTTTTCCGGAGCGACCACTGTGACGCCTGAATCCCACTCCCCGACCGGAACGGACGACTCCCGTCTCGCCCCGCCCCCCGGCTGCCCCGCGCACGGCCAGGGCCCCGGGGGACTGCACCGGCTGCACGAATCGGCGGACCTGAAGAACCTGTACGAGGAACTCCGCGCCGAACACGGCCCCGTGGCGCCCGCGCTGCTCCACGACGACGTGCCGGTGTGGGTGGTCCTCGGCCACGCCGAGAACCTGCACATGGTGCGCACCCCCGCGCAGTACACCAAGGACAGCCGTATCTGGTCCCCGCTCCGGGACGGCCTGGTCAAACCCGACCACCCGCTGATGCCGCACATCGCCTGGCAGCCGATGTGCGCCCACGCCGAGGGCGACGAGCACAAGCGGCTGCGCGGCGTGATCGACTTCGCCGTGTCGACCATCGACTTCCGCAGTCTGCGCCGGCATATCAACCGCTGCACCCAGCGTCTCGTCAACCGGTTCTGCGAAGTGGGCGAGGCCGAGGTCGTCGGCCAGTACGCCGAGCACCTGCCGATGGCCGTGATGTGCCACATCCTCGGCATGCCCGACGAGTACAACGACCGGATGGTCGAGTCGGCCCGCGACATGATCAGGGGCACCGAGACCGCCATCGCCAGCAACGCGTACGTCATGGACGTGCTGGGCCGGCTCACCGCGCGCCGCAGGCTGGAACAGCAGGACGACTTCGCCAGCCATCTCATCACCCACCCGGCCGAACTGACCGACGACGAGGTCAGGGAGCACCTGCGGGTGGTGCTCATCGCCGCCTACGAGTCGACCGCCAACCTCCTCGCCAACGTGCTGCGCACGGTGCTGGTCGACCCGCGCTTCCGGGCCCAGCTCAACGGCGGACAGATGACCGTGCCGGAGGCGGTGGAGCAACTGCTCTGGGACGAGCCGCCGTTCAGTACCATCTTCGCCTACTTCGCCAAGCAGGAGACGGAACTCGGCGGCCAGCGCATCCGCCGGGGCGACGGACTCCTGTTCGCCCCGGCCCCGGCCAACGTCGACCCGCGGGTACGCCCGGACCCGACCGCCCACATGCAGGGCAACCGCTCCCACCTCGCCTTCAGCGGCGGCCCGCACGAGTGCCCCGGACAGGACATCGGGCGCGCCATCGCCGAGATCGGCGTCGACGCGCTGCTGATGCGGCTGCCCGACCTCGAGCTCGACGTCGACGACGAGGACCTGCGCCACGCCGAGTCGATCGCCTCGCGCCATCTCGTCGAGCTGCCCGTCCGGTTCACGCCGAGGGAGCCGCAGGACATCACCGAGCGGCCGAACCACGACCACCGGCCGGCGGCCCCGCGCCGTGACTGGCTCATCGGCAGTACCGAACCGGGGGAGCCGGCTCCGTCGCCCGCCGCCCGCCCCGATCCGTTCGAGCACCATGACGTCCCCGCCCCGCGGTCCGCGGCCACGGCAGGGACACCGAGCGAGCAGCCGGCCGCCGAGCAGCCGGCCGCCGCCGGCCCCGAGGTGCCGGTCCGCGCGCCGGGCGCCTGGCAGCGCTTCCTGAACTGGTGGCGCGGCTACTGACCGGAGGCCCGGGGCACCGGGGGCCGGTGAGCAGCGGCCCGCCCCCCGGTGGTCAGGTCCGCGGTGGTCCGTGTCCCGATGGTCCGTGCCCCGGTGGCGCGGTCGTCCGGGGCGCGGTCCCCGACGGCGTGGTCCTCTGCGGCCCAGTCCCCGTACGAGGTCCATGCCGCGAGCGTGCGGCCACTGCGCAGCCGGTGCCGCGCCCCCGTCACCGGGTCGGTGAACTCCAGTGCCCGCGCCAGCAGTTGCAGCGGGCGCCGGAAGTCACCGGCCGGGACGGGGCCGGCCACCTCCGGATACAGGGGGTCGCCGAGTATCGGTATGCCCAGGGCGCTCATGTGGACCCGCAGCTGATGGGTCTGCCCGGTGCCGGGGACCAGCCGGTACCGGGCGAGGCCGTCGGCCCGGTGGTCCAGGAGCTCGACCCGGCTGAGCGCGTTCGGCTCACCCTCGACCTCGCGGGCGGTCAGCACCCCGCGCTCCTTGACGAGCCGGCTGCGCACGGTCCGGGGCAGGGCGAGCGCCGGATCGTGGGGGGCGACGGCCTCGTACTCCTTGTGGACCAGCCGGTCGCGGAACAGCGTCTGGTACGCGCCACGCTCCTCGGGCCGCACGGTGAACAGCACCAGCCCGGCGGTGAGCCGGTCGAGGCGGTGCGCGGCGCCCAGCAGCGGGATGCCCAGCTCGTGGCGCAGCCGGGCCAGCGCGGTCTGGGCGACATGGCTGCCGCGCGGGGTGGTGGCCAGGAAGTGGGGTTTGTCGGCGACGACGATGTGCTCGTCCCGGTACACGATCTCCAGCGGGAAGGGCACCGGTACCTCGGCCGGCAGCTCCCGGTGGAACCATACGGACAACCCCGGCACACAGGGGGCGTCGGCCGGTACGGGCCGCCCGTCCGCGCCCACGATCAGCCCCGCGTCGAACATGCCGTCGACGACATCGGAGCCGACCGGGAAGCGGGCCACGAGATGGTCCCGTACGGTGGCCCACTGCCCCGTGCCGGGCAGGCGCACCCGCACCGGGTCCACGCCGTCGCGCTGCGGCAGCGGGGAGGGCGGGACGGTTCTGCGTCTGCGGGTCACGAGGGCCAAGGCTACGTGTCCGCCCCGCCCTGCTGCTCGTTCCGTACCGCCTGCTTGACCTCGTCCTCGACCACGTGGCGCGGTTTGCCCTCGGCCCGTGCGAAGTCGCTCACCGCCACCTGGAGCTCACGGGCGAGGTCGCGCCAGGCCCGCCAGGCCGTCTCCCAGGTGGTGGTCTGCCTGCTGCTCCACTTGGTGTCCGTGGGAGGCCCGTACGTCTCTTGCAGATGGCGCACGCGGACGTGCGCCTCGTCCGCCGCGCGCTGCTTGGCCACGAGTTCTTCGAAGGTGTCTGTCACGCGCCCGGATCCTCGGGCAGGGGGCGGGGGCGGGACGCCGCGCCACGCCGTCCGCCGCGACGCGGGGAACGGGGTTCACCCGACCGGCGCCGCCGGGAGTGCCGGCCGG
Source organism: Streptomyces sp. NPDC085927 (assembly GCF_044540975.1). Taxonomy (NCBI): domain Bacteria; kingdom Bacillati; phylum Actinomycetota; class Actinomycetes; order Kitasatosporales; family Streptomycetaceae; genus Streptomyces; species Streptomyces sp. NPDC085927. The sequence goes on from NZ_JBITSN010000007.1 coordinate 161,994, forward strand.
GACTCCCGGACCCCGGGATGCCGGTCCGGCCGGGGCAGCGGGCCGGCGGGGATCCCACGGTGGTGCGGTGGCGGCACGGGGGTGGCTCGGCGGTGACCCGGTGGCGGCTCAGCCGGCCGCGGCCGGCGACTTCGCCTGCTCCTGCTCCGCCTCGACCCGCGCGTTCCACTCCTGCTTCGAGGCCTGCCAGCCGTCCTCGTTGTGACCGCGCCGCCAGTAGCCGGAGATCGAGAGGTCCTCGCGCGCGACCTGCCGCTCCACCCGCAGCAGACGGCGCAGCTCCTTCACGAAGTGCGCCTCGCCGTGGACGAAGGCCTGCACCCGGCCCTCGGGGAACTCCAGTCCCCGCACGGCCTCCACCAGCGCCTCGCCGACCGGACGGTCCCCCCGGTGCAGCCAGGTGACCGCCACCTCGGAGTCGATCTTCTGCTCCTCCTGGGGCCCCTCGATCTCCACGAAGGCGTGGACCCTGGCCCCGCCCGGTATGGCCTCCAGCGACCGGGCGATCGCGGGCAGCGCGCTCTCGTCGCCCGCCAGCAGATGCCAGTCGGCACCCGGGTCGGGGGCGTAGGCGCCACCGGGACCGATGAAGTACACGGTCTCGCCCGGCAGGACCCGCCGGGCCCAGGGGCCCGCCAGTCCTTCGTCGCCGTGGATCACGAAGTCCAGGGTCAGCTCGCGCTGCCCGGCGTCCCAGTGGCGCACGGTGTACGTCCGGGTCACCGGCCACTGGTCGCGCGGGAACTCCTCGCGGATCCGCTGCATGTCGAACGGCTCCGGATAGGTGACGCCCTCGGCGGGGAACAGCAGCTTCACGTAGTGGTCGGTGCAGGTGTCCGCCGTGAAGTCGGCCAGGCCCTCGCCGCCCAGCACCACCCGCTGCATGTGCGGGGTCAGCCGCTCGGTGCGGAGCACCTGCCCGGAGTGGGGCCTGCGAGGCTGGCGTCCCGGTCGCTGTGCCATGTGGGGTCTCCCTATCAATCAGTTAGGTTTACCTAAGTTAGCACCTCCGTCCGGCGGTCACCTGTGCACGGCGACGGTGGTCCCTACCGCGCGAGGGTCGTCAGCAGCCGCTCCAGGGAGCCGCCGAGGCCCCAGCGGGCCGCCAGTTCCCGTAGGGCGTCAGGGTCGCGCGGGGCCCGTGGCAGCGCCGTGTCGACCTCCGGGAGCGGGACGTCGTCCGCGACCCGGACAACCTTCGGGGCGACCGCCAGATACGGCTGAGCCTCGGTGAGGCGCTTGCGCTGGGCCGGGGTGAGCCTGGCCTCCGGATCGTCGACCGCCGCCAGGATCCCGGCCAGGTCGCCGAACTCGGCCAGCAGCTTGGCGGCCGTCTTCTCGCCCACCCCCGGCACGCCCGGCAGGCCGTCGCTCGGGTCGCCGCGCAGCAACGCCAGATCCGCGTACCCCGCGCCGTCCACCCCGTACTTCTCGCGCAGCACGGCCTCGTCGGTGATCTGGAGCGTGCCGACGCCCTTGAGCGGATACAGCACCCGCACTCCGCGCGCGTCGTCCACCAGCTGGTACAGGTCGCGGTCGCCGGTGACGATGTCCACCGGACCGCGCGCCCGCGCGGTGAAGGTGCCGATCACGTCGTCCGCCTCGTACGCGGCCACGCCCACGCGCGCGATGCCGACGGCGTCCAGAACGGCCTCGATGACCGGCACCTGCGGGGACAGCGTGTCGGGCACCTCCTCCTCGTCGGGGCCCGAGGGGCGCTCCTCGGCCACGCGGTGCGCCTTGTAGGAGGGGATCAGCTCCACCCGCCACGCCGGGCGCCAGTCGGCGTCCATGCACGCCACCAGATCGTCCGGGTGGTGGTCCTTGACCAGGCGGTCGATGAAGTCGAGCAGCCCGCGCACGGCGTTCACCGGAGAGCCGTCCGGGGCCCTGACGGAATCCGGGACGCCGAAGTAGGCGCGGAAGTAGAGGGAGGCGGTGTCTAGGAGCATCAGTCGTCCGGTCACGCCCCGCATCATGCCGCACGCCACGGACAGCGCCCCGCAGCCGCATGACCGCGCGGGCGGGACGCGCCCGCGTCGTACGACGCGGTCCTCGGAGCGGGAGCCGCCCGCCCGACGAGGCGGCCCGATTGTGAGGCAGGACACGTATGCGTTTGCGATGGACGAAACGGGGGAGGCGCGGCCCCGGAGTGGCGCCGGTTGCAGGTTCAACTGTCAGGAACGCCTGAACCGTCCCGACGGGCGCCGCTCCTTTCCATTGCCGCCGAGTCAAGAGGTACGCGTGTCAACGAGGCTTGAAGCCGAGCATCTGTACAAGGTGTTCGGCAAACAACCGGGTCAGGCGGTCGAGAGACTGCGCCAGAACAAGACCGACCGTGAGGAGTTGCGCGCCCAGGGCACCACTGCAGCCGTCATCGACGCCTCCTTCACCGTGGAACCCGGCGAGATCTTCGTCGTCATGGGTCTGTCCGGCTCCGGCAAGTCCACCCTGCTGCGCATGCTGAACGGCCTGTCGGAGCCGACCGCCGGACAGGTGCGCTTCGACGGCCAGGACCTCACCGGGCTGTCCGACCGCGAGCTGCGCGAGGTCCGTTCCAGGAAGATCAGCATGGTCTTCCAGCACTTCGCGCTCTTCCCGCACCGCAGCGTTCGCGAGAACGCCGCATACGGCCTGGAAGTGCAGGGCGTGCCCCGCGCCGAGCGCGAACGCCGCGCCGACGAGGCGCTCGCCCTGTGTGGCCTGGCCGGCTGGGAGCGGTCCTGGCCCGACGAACTGTCCGGCGGCATGCAGCAGCGGGTCGGCCTGGCCCGTGCGCTCGCGACCGACGCCGACCTGCTGCTGATGGACGAGTCCTTCAGCGCGCTCGACCCGCTGATCCGCCGCGACATGCAGGACCAGCTGGTGGAGCTGCAGAAGAAGCTGAAGAAGACGATCGTCTTCATCACGCACGACCTCAACGAGGCCATGCGCCTGGGCGACCGCATCGCGATGATGCGGGACGGCCGCATCGTGCAGATCGGCACCGCGCAGGACATCCTCATCCGCCCCGCCAACGACTACGTCGCCTCCTTCACCCAGGACGTCGACCGCTCCCGGGTACTGACCGCCGGCGCCGTGATGGAGCAGGAGGTGCGCGGCGACGAGGCCGACTGCGCCTGCGAGACCGCGACGGCGCAGACGCCGTTCACCGACCTGTGCGCGATGAGCGCCCGCGCGGCACACCCCGTGGCCGTCCTCGACGGCGAGGGCGCGGTCATCGGCGTAGTGCCCCGGCAGCGGCTCGTCGGCTTCCTCGGTGACGAGGACGGTGCCCCCGGCACCTGCGACTCCCCGCGCGGCGAGGGAGGGAAGGTGCTGGCCCGTGCCTAGGATTCCGCTCGGTGAATGGGTCAACAGCGCGGTCGACTGGCTGCTCGCCAACGTGACCTGGCTGTTCGACTTCTTCAAAACCGTCTTCACCGGCGCCTACGACGGCGTCAGCACCGTCCTCCAGGCGCCCGAGCCGCTGCTGCTCGCCGGTATCTTCGCGGTGGTCGCCTTCTGGCTGCGCGGCACCGTCGCCGGTGTCCTCACCTTCGTCGGATTCGCCTTCATCGACTCCCTCGAACTGTGGGACGACTCGATGGTGACGCTGGCCCTGGTCGTCGTCGCCACCGTCATCGCGCTCGTCATAGCCGTGCCCGTGGGCATCTGGGCGGCACGCTCGGACCGGGTCAGCGCCTTCGTGCGCCCGGTCCTCGACTTCATGCAGACGCTGCCCGCGATGATCTACCTCATCCCGGCGATCCTCTTCTTCGGGACGGGTCCCGCCCCCGGCATCGTCGCCACCCTGATCTTCGCGCTCGCCCCCGGCGTGCGCATGACCGAGCTGGGCATCCGCCAGGTCGACAAGGACCTCGTGGAGGCGGCCGAGGCGTTCGGCACCACGCCCCGCAACACCCTGCTGCGCGTCCAGCTGCCGCTGGCGCTGCCCACCGTGATGGCGGGTGTCAACCAGGTGATCATGCTCGGCCTGTCCATGGCCGCGATCGCCGGCATGGTCGGCACCGGCGGCCTCGGCGGCGCCGTCATCGAGGCCATCGGCCAGCTCAACGTCGGTCTCGGCGCCGAGTCCGGCCTCGCCATCGTCATCCTGGCGATCTACCTCGACCGCATGACCAGCGCCCTGGGCACCCAGGTGTCCCCGCTCGGCCGCCGTGCCGCCGCCAAGGCCCGCGCCACGCAGGGACTGAAGATCTGGTCCTACCGGCCGCGCCCGCAGGTCGCCGTGATCGGTGTCGTCGTCCTGGCCCTGGTGGCCGGTGGCATGGGCATCTTCGGCGGCAACGGCAAGAGCGGCGGTACGGACACCGTCGCCGACGCCGAGAACGTCGGCAACGGCAAGAAGATCTCCATCGGTTACATCCCCTGGGACGAGGGCGTCGCCTCCACCTTCCTGTGGAAGGAGGTCCTCGAGCAGCGGGGCTTCGAGGTCGAGGCCACGCAGTTCGACGCGGGCCCGCTCTACACCGCGCTCGCGCAGGGCAACATCGACTTCCAGACGGACGCGTGGCTGCCCACCACCCACGAGGCGTACTGGAAGAAGTACGGCGACAGGCTCGAGGACCTCGGCACCTGGTACGAGGAGACGACGCTCGAACTCGCCGTGCCCGCCTACATGGAGGACCTCGACTCCCTCGAGGACCTCAAGGGCAGGGCCGGCACCTTCGGCGGGGAGATCACCGGCATCGAGTCCAGCGCCGGAATGATGGGCCTGCTCAAGGACAAGGTCCTCAAGGAGTACGGCCTGGACAAGGAGTACAAGGTCGTCGACAGCTCCACGCCGGCGATGCTGGCCGAGCTCAAGCGCGCCTACGGCAAGCAGGAACCGGTCGTCGTCACGCTCTGGTCGCCGCACTGGGCGTACAGCGACTACGACCTGAAGAAGCTGAAGGACCCCAAGGGCACCTGGGGCGAGGGCGACGGCGTGCACACCCTGGCACGCAAGGGCTTCACCGCCGAGAACCCCGTCGTCGGCCAGTGGATGAAGGACTTCTCGATGACCGAGGAGGAACTCACCGGCCTGGAGGCCGAGATCAACAAGGCCGGCAAGGGCAAGCAGCAGGACGCCGTCCGCGCCTGGCTCAAGGACAACCCGGACGTCGTCGACGAGCTGGCGCCGGTGAAGTCCGGTTCCACCGCCGCACCGGCCGAGGCGAAGCGCCCGCTGACCGTCGCGTGGTTCCCCTGGGAGGAGGACATCGCGATCACCTACCTGTGGAAGAACGTCCTCGAGCGGCGCGGCTACAGGATGAACCTGAAGCAGATGGAGGTCGGCCCGGTCTACACCGGCCTCTCCACCGGGGACATCGACCTCAACTTCGACGCCTGGCTGCCCCATGCCCAGAAGAACTTCTGGGACCAGAGCAAGGACAAGCTGGTCGACCTCGGCACCTGGTACCAGCCGACCTCCCTGGACGTCGCCGTCCCGTCGTACGTCGAGGGCGTCGAGTCCTTCGAGGACCTCAAGGGCAAGGCCGACCTGTTCGACGGGCGGATCATCGGCATCGAACCGGGCACCGGCCAGATGGACCTGCTCAAGAACAAGGTCCTGCCGGGCTACGGCCTGGACAAGGAGTACGAGGTCGTCGACGGCTCCACGCCGGCGATGCTGGCCGAGCTCAAGCGCGCCTACTCCAAGAAGGAACCCGTCGCGGTCACCCTCTGGACGCCGCACTGGTCGTACAGCGAGTACGAGCTGACCAAGCTGAAGGACGACAAGAAGCTCTTCGGCGAGGGCAACACCATCCGTACCATCGCGAACAAGGCGTTCCCCGGGCAGTACCCCGAACTCACGAAGTGGATCAAGGGGTTCACGATGAGCGAGGACGAACTCGGCACGCTCGAGAAGGAGATCAAGGACCGGGGTCAGGGCAAGGAGGAGGCGGCCGTCGCCGCCTGGCTCGAGGAGCACCCCGACGTGGTGGGGCGCATGACCCCGCAGTGACGGCGACGCCACCGCGGTGATCACCGGTCGCCGTGGTGGCCTCGCACCGCTCGTCCCGAGGGGCGGGCCCGGCCCCGCACCTGACAGCGGGCCCGGGCCCGCCCCTCGGACCATGTGCGGGGCAAGCCGAACAGCGCTCACCGCCTCAACAGGCCCACAGCGGCAACAGGCCCTCCGCCGCAGCGGGCCCTCCGCCACCATGGCCACACGACCGGAACGGGCACACAACCCGACGGGAACACGATAAGAATCCGGCCAATCACACAGCGCTACGTCCTCCCCGGGCCCCGGGCCCTCGCCGTGACCTCCCGCCCCTCTTCGGGCGACAATGGCGTAAACACCCTGCATCCTGCGCACATCGAACCGGAGGGCTCGCGCATCGGCCGGCGTGAACTGTGGGGTCGTGCGCGATCGCACAGGACGACGACGTGACAGGCGCCTGAAACGGTTTGCCGAACATGCGTAGGGTGCAGACAGCTCAACAGGAGGAGTGCGCCGGGACGCCGGGGCACGGGACGACGGGCGAAGGAGGGAGCCGGAGCGATGGGCGACCACAAAGAACAGCCGCTGCGCGTGGGCGCGGCCGTGCGGCGGCGACGCCGTGCGCTGGATCTCACGCTTGCCGTCGTGGCCCAGCGCAGCGGCCTGTCGGTCCCGTTCCTGAGCCAGATCGAGAACGAGCGCGCGCGCCCCAGCCGGAGTTCCCTGGAGAAGGTCGCCGACGCCCTGCGCACCACCGCCGTGGAACTCCTCGCCGCCGCCGACCCGGCGTGCAGTGTCGACGTCGTCCGCGGGGAGGGCGCCGAGCGGCTGCCGGAACCCCGCGTCCGGTCCCTGGTGCGGGGACATCACCAGATGCACGCCTCCGAGTTCACCGGCGACCACGACGCCGGGCGCGAATTCCAGTTCCGCAACGACCAGTTGATGTACGTGGCGGACGGCGCCGTGGAGATCGAGGCGGAGGGCCGCGCCTACCGCCTCGGCCGCGGCGACACCCTGTACCTCACCGGAGGCGTCCGGCACCGGTGGCGGGCCACGGTCCCGGAGACCCGGCTGATCGTCGTCGCCGTCGCCGAGCACATCGAGGCGGTCCGGGACAAGCCGCGCCGGTGACTTCCGTGCGGATCGTCTCCCTCGTCCCGTCGCTCACCGAGGCCGTGGCACTGTCCGCTCCCGGCGCCCTGGCCGGCGCCACGGACTGGTGCACGCACCCCGCCGGCCTGGACGTGGAGCGGATCGGCGGCACGAAGAACCCGAAGGTCCCCCTGATCACCGCCCTCGCCCCCGATCTGGTGATCGCCAACGAGGAGGAGAACCGCGCCCCCGACCTCGACGCCCTGCGCGCGGCGGGCCTCGAGGTGCTGGTGACGGAGGTACGGACGCTGCCCAAGGCCTTCGCCGAGCTGGCCAGGGTGCTCACGGCGTGCGGTGTGGTCACCCGGCCCCGGTGGCTGGACGAGGCCGAGGCCGCCTGGGACGCCGTGGCGGCCCCCGCGGCCCCCGCGGCCCGCCGGACCGCGGTCGTGCCGGTCTGGCGGCGGCCCTGGATGGTGCTGGGCCGCGACACCTTCGCCGGCGACCTGCTGTCCCGCCTCGGCGTCGACCACCTCTACGCGGAAAACCCGGAACGCTATCCCCGCGTACCCCTGGACGAGTTGCGCGCGGCGGCCCCGGACCTCGTCGTGCTGCCCGACGAGCCGTACCGCTTCACTGCCGACGACGGCCCGGACGCCTTCCCCGGGCTGCCCTGCGCCCTGGTCGGCGGCCGGCACCTCACCTGGTACGGGCCGTCGCTGGCCGAGGCGGCGGCGGTGCTGCCCCGGGCGCTGCGAGCGGCGGGCCGCCGGCAGCACCGGGCGACATAAGCTGGCGGGATGAGCACGCGGGACGACCATGCGGGACATCGGCCGGTGACCGCGGGGACCCTCGCCCACCGGGTGCCGGACCTCGGAGGGCTGGAGCTGCTGCTGGCGGTGGCGCGGGTCGGGAGCCTGGGCGGCGCGGCGCGCGAGCTGGGCATCACCCAGCCCGCCGCCAGCAGCCGGGTCCGGTCCATGGAACGGCAGCTCGGTGTGGCGCTGGTGGACCGCTCACCGCGCGGATCACGCCTGACCGACGCCGGAGCGCTGGTCACCGACTGGGCACGGCGGATCGTGGAGGCCGCGGAGGCCTTCGACGCCGGTGCGCAGGCACTGCGGGACCGCCGGGACTCACGGCTGCGGGTGGCGGCGAGCATGACGATCGCCGAGTATCTGCTGCCGGGCTGGCTGCTCGCGCTGCGCGCGCAGCGGCCGGACACGGCGGTGTCCCTGCTGGCCGGGAACTCCGCGACGGTCGCGCAGCGGCTGCTGGCGGACGAGGCGGACGTGGGTTTCGTGGAAGGGCTGACCGTGCCCACGGGCCTGGACTCCGCGGTGATCGCCCACGACCGGCTGATCGTGGTGACGGCGCCGTCCCACGCCTGGGCCCGGCGCCGGCGGCCGCTCGCCGCCGAGGAACTGGCGGCCACGTCGCTGATCCTGCGCGAGAAGGGCTCCGGCACCCGGCAGGTCCTGGACACCGCGCTGGGCGGCCTGGCCCGCCCGTTGATCGAACTGTCCTCCACGACCGCGGTGAAGGCGGCGGCGGTCAGCGGGGCGGGCCCGGCCGTCCTCAGCGAACTGGCCGTCGGGGAGGAGCTGGCGATGCGCCGCCTCATCCGCGTCCCCGTGGACGGCATCGCCCTGGCCCGCGAACTGCGCGCGGTCTGGCCGACCGGCCACCGCCCCACGGGCCCGGCCCGCGACCTGCTGACCCTGACCCGCGGCTGAGCACCTCGCACGCCGGTCGCCGGACCGCCGGGCCGGGGCGGCTCAGCTTGCCGCGGCCGCCCGGACCAGGTGGCGTACGACCCTCGGGTCCTCGCCCATCTCCGGGTGCCACTGCACGCCCAGCACCCACGCGGGGGAGAGGAGCTCGACCGCCTCGACCGTCCCGTCCTCCGCGTACGCCGACGGGATCAGGCCCTCGCCGAGGCGGTCCACCGCCTGGTGGTGGAAGGTCGGTACGGAGGTCTTCTCCGGGACGGCGCCGGCGTACCGGGTGCCCGGCACCGGCTCGACCGGGTGCCGGCCGACGACCCCCGGCTCCCCCCGGTGGCCGTCGAGGTGCTGGACGAGGGTGCCGCCCAGGGCGACGTTCAGCAGCTGCATGCCCCGGCAGATCCCGAGCAGCGGAACCCGGCGGTCCAGCGCCGCCCGGATCAGGGCGAGCTCCCAGGTGTCCCGGGCGCGGTCGGGCGGCCCGGTGCGCGGGTCGGGCTCGGCGCCGTAGCGGACCGGCTCCACGTCCGGGCCGCCCGCGACGACCAGCCCGTCGAGCCGGGCCACCGTCGTCGCGGCGTGCTCGGGCGCGTCCGGTGGGAGCATCACGGCCAGCCCGCCGGCCCGCTGCACCAGCCGCGGATACCCGACGGGCAGCAGCGCGGCGTCCATCCGCCACGCGCCCCACCGCACCCCGGACTCCTCGTACGTGCTGATGCCGATCAGCGGCCTGGCCGTCATGCCGTACTCCTCCGTCTCCGAGACCGGCCGAGTCCTGCTCGTCCGGTGTCTTCGCACCGCGTTTTCCGGTTCAGTCCCGGGACAGCTCCGCCTCGGCCGCCGCCAGCGCCGCGAACTCCTCCTCCGGCGCCTTCGCCACCAGATGCCTGCGGCTGTACAGACCGAAGTACGCCACGGCCACGACGTACACCGCCAGCGCGATGAACGCCGCCGTCACATCCACCAGGAAGGTCGCCACCAGCGCCGCGCAGGCGAGCACCAGCGCGACCGACGAGGTCAGCACCCCGCCCGGCGTACGGTACGGCCGGGGCAGCTCCGGTTCGCGGCGGCGCAGCACGATGTGCGACAGGGACATCAGCGCGTACGAGATGGTCGCGCCGAAGACGGCGACGTTCAGCATGCGCGCGCCGTTGCCCGTGCCGGCGGCCAGCGCGAAACCGATCGCGCCGGGCACCAGCAGCCCGAGGTACGGGGCCTTGCGACGGCTGGTGAGGGACAGGAACTTCGGCAGATAGCCGGCGCGGGACAGCGCGAACAGCTGGCGGGACCCGGCGTAGATCAGTGAGAAGAACGACGCCACCAGGCCGGCGAGCCCCGCGTAGTTCACGATCCGGCTGAGCGCCGTCGCCTCGCCGTCCGGCTGGAGCGCCTCCACCAGCGGGTTGCCCGCGTCCTGCACGGCGGCCGAACCACGCGCCCCGGCCGCGGCGAAGAAGGTGACCACGGCCAGCACCACGAGGATGCCCATGGACCAGCGGATCGCCTTCGGCAGTGTTCCGGCGGGATTCCTGGTCTCCTCGGCGGCGAGCGGTACGCCCTCGACGCCCAGGAAGAACCACATGCCGAACGGGAACGCCGCCCAGATGCCGAGCAGGCCCATCGGCAGCCAGGAGTTCGCGCCGAAGGCCGAGACGTCCACCGGGATGTCGTCGAGCGAGGACGCGTCGAACGAGGGCAGCGCGCCCAGCGCGAAGACGATCAGCGCGGCCACCGCGATCCCGGTGACGACGAAGCTGAACCGCAGCGCCTCGCCGACGCCCCAGAGATGGATGCCGATGAAGACCACGAAGCAGGCGAGGTAGACCGGCCAGCCGGACTCGAGGCCGAACAGACCCAGCGACTCGACGTAGTCACCGATGAAGATGGAGATCGCGGCGGGCGCGAGGACGTACTCGATCAGGATGGCGGTGCCGGTGAGGAACCCGCCCCAGGGACCGAGCGCCCGGCGGGCGAAGCCGTAGCCGCCGCCGGCGGTGGGCAGGATCGAGGACAGCTCGGCGAGTGCGAAGACCATGCAGATGTACATGGCGCCCATCAGCACCATGGCGATCGCCAGGCCCCCGAAGCCGCCCTCGGCCAGGCCGAAGTTCCAGCCCGAGTAGTCGCCTGACACGACGTACGCGACCCCGAGACCGGTCAGCAGCAGCCACCCGGCGCTGCCGCGACGCAGCTTCCTGCGGTCCAGATAGTCGTCCGGCACACCGCCGGGACCGTGGTCCGCACCCCCGGCCGGCGGCGAGACCGGGGAGGACGACGAAGAGGAGGACGACGAGGACGACGACGAGGGAGAGGACGGTGATGGCGGAAGGCTCACGGGGTGACTCCCCAGGGGGCGGCGGCGAGAAGCGGAAAATGGAGCGGATCCAGACCTTTGTGGGCCCATACCTTCCCGGCGCGGACGGCGGGACGCAAGACCCCCGCCCCGGAGCCCGCCCCGCCTCTCGCCCCGGGAGCCCCGCACCGGGCGGGTGGCACGGCCCCGCCGCCGGCACGTCACGCCAGGAAGCCCCGCAGCAGCGCCGCCGTCCCCGCGCAGTGCTCGCGCGCGATCTCCCGCGCCCCGTCGGCGTCCCCCTCCAGCACCGCCTCGACCAGCGCGGTGTGCTGCCGCTGCGAGTGCTCCAGGTTGCGCACCAGCAGGGGGATGCAGTCCAGCAGGTCGTTCACCGCCGCCCGGACGGCCGCGTACTGCGCGGTCAGCGTCGGCGAACCGGACAGCTCCGCCAGGGTGAGGTGGAACAGGGTGTCCAGGCGGCGGTACTCGGCCAGCGGGGCGTCACGCGTGCCCGCCAGTGCCCCCCGGAGCCGGTCCGCCCGCGCGTCCGGCAGGCCGTGCGCGGCGCACAGGCCCGCTGCGCCCACCTCCAGCACCTCCCGGAACCGCAGCACGTCCTCGATGTCGACCTCGGCGATCCGCCGCCGCAGCTCGGGCCCGCCCGCGTCCGTCGGCCGGGGCAGCACGAACGTGCCGCCGTACCGGCCGCGCCGGGACTCCACGAGACCCTGGTCCTGGAGCACCTTCAGCACCTCGCGCAGCGTCACCCGGCTGATCCCCAGCCGCTCCGCCAGTACCCGCTCGGCCGGCAGCCGCTCCCCGCCCGGGACCAGGCCCAGCCGCACCACCTGAAGGATCTGCTCCAGCGCCTCCTCGAAGCCGTTGCCCGCACGCACCGGCCGCAGCACCGGGGCGAGACCGTCCCCGACCGCGCCGGCCCCGCCCTTCGGCTCCACCGGCCTCCCCGACTTCTCCGAGTCCTCCGGCATACGGCCACGTCCCCTTCCCCTTCCCAAGCAATGGTCGTCCGCAATACCTTATGACTCCCGGCCGACCGAACCGAAGCCCGCAGCAGCCGCCCTCAGTCATCAGCGGCCGCATGCGGCCAGAAGTGCCAGAAGCAGCCCGAGGAGGCCCTTCCGTGGCAGACCCCACACCCCCGCTCGGTGTCGAGGAGCTGCACGCCCTCGTCGCGGGCGGTGAGATCGACACGGTCGTCCTGGCCTTCCCCGACATGCAGGGGCGACTCCAGGGCAAGCGGTTCGCCGCGCGCTTCTTCCTCGACGAGGTGCTCCGGCACGGCACCGAGGGCTGCAACTACCTGCTCGCCGTCGACGCCGACATGAACACCGTCGACGGCTACGCCATGTCCTCCTGGGAGAACGGCTACGGCGACTTCGCCATGTTCCCCGACCTCGACACGCTCCGCCGCGTGCCGTGGAACGAGGGCACCGCCCTGGTCGTCGCGGACCTGGCCTGGGCCGACGGCTCCCCGGTCGTCGCCGCCCCCCGCCAGATACTGCGCCGCCAGCTCGAGCGCCTGGCCGGACTCGGGTACACCGCCCAGGTCGGTACCGAGCTGGAGTTCATCGTCTTCCGGGACACCTACGAACAGGCCTGGGACGCCGGCTACCGCGGGCTCACCCCGGCCAACCAGTACAACGTCGACTACTCGGTGCTCGGCACCGGCCGGATCGAACCCCTGCTGCGCCGCATCCGCAACGAGATGGCCGCCGCCGGCCTCACCGTCGAGTCCGCCAAGGGCGAGTGCAACCCCGGCCAGCACGAGATCGCCTTCCGCTACGACGAGGCCCTGGTCACCTGCGACCAGCACGCCGTCTACAAGACCGGCGCCAAGGAGATCGCCGCCCAGGAGGGCGTGTCGATCACCTTCATGGCCAAGTACAACGAACGCGAGGGCAACTCCTGCCACATCCACCTCTCCCTCGCCACCCCCGACGGCACCAGCGCCATGCCGGGCTCGGCCCAGGACCCGGACGCCATGTCGGACGTCATGCGGCACTTCCTCGCCGGACAGCTCGTCGCGCTCCGTGAGTTCTCCCTGCTCTACGCCCCGCACATCAACTCCTACAAGCGGTTCCAGCCGGGCTCCTTCGCACCGACCGCCGTCGCCTGGGGGTACGACAACCGCACCTGTGCCCTGCGCGTCGTCGGCCACGGCCGCTCCCTGCGCTTCGAGAACCGGCTGCCCGGCGGCGACGTCAACCCGCATCTCGCCGTGGCGGGCATGGTCGCGGCCGGGCTGTACGGCGTCGAGCACGGGCTGCAACTGCCCGAGCCCTGCCGCGGCAACGCCTACGCCGCCGGCTTCGAGCACGTCCCGACGACCCTGCGGGAAGCCGCCGAGCTGTGGGAGAACAGCACCATCGCGAAGGCCGCCTTCGGCGACGAGGTCGTCGCGCACTACCGCAACATGGCGCGTGTCGAGGTGGACGCCTACGACGCCGCGGTCACCGACTGGGAGCTGCGCCGCTCCTTCGAACGCATGTGAGGCCCCCGTTGCCGCTGCCCGACGCCCTGCCCGACGAAATGCCTCCGCCCGACGAGCTGCGCGTCCTGAACCCCGCAACCGAAGAGGTCGTCGCCACCGTCCCCGCCGCCTCCGCGACCGACGTCGACGCCGCCGTCGCAGCGGCCGCACGGGCGCAGAGGACCTGGGCCGCCCTCGCCCCCGGCGACCGCGCCCGGCTGCTGCGCCGCTTCGCCACCGTCGTCGACGGGCACCTGGAGGAGCTGGCCCGCCTCGAGGTCCAAGAGGCCGGGCACACCCTCGGCAACGCGCGCTGGGAGGCCGGAAACGTCCGGGACCTGCTCGACTACGCCGCCGGGGGAGTGGAGCGGCTCACCGGCCGGCAGATCCCGGTCGCCGGCGGCCTGGACGTGACGTTCCTCGAACCACTCGGCGTCGTCGGCGTCATCGCGCCCTGGAACTTCCCGATGCCGATCGCGGCCTGGGGCGCGGCACCGGCCCTCGCGGCGGGCAACGCGGTCCTCCTCAAGCCCGCCGAGACGACCCCGCTCACCGCACTGCGCCTGGCCCGGCTAGCCCTGGAGGCGGACCTCCCCGAGGGCTTGTTCCAGGTGCTCCCCGGACACGGTCCGGTCGCGGGCGACGCGCTCGTCGGACACCCGGGCGTCTCCAAGATCGTGTTCACCGGGTCGACCGCCGTGGGCCGGCGGGTGGCGGCCCGGGGCGCGGCGCTCCTCAAGCCGGTCACCCTCGAACTCGGCGGAAAGAGCCCCAACATCGTCTTCGCCGACGCCGACCTGGAGGCCGCCGCGGCCGCCGCCCCGATGTCCTTCCTGGACAACGCCGGCCAGGACTGCTGCGCCCGTACCCGCATCCTCGTCCAGCGCTCGGCGTACGACCGCTTCCTCGGCCTCCTCGCCCCCGCGATCGAGTCCGTCCTGGTCGGCGACCCGGCCGACGAGCGGACCGACATGGGCCCGCTGATCTCCCGGACCCAGCTGGACCGCGTCCGCTCCTACGTTCCCGCCGGCGCCGACGGCATCCGGGGCAAGGCCCCCGAGGGCGGCCCCGGCTTCTGGTTCCCGCCCACCGTCCTCACCGGCGTCGACCCGTACGCGCGCGTGGCCGTCGAGGAGGTCTTCGGGCCCGTCGCCGTCGTCCTGCCCTTCGAGGACGAAGCCGACGCGATCCGCCTGGCCAACGCCACCGACTACGGCCTGTCCGGCTCGGTCTGGACCCGGGACGTGGGCCGCGCCCTGCGGGTCTCGGGGGCCGTCCGCGCCGGGAACCTGTCCGTCAACTCCCACTCCAGCGTCCGCTACGGGACCCCTTTCGGGGGGTTCAAGCAGTCCGGCCTCGGCCGCGAACTCGGCCCGGACGCCCTGGCCGCCTTCACCGAGACCAAGAACGTCTTCGTCAGCAACGTCCCGTCGAGCACGGAGGACTCCGCACAGTGAGCGAAGCGACCGAGGACATCATCTGCCGCCGCCTGGCCGGCCGGACCGCCGTCGTCACCGGAGCGGGCAGCGGCATCGGCCTCGCCGCCGCCCGCCGGCTGGCCTCCGAGGGCGCGCACGTCGTCTGCGGCGACGTGGACGAGACCCGGGGCAAGGCGGCGGCCGAGGAGATCGACGGGACCTTCGTCAAGGCCGACGTCACCGATCCCGAGCAGGTCGAAGCGCTGTTCAGGACGGCGTACGACACCTACGGCAGCGTCGACGTCGCCTTCAACAACGCCGGCATCTCCCCGCCCGACGACGACTCCATCCTGGAGACCGGACTCGACGCCTGGAAGCGCGTCCAGGAGGTCAACCTCACCTCCGTCTACCTGTGCTGCAAGGCCGCGATCCCCTACATGCGCCGTCAGGGCAAGGGCTCCATCATCAACACCGCGTCCTTCGTGGCCCGGATGGGCGCGGCCACCAGCCAGATCTCCTACACCGCCTCCAAGGGCGGCGTCCTCGCCATGTCCCGCGAACTCGGGGTGCAGTTCGCCCGCGAGGGCATCCGCGTCAACGCGCTCTGCCCCGGCCCGGTGAACACCCCGCTGCTGCGGGAACTGTTCGCCAAGGACCCGGAGCGCGCCGCACGCCGGCTCGTGCACATCCCGCTCGGCCGGTTCGCCGAGGCCGAGGAGATCGCCGCCGCCGTCGCCTTCCTGGCCAGCGACGACTCCTCCTTCGTCAACGCCACCGACTTCCTCGTGGACGGAGGCATCTCGGGGGCGTACGTCACACCGCTCTAGGGTCCCTACGGGCGGTCGCCCTACAGTGCCCGGATGAGCATGACGCCCGCACCCGGCTGGTACCCCGACCCGCACGCCCCCCACCTGGAACGCTGGTGGGACGGCACGGCCTGGACCGAACACCGGCGCACCCCCGGGGCCCCCGGCGGGCCGGTGCCGCCGCCCCCCGGCGGCTCCGGCAGCCGTACCCGGGTGATCGCCCTCGCCACGGCGGCGGCCGTGCTCGTCGCCGCGATCGTCACCGGCGCGGTGCTGCTGGGCGGCGACGGCGAACCGGAGGTCAGGACCGGCCCGACCACCGCGCCGTCCGCCCCCGCACCGGACGGCACCGGCCCCGCCCCGCCCCCCTCGGAGTCCGCGTCCGGGCCCTCCGCGGACGACCCGAACGTCGTCGAGGACCAGCTCAACGGGATCACCTTCCCGCTCCTCGACGGCTGGGTGCGGCCGGAGAACGTCAGCCAGGACGACGTCGTCATGACCACCCCCGGCACCCACGACTGCCCGGGCGAGGGCAGCGTCTGCCGCCACGGCCTCGTCATCTCCCGCACGGTGACCGCGACCGAGGAGACCTCGCCCGAGCTGCTCGCCGAGGAGGACGTCTCCGACGCGGCCGAGGACGCCTTCGAGGAGGACGCCCTCGACCAGAAGCCCTACGGCGGCATCGAGTCCCACGAGGTCGTGAAGTCCGGCCCGGTCGCGGTGGCGGGCCGCGCCGGGTACTTCGTCCGCTGGCAGGTGACGACCGGCGAGGGCCCCGGCGGGTACGTGCAGTCGCTGGTCTTCCCCTCCACCATCGGCACCGGGGCGCCGATCGTCGTCCGCTACGTCTTCGAGGCGGGCGAGGGCGCACCGCCCCCGGCCGACATGGACCGCATCACCCGGGGCATCCGCGCGGCCGGCGACGCGGACCCGGGCGGCGGCGTGGGCAACAGCGTCGGCCCCACCCCCTGACCCGCGCCGGACAGGCCTCAGGGCCGGTCCGGCAATTCCCGTCTGCCCCGCGGCGTCTGGCACGCACGCTCGCCGCGTTACCGAAACCCCCACGTGGCTCCGCCACGAGGGCGCTCCGGCGCCTTGCGACCGCACGCACCAGACGCCGCGGGGCCCGCCCTTCGGGCGGACGACGGGAATTGCCGGACAGGCCCTAAAGGAACGTCATGCCCTCGCCGCGGTACGTCGGTACGGTGTCCGTCACCGCGTCGCCCTCGATCAGCCGCAGTGCGTCGAACCGCTCGCACAGCTCGCCCGCCTTGGCGTGCCGGAACCACACCTTGTCGCCGATCAGCAGATCGTCGGCCGGCGGGCCCAGCAACGGCGTCTGCACCTCGCCGGCCCCCTCCTGGGGGTCGTAGCGCAGTCCCTCGGGCAGACAGGGCACCGGCAGCCGGTCGGTGCCGGCCGCGCCGGAGGCCGGATAACCACCGCCGAGCACCGTGACCACGCCCACGCCCGGCCGCCGTACGACGGGCAGGGCGAAGAGCGCCGCCGGACGCCCGGTGAACGACGTGTAGTTGTCGAACAGCCGCGGTACGTACAGCCCCGAACCCGCCGCGATCTCGGTGACCGCGTCCTCGCCGGCGGTGTACTGGACGCTGCCCGTACCGCCGCCGTTGACGAACTCCAGATCCGGCACGACCTCCCGCACCGCCCGCACCACCGCCGCCCGCCGCGCGGCGAGCTCCCGCCGGGCGGCGGCCTGCATCAGCCGCACGGCCCGGGACCGCAGCGGCTGCCCGGCCACCGCGTCGCCGACCCCCGCGACATGACCCTCGTACGCCATGATCCCCACGACCTCGAACCCGGGGCGCCGGGCCACCGCGCGGGCCACCTCGGCGACCTGCGCGGGGGAGTGGAGCGGGGACCGCCGGGCCCCGACCCGCACCCGGCCGCCGAGCAGCTTCAGCGAGGTGTCCAGCTCCAGGCAGACCCGCACCACCTCACCTCCGCCGGCACGCGCGGCGTCGATCAGGTCCAGCTGGGCCGGGTCGTCGACCATGACGGTGACGGCGGCGGCGAGTTTGGGATCGGCGGCCAGCTCGGCGTAACCGGAGCGGTCGGCGGAGGGGTAGGCGAGCAGGATGTCGTCGAAACCGGAACGGGCCAGCCACAGGGACTCGGCGAGGGTGAACGACATGATGCCCGCGAAGCCGTCCCTGGCGAGCACCCGTTCGAGCAGGGCGCGGCAGCGCACGGACTTGCTCGCCACCCGGACCGGCTTTCCGCCCGCACGGCGGAGCAGATCGTCCGCGTTGGCGTCGAAGGCGTCCAGATCCACGATCGCGAGCGGGGCGTCGAGATGGGCGGTGGCCTGTTCGTAACGGGCCCGGTCGGAGGCGCGCGCAGTCATGAACGCAGCCTGCCAGACGGGTCTTCCGAACGGGTAGGGGGATGTTCCGGGCAGATGCCGCGGGCCTGCGGACTGGTTCCCGTTCGGCCGGTGCCACGCCGTAGAGTGACGCGCACGCCCGGCGGCCCACGCCGGACGAAGGCCCGTGCCGGGATGACGCTCCTCCCGTGCGGGTATCTGTGCCCGGGACGACTTCGTACCGGGTCCGGCGGCAGACACCGGCCCGCGGCGAGGAAACGGTCCGGGCACGAGGAAACGGGGGGTGCATGAGCACGGAAGCGCGGCGCGCCTCCCACCCTCCGAGCCCCACGACCCCTCCTCCGCCGTCCGCGCCCCCGCGTCCGTCCCACCCGCCGGCCGGCGCGGACGAGGACCCCCGTGAGCCGGACCGACGGCAGCCGGACGCCGGCACCGGGCCGCGTCGGACGCCCGCTGCGACGCCCGCCGGCGGAGCGGCGAACGGCACCGCACCGGCGCAGCCCATGGGACGGACCTCCGGCGGAACCGGCGCGTTCGACGCGCGCCGCCCGGCCGCGGCGCCGTCCGCCGGCACGGACCGAGCGGAGGACGGTACGGGAGACACCCCCGCACCCGCTCCCTCCTCCCCGGTGTCTCCCTCCACACCCTCGTCCTCGGCATCGTCGCCGTCCCGGCCCCGCCTTCCGCGTTTCGGTGCCGATGAGCAGGGCGAATCGGCGGGTACGGGCAGCACGGCGCCGCCCCCGCCGAGGGCGTCCGCCCGCTTTCCGGACACCCCGCCGACCGTGGGCCGCGGGACACCGCCCCCGGGCACCCCGCCGAACGGCTCGGCCACCGTGCCACCGCAGCCCACGCACGGTCCCACCCGCACCGGACAGCAACGGCCCGTCGAGCAGCGCCCCACCGCAGGCCGCA
Organism: Streptomyces sp. NPDC085927; assembly: GCF_044540975.1. Classification (NCBI taxonomy): domain Bacteria; kingdom Bacillati; phylum Actinomycetota; class Actinomycetes; order Kitasatosporales; family Streptomycetaceae; genus Streptomyces; species Streptomyces sp. NPDC085927. The sequence goes on from NZ_JBITSN010000007.1 coordinate 181,018, forward strand.
CGGACGACCGCGCGAACGCCCGCAGCACCGACGCGCGCCCCGAGACCCCGTCGGAGACGACGACCCGCCTGCGCCCGATCTCCGTACAGACGTCCGCACCGGTCCGGCCGGTCCGTCGGCCGGCCGTGCCGCCGCACCCCGGCACGCCGTCAGGACCGGAACGGGACGCCGCACCGCCGCCCCCGGCCGGGCCGCCCCGGCCGGCCGGACCGGCGCCGCGTCCCGCGCGGGACGACGCGTGGGTCCCGGCCGCGCGTCCGGGCGCCGACGAGCCGTACGACGCCGGGCGGGCCACAGCCGCGCACTCCGGTTCGGGCACCCCCGACCCCGCGTTCTCCTGGAGCGCTCCCATGGCGCCCGGCGGTGCCTCCGGCTCCGGCCGGCCGGTCGTGACGTTCGCACAGCCCGAGGGGTACGACGAGAACGCCCGGCCGCACCCGCTCGGACGGCGGGGCCGCTCCCAGGTCGTGGCCGCCGCGGTCTGTCTCGTCCTCGGCGTGGGACTGATCGGCGGTGCCGTCGCCGGGAGCTGGCTCGCCGGGGACTCCGGCGAGAAGGGGGACGGCAGTGCCTTCGCCGTCGCCGGAGGCATGTGGCACAACGTCCCCGTCGACGAACTGTTCCCGCCCACCGTCCAGGGCAAAGGCGCCGGCCCCGGCGACGCCGACCGCGTCTGGACCCGGATAGCCGTGGCCCCGGACAGCGACTGCGAGGACGCCTTCGACCCGCTGCTGCGCAAGCTGCTCGCCCCCCTCGGCTGCGAACGCCTCCTGCGCGCCACCTACACCGACGCCACCCAGAGCCATGTCACCACCGTCGGCCTGCTGTTCACCAAGGCCGACGCCGCCGGCATGGCCTCCCTCGCCGGCCGCTTCGACAAGGAACGCCTGGACCGCCGTACCGATCTGATACCCCGTCCGTACGCGGCGAAGGGCACCGCGGCCGCCGGCTTCGGCGCCGGGCAGCGTGCCGTCTGGGCGATCTCCGTCCTCACCGACGCCCCCGTCGTCGTCTACGCCGTGTCCGGCTGGGCCGACGGCCGCGGCGTCGGGACCCCGCTGCCCGCCGAGGACGCCATGGAGTCCGGCACCACCACCGCCCCCGCCCAGGCAGGCCTCGGCCACGAGGCGCGGGGTCTCGCCGACCGGGTCGAACGCGGCCTGCGCAAGAACGTCGGTACGACCACGGAGCAGCCGTCATGAGGCCCGCGACCGCCCGAACCGCCACCCTGAGCGTCCTGCTGGCCGCCGGCCTCGCCCTGCTCCCCGTCACCGCCGCCCACGCGGACAGCATCCGCGACCAGCAGTGGGGCCTGGACGCCCTGCACACCCAGGAGGTCTGGCGCACCACGCAGGGGGCGGGCGTCACCGTCGCCGTCCTGGACACCGGGGTCGACGCCGAGCACCCCGACCTCGCCGGCAACGTCCTGGCGGGAAAGGACCTGGTCGGCTTCGGAGCCGAAGCCGGAGACCGGCCCTGGGCCCGGCACGGCACCGCCATGGCCGGCATCATCGCGGGTCACGGACACGGCGCCGGGAACGCCGAAGGCGTCCTGGGCATCGCGCCCGAGGCGAAGATCCTCCCCGTCCGCGTGATCCTGGAGGACGGCGACCCCTCCCGCGCCAAGGCCCGCAGCACCCGTGGCAACGCCCTCGCCGAAGGCATCCGCTGGGCCGCCGACCACGGTGCCGACGTCATCAACCTCTCCCTCGGCGACGACTCCGCCTCCGCGCACCCCGAGTCCGGCGAGGACGAGGCCATCCAGTACGCCCTCCGCAAGGGCGTGGCCGTCGTCGCCTCCGCCGGCAACGGCGGCGAGAAGGGCGACCGCGTCTCCTACCCGGCCGCCTACCCGGGTGTCATCGCCGTCACCGCCGTCGACCGCTACGGCACCCGCGCCCCGTTCTCCACCCGGCGCTGGTACGCCACGGTCAGCGCCCCGGGGGTCGACGTGATCATCGCCGACCCCGACCGCAAGTACTACGAGGGCTGGGGCACCAGTGCCGCCGCCGCGTTCGTCTCCGGCGCCGTCGCCCTGATCAAGGCGGCCCACCCCGGGCTGACCCCGGCCCAGCTCAAGAGTCTCCTGGAGGACACCGCCCGCAACGCTCCCGCCGACGGCCGCGACGACTCCCGCGGCTTCGGCTTCGTCGACCCGGCCGCCGCCATCGAGGCCGCCGCGCGGCTGAAGCCCGAGGGCCTGAAGTCGGCGGCCCACGGCGAGCAGTACTTCGGCCCCGGCCCGGACACCGCCGAGTCCGACACCGAAACCGCCGACTGGGCCGCCCCCCTCGCGGGCGGCGCGGGGGGCGTCCTCCTGGTCGCCACGATCGTCCTGTGGCGCGGCCGCCGCTCCGCCCACGAGGACGCCTAGGAGCTTCCGTCCGGACCGGGCAGGATCACGGGATCAGGGGAATGGGGCCCGGTGCCGTGCAGCGGGGCACACCGGCCCCACCCGTACCGTGATGGCCCATCACCTCGGCTTCCCCCCCCCGTTCGGTCCGTCAGCCCGGACGGGCGCCGTCGGCCTCCCCCGGCGTGTTGAGCCGCCGACCCGGCTCCGGACACCGCGAGGCGTCTCCCGTGAACGCCGACACCGCCACCCGTGCCGCCGCCTCCACCAGTGCCACGCCCCGGGCCATCGTCGGGTTGCCGTCGGACAGCGCGGCCACCAGGAGGTCCCGGCCCCCGACCGTGACGCGGCCGATGCTGTTCACGACCCACAGCCCGGTCGCGTCGCGCGGCACCCAGCCGTTCTTCACCGCCCACGCCGCGCCGCCCGGCGGCAACGCGTCCGCCACCACCGGCACCTCCCACGACTGCTCCGGGACCACCCGCTCCATCAGCTGCCGTACGTACGCCCGCGAGGCCGCGGTCAGCTCCGAGTCCGCCGGAGCCCCGAACACCTGACGGAGCAGCAGAAGCTGGTCGGCGACCGTGGTCCGGGTCAGCCCCCACCGGGGGCCGTCGCCGCCCTCGGTGCCGGTCAGGCCCAAGCGGGCGTGTGCCGCGTCGAGACCGGCCGCCCGCCCGATCGAGCGCCACAGCGCGGACGCCGCGTCGTTGTCGCTGCGCTCGATCATCGCCGCGGCGCACGACCGTTCCTCACTGGTGAGCGCCCGTCCCGCGTCCTGCGCCTCCAGCAGCAGCGCCACCAGAATGCCGGCCTTCACGACGCTCGCCGTGACGAACGCCCGGTCGCCGTGGCGGACGCCCGCCCCCGACACCGGGTCGAACACCCCCACCGACACCTCGGCGCCGTCCGGCACCGCCACCCCTGCCATCGCCGCCGCCCACCGCGCGCCCCACCCGTCGGACCCCACCGGCACCTCCCGCTTCCCGCCGCTTGCGGTGGCCCCGCCCCCGCCCCCGCCTCCGCCCGCGTGCGAGCCTGCCACCCCGGGCCGATAGGGTCGACGACCGTGGCGAACAAGAACATTCCCGACCCCGGCTACCGTGACGACGACGGTTCCGCCGACCCCCGGCTGAGTGCGGCGCTCGCCGCCTGGGCCGAGGACGGCAACGCCGTCGCGCCGGTCCTCGACGCGCTCAAGGGCACCCGGCTGCTGGTCCCCGTCGTGGCCGTCCTCGGCGAGGTCGAGGAAGATGAGAACGGGCTGCGCCGGGAGAAGACCAGCGACATGGCCGTCCCCACCCTGAAGGCCGGCGACCGCACCGCGCTGCCCGCCTTCACCTCCACCGACTCGCTCGCCCGCTGGGACCCGGCGGCCCGCCCGGTCGCCGTACCGCTGCACCAGGCCCTGCAGGCCGCCGCGCACGAGAAGGCGGACACGGTCGTCCTCGACATGGCCGGCCCCGTGCCCTTCGAACTGACCGGCCCGCTGCTGCTCGCGCTCGCCGAGGGGCGTACGACGGCCGATCCGCTGGCCGACCCCCTGGTCGTCGAGGCCCTGCGCGCCGTCGTCGCCGCGGAGCCCGCCGTCCTGCGCGCCCACCTCGGTCCGGGACAGGCCGACGGCACCCTCGCCCTGGTCCTCGACCCCGCCGCCCCCGTAGCCGAGGCCGCCCGCGCCGTGGCACAGCGCCTGGCCGCCGACGAAACACTGAGGGCCCGCCTGGTGCGCGGCCTCGACCTGGCAGTACTGCCGGCCGGGGCGACGCCGCCGGGCGAGCCCTTCTACGTACGCGCGTGACCCGTACGCACCCGCACGACGGGGCCCGGACCACCGGGCCCCGGCACGCTCAGCCGTAGATCGCGCCGGTGTACTTCTCGCCCGGGCCCTGCCCCGGCTCGTCCTTGACGAGCGAGGCCTCACGGAACGCCAGCTGGAGCGACTTCAGGCCGTCGCGCAGCGGCGCCGCGTGGAAGGAGCTGATCTCGGTCGTGGACGCGTCCAGCAGACCGGCCAGCGCGTGCACCAGCTTGCGGGCCTCGTCCAGGTCCTTGTGCGCGTCGCCCTCCTCGGTCAGCCCGAGCTTCACGGCCGCGGCGCTCATCAGGTTGACGGCGACCGTCACGATCACCTCGACGGCCGGGACCTCGGCGATGTCACGGGCCATGGCGTCGAAGTCGGGGCTGTCGGCGGTCTCGGAGGTGTCCGAGGGGGAGGTCTCACTCATGCCCCACACGATAGGGCCCGGCGCGTGTCCCCTTGACAGCAGGAGGGGCGCCGGCGGGGGCGCGGTACAGGCGGTTAGCGCGCTCCCGCGGAAGCTGCTAACCTTGTGTAACGACCGGTCGGACCCGTCTGCCCACAGCATGCGTGCCCGGCCCACAAGTGGAGGCTTTCGAACTCCCACCTGATCGTCCTCCGGATGACAGGTCACCGGTCAGGCGGTGCCGCTCAGCGGTGATCCGCCCGAAAGTGCGCCCCGCGGTGACCGCGGCGGTGTTCCGGTAGTTCGAGGAGCCCCGCCTGTGATCGTCCGGGGCATTTTTGTTGCTTCGGCGCGGTCAGGTCTAACGAACACAGACGTTACGCGGCTGTCCGCCAGACCGTCGCGTGGTGCTATCGAGGAGGATCCATCAGCGCCGAGCCCCGCATCAACGACCGGATTCGCGTGCCCGAGGTGCGACTTGTCGGTCCCAGTGGCGAGCAGGTGGGCATTGTCCCGCTGGCCAAGGCACTGGAGCTTGCTCAGGAGTACGACCTGGACCTGGTCGAGGTCGCGGCGAACGCCCGCCCGCCCGTGTGCAAGCTCATGGACTACGGGAAGTTCAAGTACGAGTCGGCCATGAAGGCCCGTGAGGCGCGCAAGAACCAGGCGCACACGGTCATCAAGGAAATGAAGCTCCGGCCGAAGATCGACCCGCACGACTACGACACCAAGAAGGGTCACGTCGTCCGGTTCCTCAAGCAGGGCGACAAGGTCAAGATCACGATCATGTTCCGTGGTCGCGAGCAGTCCCGGCCCGAGCTGGGCTACCGACTGCTGCAGCGGCTCGCGGAGGACGTCCAGGACCTCGGGTTCATCGAGTCGAACCCGAAGCAGGACGGCCGGAACATGATCATGGTTCTCGGTCCGCACAAGAAGAAGACCGAGGCGATGGCCGAGGCCCGCCAGGCGCAGGAAGCCCGCAAGGCGGACGCGAAGGCCCACCCCGGCCGCTCGCAGAACGCCGCGGAGTCCGAGGAGTCGGCGGACGCCGAAGCACCGGCCGAAGCACCGGCCGAAGCACCGGCCGAAGCACCGGCCGAGGCTCCCGCCGACGTGTGACCGTATGACCTCGGGGCCCGCCGGCCCTCAGGACATAACCGAAACAAGTACGACGCTTCACCGTGCCCGGTTTTCGTGACCGGGCACCGGAGCGCCACCGACGAGGAGATAACGGCGCCATGCCGAAGAACAAGACGCACAGCGGTGCCAGCAAGCGCTTCAAGGTCACCGGCTCCGGCAAGGTGCTCCGCGAGCGTGCCGGCAAGCGCCACCTGCTCGAGCACAAGTCGTCCCGTGTGACGCGTCGCCTCACCGGCAACGCCGAGATGGCCCCGGGCGACGCCAAGAAGATCAAGAAGCTTCTCGGCAAGTGACGTTCCGGCGCTCCGGCGCCCCAGGCACGTCAGAACCGGGACCCAATCGATTTCGGGCCACGTGACCATCAACCGCGGCCCCGCTACAAGGAGTTAACAAGTGGCACGCGTCAAGCGGGCAGTCAACGCCCACAAGAAGCGCCGGGCGATCCTCGAGCAGGCCTCCGGCTACCGCGGTCAGCGTTCGCGCCTGTACCGCAAGGCCAAGGAGCAGGTCACCCACTCGCTGGTCTACAACTACAACGACCGCAAGAAGCGCAAGGGTGACTTCCGCCAGCTGTGGATCCAGCGCATCAATGCCGCTGCCCGCGCGAACGGCATCACGTACAACCGCTTCATCCAGGGTCTGAAGGCCGCGAACGTCGAGGTCGACCGTAAGATCCTGGCCGAGCTGGCCGTCAACGACGCCACCGCCTTCGCCGCGCTCGTCGAGGTCGCCCAGAAGGCGCTGCCGGCGGACGTGAACGCGCCCAAGGCCGCGTGACGCCGCGCCGGTCCTGAACCGGTGTGATCCAACGGACCCGCAGGCAGCGCCTGCGGGTCCGTAGTCTGTGCGGAAGCTTCCGTGGCACCGCGCGGGAGCCGCCGCGGAAGCCGAGAGCGAAAGTGAACCGAATGCCCCCCGCCACCCCCGAGTTGATCTCCTCCCGCTCGCCCCGCGTGTCCGCCGCGCGGCGGCTGGCCAAACGGAACTTCCGGGGCAAGGAGCGACTGTTCCTCGCCGAGGGGCCGCAGGCCGTACGGGAGGCCGCCGTTCACCGCGGCACCACCGCCCACCGCGGCGCCGGCGCCGCCACCCTCGTCGAACTGTTCGCCACCCCGGAGGCCGCCGAGCGGTACGCGGACATCATCGGCGCCGCCCGGGACGCCGGCGCCCGCATCCACCTCGCCGACGAACAGGTCGTCGCCGACATCTCCACCACCGTCACCCCGCAGGGCCTCGTCGGCGTGTGCCGCTTCCTCGACACTCCCTTCGAGGAGATCCTCGCCGCCCGCCCCCGGCTCGTCGCCGTCCTCGCCCACGTACGCGACCCCGGCAACGCCGGCACCGTCCTGCGGTGCGCCGACGCCGCCGGCGCCGAGGCCGTCGTCCTGACCGACGCCTCCGTCGACCTGTACAACCCCAAGGCCGTACGCGCCTCCGTCGGATCGCTGTTCCACCTGCCCGTGGCCATGGGCGTCCCCGTCGAGCGCGCCGTGGCAGCCCTGAGGGACACCGGCGTACGGGTGCTCGCCGCGGACGGCGCCGGCGACCGCGACCTCGACGACGAACTCGACCACGGCACCATGGGCGGGCCCACCGCCTGGGTCTTCGGCAACGAGGCATGGGGACTTCCCGAGGAGACCCGGGCCCTCACCGACGCCGTCGTCCGTGTCCCGATCCACGGAAAGGCCGAAAGTCTGAACCTCGCCACCGCCGCCGCCGTATGTCTCTACGCGTCGGCGCGTGCACAGCGCGCCGACGGAGGGTGCCGCTCCGTCACCGAGAGCTAGTAAGGTGACCTGCCCGGGGACCCTCCCCCAGCTCTCGGCCGTACCCCAGGCACTCCGGCTCCGGCCGGACCGGGGCATCCCGCCCGAGCGCGGGGCACCCCGAGGGAGTACGGAGAGGTGGGATACGGGGATGACCGTCGGCACGAGCAGCGCACCGGGAGCACCTCGGGCGGCGCGCCCGCCCGCCCCCCGGTCCGCCGGCCCCGCCGAACTCGGCATCGATCCCGATCAGCTGCCCGACGGCCTCGTCGTCGCCGACGAGCACGGCAGGGTGATCTGCTTCAACGCCGCCGCCGCCCGCATCACCGCCGTCCCCGCCGAGCGCGCCCTCGGCCGACGGCTCGACGCGGCCCTGCCGTTGGAGGACCTGGAAGGCCGGCGCTGGTGGCAGCTCACCGATCCCTACGGCGGCCTCGCCATCCGTGTGAGCCAGCCCGAGCGCAACCTGCTGCTGCCCGGAGGACGGGAGGTCCTCGTCTCCGCGCGCTACGTCCGCACCCGGCCCACCGGGCCGGTCCACCGCGTCGTCGTGTCGCTGCGCGACACCGAGGCCCGGCGCCGCACCGAACGCAGCCACGCCGAACTGATCGCCATCGTCGCCCACGAACTGCGCTCCCCGCTCACCTCCGTCAAGGGCTTCACCGCCACCCTGCTCGCCAAGTGGGAGAGGTTCACCGACGAGCAGAAACAGCTGATGCTGGAGACCGTCGACGCCGACGCCGACCGGGTCACCCGGCTCATCGCCGAACTCCTCGACATCTCCCGCATCGACTCCGGGCGCCTCGAGCTGCGCCGCCAGCCCGTCGACATCGGAGCCGCCGTCGGACGGCACATCCAGGCGTACGTCGCCGCCGGCCAGCCCGCCGACCGGTTCCTGCTGCGGATCCAGCACCCCCTGCCCGACCTGTGGGCCGACCCCGACAAGGTCGACCAGGTACTGAGCAACCTGCTGGAAAATGCGGTGCGCCACGGCGAGGGAACCGTCACCATCGACATCACGCCCTCGGCGTCCCCCCGAGACCGGGAGAACGGCGAGCACGCGGCCACGTCGGTCACCGTGAGCGACGAGGGCCCCGGCATCCCGGAGGAGTCCATGAACCGCGTCTTCACCCGCTTCTGGCGGGGCAGCAAGCGCGGCGGCACCGGCCTCGGGCTGTACATCGTCAAGGGTATCGTCGAGGCCCACGGCGGCACCATCACGGTCGGCCGCGCCCCCGGTGGCGGCGCGGAACTCCGATTTACGTTGCCCGTGGCGGCCCCCGCGTATCTCAGCTAGCGCGCACCCGGGGCCCCACGGGCGCATTCGCGGTCCCTCACCCCGTTAGACTCGGCCTCTGGCACCTTTGTGTCCCACAGACGGAGACGCTTCGGCCACGAGCCGGTGACGGGGACCATCAGCCAGCCAATCGGAAGTACGGGAAGAGATGTCGGCACCCAATAAGTCGTACGACCCTGTCGAGGTCGAGGCGTTGAAACCGGAAGAGATCGAGCGCATGCGGGACGAGGCGCTCGCCGCCTTCGCCGCCGCGGACTCCCTCGACGCACTCCACGAGGCCAAGATCGCCCACACCGGCCCCGCCTCGCCGCTGGCCCTCGCCAACCGCGAGATCGGCGCCCTGCCCCCGCACGCCAAGGCCGACGCGGGCAAGCGCGTGGGCCAGGCGCGCGGTGCCGTGAACAAGGCCCTCGCCGGCCGCCAGAGCGAACTGGAGGCCGAGCGGGACGCCCGGGTCCTGGTGGAGGAGGCGGTCGACGTCACCCTGCCCCACGACCGCGTACCGTCCGGCGCCCGGCACCCGCTGACCACACTGTCCGAGCGCATCGAGGACATCTTCGTGGCCATGGGCTACGAGGTCGCCGAGGGCCCCCAGGTCGAGGCCGAGTGGTTCAACTTCGACGCCCTCAACATCGGCCCGGACCACCCGGCCCGCGGCGAGGCCGACACCTTCTTCGTGCAGGGCCCCCAGGGCGGCACCGAGTCCGGCGTCGTGCTGCGCACCCACACCTCGCCCGTGCAGATCCGCTCCCTGCTCGGCCGCGAGCTGCCGGTCTACGTGATCTGTCCCGGCCGCGTCTACCGCACCGACGAACTGGACGCGACCCACACCCCCGTCTTCCACCAGGTGGAACTCCTCGCCGTCGACGAGGGCCTCACCATGGCGGACCTCAAGGGCACCCTGGACCACATGGTGCAGTCGCTGTTCGGCGAGGGCATGAAGACCAGGCTGCGGCCGAACTTCTTCCCCTTCACCGAGCCGAGCGCCGAGATGGACATGCTCTGCTACGTCTGCAAGGGCGAGTCCGTCGGCAACCCCGACCGCCCCTGCCGCACCTGCTCGTCCGAGGGCTGGATCGAGCTCGGCGGCTGCGGCATGGTCAACCCGCGGGTGCTGACCGCCTGCGGCGTCGACCCGGAGAAGTACAGCGGCTTCGCCTTCGGGTTCGGCATCGAGCGGATGCTGATGTTCCGCCACAACGTCGAGGACATGCGAGACATGGTCGAGGGTGACGTCCGGTTCACCCGGCCGTTCGGGATGGAGATCTGATGCGGGTCCCGCTTTCTTGGCTGCGGGAGTACGTCGACCTGCCGGCGACTCAGACCGGACGCGACGTCCAGGCCAAGCTCATTTCGGCCGGCCTCGAGGTCGAGACCGTCGAACACCTCGGTGCCGACCTCAAGGGTCCCCTGGTCGTCGGCCGGGTGCTGACCATCGAGGAGCTGGAGGGCTTCAAGAAGCCGATCCGCTTCTGCACCGTCGACGTCGGCCGGGCCAACGGCACCGGTGAGCCCCAGGAGATCGTCTGCGGCGCCCGCAACTTCGCGGTCGGCGACAAGGTCGTCGTGGTGCTCCCCGGCGCGGTCCTGCCCGGCGGGTTCGCGATCGCCGCCCGCAAGACCTACGGCAAGGTCTCGCACGGCATGATCTGCTCCAGCGACGAGCTGGGCATGGGCGACGACGGCACCAAGGGCATCATCGTGCTGCCGCCCGAGACCGAGGTCGGCAAGGACGCCGTCGAGCTGCTGGAACTGGTCGACGAGGTCCTCGACATCGCCGTCACCCCGGACCGCGGCTACTGCCTGTCGATGCGCGGAGTGGCCCGCGAGACCGCCACCGCCTACGGGCTGCCGCTGCGCGACCCGGCCCTGCTCGACGTCCCCGGCCCGAACGCCTACGGCTACCCGGTCGAGGTCTCCGACCCCGTCGGCTGCGACCGCTTCACCGCCCGCACGGTGACCGGACTCAGCCCCGACGCCCGCTCCCCGATCTGGCTCACCCGCCGGCTGCAGAAGGCCGGCATGCGCCCGGTCTCCCTGGCCGTCGACGTCACCAACTACGTGATGCTGGAGCTCGGCCAGCCGCTGCACGCCTACGACCGCTCCCTGGTCCAGGGCACCATCGGCGTGCGCCGGGCCGAGCAGGGCGAGAAGCTCACCACTCTCGACGGGGTGCAGCGCACGCTCGACGCCGAGGACCTGGTGATCACCGACGAGCGCGGCCCGATCGGGCTCGCCGGTGTCATGGGGGGCGCCGACACCGAGATCGCCGACCACGACCTCGGCCAGGCGACCTCCGAGGTCGTCGTCGAGGCCGCGCACTTCGACCCGGTGTCCGTCGCCCGTACGGCCCGCCGGCACAAGCTGTCCTCCGAGGCGTCCCGGCGCTTCGAGCGCGGCGTCGACCCGCAGGCCGCCGCCGCTGCCGCGCAGCGCACCGTCGACCTGCTGGTGCTGCTCGCCGGCGGTACCGCCGAGGCCGGGGTCACCGAGTTCGCCGCCCCGTCCGCGCCGCACACCCTCACCATCCCGGCCGACCACCCCGACAAGGTCGCGGGCGTCACCTACGGCCGGGAGACCGTCGTACGCCGCCTCCAGCAGGTCGGCTGCGACGTCATGGGAAACACTGCCGCGTGGAACGCGTCGTCGGGGGGTGGTGGCCGGGAGACGGGCGGGAAGGACGAGCTGATCGTCACCGTGCCGTCCTGGCGGCCCGACCTCACCGACCCGAACGACCTGGCCGAAGAGGTCATCCGGCTCGAGGGCTACGAGAACCTGCCCGTCTCCCTGCCCCGGCCGCCCGCCGGACGCGGGCTGACCTCCCGGCAGCGGCTGCACCGCCGGATCGGCCGGGCCCTGGCCGGCGCCGGATACGTCGAGGCGCCGAACTACCCGTTCATCGGCGAGCAGATCTTCGACCAGCTCGGCCTCGACGCCGACGACCCGGCCCGCCGGGTGGTGAAGCTGACCAACCCGCTCAACGACGAGGAGCCCGCGCTGCGCACCTCGCTGCTGCCGGGCCTGCTCGGCGCGCTGCGGCGCAACGACGGACGCGGCAGCCACGACGTCGCGCTGTTCGAGACCGGCCTGGTCTTCAAGCCGCGCGAGGAGCAGCGGGCCGCCGTCCGCCTGCCCGTGGACCGGCGGCCCACCGACGAGGAACTCGCCGGGCTCGACGCGGCGCTCCCGGACCAGCCGCGGCACGTCGCCGCCGTTCTGGCCGGGGCCCGCGAACAGGCCGGCTGGTGGGGGGCGGGCCGCCCGGCCGACTGGGCCGACGCGGTCGAGGCCGCCCGTACCGTCGCCGCCGAGGCGGGCGCCGAACTCGTCGTCCGCCAGGGCCGGTACGGCCCGTGGCACCCGGGCCGCTGCGCCGAACTGGCGGTCACCGTCGACGGCACCGAGCGCGTCGTCGGCCACGCGGGTGAGCTGCACCCGCGCGTGGTGAAGAACCTGGGCCTGCCCGCGCGCACCTGCGCGATGGAGCTCGACCTGGACGCCCTGGAGCAGGCCGGCGAAGGCACCCCGCAGGCGCCGGGCATCTCCACCTTCCCGGTCGCCACGCAGGATGTCGCCCTGGTCGTCGACGGCTCCGTGCCGGCCGCGGACGTCGAGGCGGCCCTGCGCGAGGGCGCCGGTGAACTGCTGGAGTCCATCCGCCTGTTCGACGTGTACGAGAACGCCGAACAGCTGGGCGAGGGCCGCAAGTCCCTGGCGTACGCGCTGCGGTTCCGCGCGCCCGACCGCACACTGACGGTCGACGAGGCGTCCGCCGCCCGCGAATCGGCGGTCGCCCTCGCGGGCGAGCGCACCGGGGCGACCCTCAGGGGCTGACGTCCTTCGGGCCCCGAGGACTCCTCGGGGCCCACGGCGTTTTTCGGGGACCGCGTGTCCGCCGCGCACGGATCGTTCGTGCCGTGGCCGGTCACGCGGTCCCCGAGTGCTTCCGGGACCTGGTCGGCGGATCATGCCGGAGCCCTCGGACGGCCGGAGCGCCTCCCGGGCGGCCGCAGGGCCCCGGGCTGCTGCGCGCAAGGTCCGCCCTGCGCCGGGTGGGGCCCCGTCGCGCTGGGCGAGGCTCAGCCCTCCCACAGGACCCCATGCACCCCACGCACATCCGTTCCCCCGGTTACCTCACTCGTTTGGGTGACATTCCGGGCGATACGTCCGGATCGGGTGATCCGGCCGACAGAATCGGACCGGCCTTTCAAGGCCGGTCTGCGCTGTCAGGGCCAAACTGGGGGGCCATCGGCATGATCCGCTTCAAGGGTGGGGCGCCCCGCACAGGGCGGTCCAGGACCAGCTCGTGGGGACCGACCGTCTCGTGGGGACCCGACCACTGCCCGTTGCTGCGCCGGGCGCTCGCCTGCGGACTGCCGCCCACGGTCCTCGGCGCCCTCGGTACCGGACTGGCCCTGCACGTCGGGCGGAGCCTGCTGCGGGAGGCGCGGCGCAACCGCACGATCGCCCGCACCGCGCAGCGCATGCTGCGGCCGCCTCCCCGCGTCGACGGGCTGGCCGTCGCCGCCGTCCAGTTGTCCGCCGACCGGAGCGCCCGGGTCGGCGGCGATCTGTATGAGGTGGTCGCCACCGAGTACGGCGTACGGGTGGTCATCGGCGACGTCCGCGGACACGGGCTCGGAGCCGTCCCCACCGTCAGCGCCGTTCTCGCCGGCTTCCGCGAGGCCGTGCACGACGAGCCCGACCTGGCCGGGGTCCTGCGCCGGCTGGAGCGGGCGATGGACCGGCACCTGCGGGAGCGGGCGCGTGCCGAGCGCCTGCCGGCGCGCGCCGGCCACGACTTCCGGACCGCCGAGGAGTTCGTCACCGTCCTGCTGCTCGAGATCCTCCCCGGCGGGGAGATGCGGGCCCTGAACTGCGGGCACCCGTGGCCCCATCTGCTGAGCGGTCCACGGGCCGAACCGCTCGCCCGCACGGACCCGCTCCCGCCGCTCGGCCCGTTTCCGCTGCCCGCCGAACTCCCCGTCGTCGCCTGTGCCCCGCTGCTGCCCGGCGACACGCTCGTCCTGCACACGGACGGAGTCGAGGACGCACGGGACGCCGGCGGCCGCTTCTTTCCGCTGCCCGAGGTGCTCGCCTCGGCCGCCCGCGAGGCCGCGCCCCCACCGCAGGCCGTCCTGCGGACGATCCTCACGGCGCTGGTCCACCACACCGGTGGCCTGCCCAAGGACGACGTCGCCCTGCTGATCCTCAGGAACGAGCGCCCGTCCCCCCGCGCCCCTTCGGGGGCGGGGGGCGCCGCGCGGCCCGGCACGACGGACCTTTCCCCGACGAGCCCGCTGCAGCACCCGGCGTGACCGGGGTGCCCGGCGTGACCGTCGGGGCCGGCGGTGCCGTCCGCCCCGCCGCGGAGTGTCGGGCAGGCAGCCGGGCGGACGGCGCGGAAGCGGGCCGCCGCACTGTAGGAGGGGGAGCCGGCGGCCCGGCCGGCCTCTTTCGAGGCACCTCAGTCAATCGGCCGGCAACTCTCCGCGACAGCGCGCACACCCTGCGGATGCGAGCACTCCGTTCACACCCCGTGTGAACACCCAGCCACTACTCTGTCGGCACCGATCCCCCGGGGGACCTCATGCAGCCCAACACCCTGCTCGACGCGGTCCTGGACGAGGCCGGTATCTCGCACGCGGGCCTGGCCGCGCACGTCAACCAGGCCGGCCGGGCGCGCGGTCTGTCCCTCAGATACGAACACACCGCCGTGGCCCGCTGGTTGAAGGGCCAGCGGCCCCGGGGCCAGGTGCCCGACCTGATCTGCGAGGTGCTGGCGGGCCGGCTGCGCCGCCCGGTCACCCTCGACGACATCGGCCTCGGCGTCCCCGGTGAACCCTCCGCCCCGCACGCCGGCACGCTCTCCGGCTTCGTCGAGCGGGCCACCGCGCTGTGGCGCTCCGACCAGCAGCGGCGCCCGCACATACTGGGCGCGCCCGCGGTCACCGGCACCCCCGCCGTGATGCCCGTCTGGGAGTGGGAGAACCCGCCCGAGGACGTCGATGTCTCGCGCGGCGGCCGTCACCGGGTCACCCCGGGTGACCTCGACATGCTGCGCGCCGCCCGCAGCCACTACGAGCAGATGTACCGCAAGGCCGGTGGCGTCGCGACCCGTGACCGCATCGTCGGCTTCCTCAACACCGAGGCCGCCCCCCTGCTCCGGGGCGGCTACACCGACGCCGTGGGCCGCCAACTGCACCGGGCCACCGGAGGACTGGTGGCCGTCGCCGGGATCTGCGCGTACGACTCCGATGCCCACGGCCTCGCCCAGCGCTACTTCCACCAGGCGCTCCGGCTGGCGAAGGCCAGCGGGGACCGGGGACTCGGCGCGTACGTGATCGCGCTCCTCGTCAACCAGTCGCTGTTCATGAAGGAGTACCGGCAGGCCGTCGCCTTCGCGGAGGCCGCGCTGCGCGCCGCCGGCAAGCACATCACCCCGGCGCTCGCCTCCGACCTGTACGCGATGCAGGCCAAGGCGTACGCGCACCTCGGCGACGGCACCGGTGCGCTGTCCTGCATCCGGCGTGCCGAACAGGCCGCCGAGCGCATCCGGCGCGGCCACGAACCCGACGAGACCGGCTATGTCCAGCCCGGCCTGGTCAACGTACAGGTGGCGGAGGCCCTGCTCAGCCTCGGCGAGCTGGCGGCGGCGAGCGAGCACGCGGCCGCCGCCGTCGACAACCCCGCGCACGACCGCGGCCGGGTGCACCGCCTCGCCATGCTGAGCACCGTCGAACTGCGGCAGGGGAACGCCGACAAGGCGGTCGCCCTCGCCGTGCAGATGGCCGAACAGGCCCGGGGAATGGAGTCGCAGCGGCTGCGCGACAGACTCCGGGCCGTGCGCGAGCGGCTGGTGCGCAACGGCTGCGAAGGCACCGCCGAGGCGGCCGAACTCATCGACGGGGCACTGCGCGTACCGCTGTAGGCGCTGCGGCGCCGGCGGGGGACAGGAAGCTCCTCCCTCCGGGACGCCCGGACCGTGTGCCGTGCGCCGTGCGCCGTGCCGCGCCGTCCGCTGCGCCGCCGACGGCCTTCTGTGCGCCTGCTGCCGAACCGCCGCTGCTGCGATATTGCCACCTGTCGAACGAAAGGTGGCATAACCGTGCAGTGGGCGAACAAGAACGAGCAAACCGTGTATGCGAACCGCTGGTTCAATGTCAATCTCGCGGATGTCGAGCTGCCGGACGGCCGGCGTCTCGACCACTTCCTCATCCGGCTGCGGCCCGTCGCCGTGGCCACGGTGGTGAACGAGGCCAACGAGGTGCTTCTCCTGTGGCGCCACCGCTTCATCACCGACAGCTGGGGGTGGGAACTCGCCGCCGGAGTGGTCGAGGACGGTGAGGACGTCGTCCGGGCGGCGGCCAGGGAGCTGGAGGAGGAGACCGGCTGGCGGCCGGGACCCCTGCGCCATCTCATGAGCGTGGAGCCGTCCAACGGGCTCACCGACGCCCGGCATCACATCTACTGGGCCGACGAGGGCGAGTACCTCGGGCCCCCGGTGGACGACTTCGAGTCGGACCGCCGGGAGTGGGTGCCGCTCAAGGTGGTCCCCGACCTGGTCGCCCGCGGCGAGGTCCCGGCCGCCAACATGGCGGCCGCGTTACTCCTGTTGCACCATCTCAGGCTGGGACAGGACCCCATGTCCTGACCCTTCCGCAGCCGTGGCCGTCCGGCCCGGGCGCGTGCGTCAATGGCCGAACGCCTGCCAGGCCGTCACGACGAGCGCGCCCACGGCCGTGACGGCCGCGACCGCCTGGAGCGGCCAGCGGGCGTGCTCCAGGGTGACGATCCGGGTGTTCAGCTGGGCCAGCTCCCTGGCCGCCTCCTCGGTGCGGTGGCTGAGCAGCGCCAGTCCGCCCTCGACGCGGGCGTACGCCACATCGAGGCGGCGCCGTAACTCTGCGACTTCGCCCTGGATGGCGGGCTGTTCGGGATCGGCGGTCACAAGTCCGCTCCTCTCCGTCATCCTTCTCGTTCCGTGTCTGCGGAGGCTGAGTCAACTCCCCTGGTGGACGCGGAGTAAGAGTGTGCGGGAGGCATATGCGGGCCCGGAACGCACACGGCGTGTGAACGCCGCGGGCCCGGCACCCTCTGCGGTTCAGGGGTGCCGGGCCCGTGCGCGCGGCCGGAATGCGACGGTCGGTGAACATGACGGGACGTCAGTTCTCCGTCACGGGTGACTGCCTCAGCCGTAGCTGTAGAAGCCGGAGCCGCTCTTGCGGCCCAGCCGGCCCGCGTCGACCATCCGCTGCAGCAGCGGGGGAGCGGCGTACAGCGGCTCCTTGTACTCCTCGTACATCGAGTACGCGACCGAGGCCACCGTGTCCAGGCCGATCAGGTCGGACAGCTTCAGCGGGCCCATCGGGTGGGCGCAGCCCATCTCCATGCCGTTGTCGATGTCCTCGCGGCTGGCGATGCCCGACTCGAACATCCGGATCGCGGAGAGCAGGTACGGGATCAGCAGCGCGTTCACCACGAACCCGGAACGGTCCTGGGCGTGGATCGCGTGCTTGCCCAGCACCTTCTCGGCGAAGAGCTGCGCCCGGCTGATCGTGCCCTCGGAGGTGGTGAGCGCCGGGATCAGCTCGACCAGCTTCTGCACGGGGGCCGGGTTGAAGAAGTGGATGCCGATGACGTGGTCCGGCCGCGAGGTGGCGACCGCCAGCTTCACCAGCGGGATCGAGGAGGTGTTGGAGGCCAGGATCGCGTCCGGCCGGGTCACCACCTGGTCGAGCACCTGGAAGATCTCCGTCTTGACCAGCTCGTTCTCGACGACGGCCTCGATCACCAGGTCGCGGTCGGCGAACTCGCCCAGGTCCGTGGTGAAGCTCAGCCGGGCCTGGGTGGCCTCCAGCTCCTCCGCCGTGATCTTGCCGCGCTCGGCCGCCTTCGTCAGGGAGTTGAACAGCCGGGTACGGCCGATCTCCAGGGCCTCGCCGGTGGTCTCGGCGACCCTCACGTCCAGTCCGGCGCGGGCGCACACCTCGGCGATTCCCGCGCCCATCTGGCCGCAGCCCACCACTCCGACGCGTTCGATGTCGGTCACATCGTCCCTTTCGCTTCCCGGGCGCGGCCCGGGTCCTTCTGGCCTGCGCTGTCTACGACTCCCGGCAGGATCACCGGGTTCCGGCCGCCTGCTCCGTTCGTGCACGTTACCCGGAAGTACCGATGATCGATCGCGGGGGTCGGGCATCCTGGGGCACGGAGCGGTCCGCGGCCGGGCGGATCGCGGCTTTTGTGACGGGTGTGAAATGGGACGAGTGTCGCGCAGGGTGTTCGCGGCTGCGGCGCTGTCGGCGGTGACGATGACGACGACCGCGTCGGCCGCCCCGGGACGGCCCATGTCCGGTCCGTCGGGCGCGGCGGGGGGCCGGGGCGCGGCCGCCGGTGAGATGCGCGGCGTGTGGCTGGCGACCGTGGCCAACCGGGACTGGCCGTCCCGCCCGGGGCTGAGCGCCGCCGCGCAGCGGGCCGAACTGATCGCGCACCTCGACGCGGCCGTCCGCAACCGGCTCAACACCGTGATCTTCCAGGTGCGGCCCACGGCCGACGCCCTGTGGCCGTCCCCGTACGAACCCTGGTCCGCCTGCCTCACCGGCACCCAGGGCGCGGACCCCGGCTGGGACCCGCTGGGCACCGCCGTCACCGAGGCCCACGCCCGCGGCCTGGAACTGCACGCCTGGTTCAACCCGTACCGGGTCGCCGCGCACACCGACCCCGCCCGGCTCGCCGCCACGCACCCGGCCCGCGAGAACCCCGGCTGGGTGGTCCCGTACGGCGGGAAGCTCTACTACGACCCCGGCCTGCCCGAGGTCCGCGCCTTCGTCGAGGACGCGATGCTCGACGCGGTGCGCCGCTATCCCGTCGACGCGGTCCACTTCGACGACTACTTCTACCCGTACCCCGTGGCGGGACAGACCTTCGACGACGACACCGCCTACGACACCCACGGCGGTGCCTTCCCCGACCGGGCGGCCTGGCGGCGGGACAACATCGACCGGCTGGTGCGCGAGACGGCGGCCCGGATCAAGGAGATCCGACCCGGCACCCGCTTCGGCATCAGCCCCTTCGGGGTCTGGCGCAACGCCGGAACCGATCCCCTCGGCTCCGACACCCGGGCGGGCGTGCAGACCTACGACGACCTGCACGCGGACACCCGCCGGTGGGCGCGGGAGAACTGGATCGACTACATCTGCCCCCAGCTCTACTGGAACATCGGCTTCGCCGCCGCCGACTACGCGAAGCTGCTGCCCTGGTGGTCCGCGGTCGTGGAGGGCTCCGGGACACAGCTGTACGTGGGTGAGGCGCTCTACAAGGCGGGCGATCCGGCGCAGCCCGCCGCCTGGCAGGACCCGGCCGAGCTGTCCCGGCACCTCACGCTCGCGGCGTCGTACCCCCGGGTGCGCGGGCACGCCTTCTTCGCCGCCCGGGAGGTGGCCGCCGACCCGGCCGGCGCGATGGCCCGGGTGGTCGCCGACCACTACGGGCAGTCGGCGCCACCTCCGGCCTGACGAGTCGGGGAAGCCGACGAGTCGAAGGGCTTCCCGGTCTAGTGGTTCCTGTGCCGGATCTCGGAATCGGGGCCGGGCGAGCACACGGCCTCGTGCCCGTCCTCGAAGCGGACGCGGTAGGGCGGATCGCCCTTCTGGCCCATCACCTCGACGATCTCGGCGACCTTGTCGTGCTGACCGACCACCCTGCCGTGCTGGACAAGCTGGTCGCCCTCGGTTGCGCGCATAGGGGTCTCCTCACCATGTGCGGGAGCAGCGGTCCGTGGCTTCGAGTCTACGGCGGGGCGGGCCGCCCGGCAGGGCACGTGGCCGGCACCCCTGGCACACGGCACAGAGGACATGCGACGGGGACGCGGCGCATGCGACGGGGCCGGTTCCCCGGCCGCGTGTTCCTCAGCCGCGTGCCCGCTGGGTGACGGCGATGCACACCAGTACCGCCGCGGCCGTCAGCGGTGCCGCCGCGGTCGGATGCTCGCCCAGGAGGAGCACCGACCACACCAGGGTGAGCAGCGGCTGGGCGAGCTGGAGCTGACTGGCCCGGGGGATGCCGATCGCCGCCATGCCCCGGTACCAGACGACCAGCCCCAGGAACTGGGACCCCGCCGCCACCCACAGCACCCCGGCCACGCCGTGTGCGGTCAGCCGTACCGGCTCGACGGCCAGCGCGAGGGCGGCGGCCGGTACGGCGAGCGGCAGGCACAGCACCAGTGCCCAGCCGATCACCTGCCAACCCGGCATCACCCGGGCCAGTCTGCCGCCCTCCGTGTACCCGGCCGCGCACACCACCAGCGCCGCGAAGAGGTACAGATCGGCCGTGGTCAGCGCGCCGCCGCTCTGCCGCACCGTGAAGACCGCCACCGCGGCGGCACCCGCGAGGGCCGCCGCCCAGAAGGTGCGCGAAGGGCGGGAGCCGACGCGCAGGGCGGAGAACAGCGCGGTGGTGAGCGGGAGCAGGCCGACCACGACGGCCGCGTGCGCGGTGGTCGACGTCTGCAGGGCCAGCGTGGTCAGCAGCGGGAACCCGAGGACGACCCCGGCGGCGACCACCGCGAGCCCCGGCCAGTGCCGGCGGGCGGGCAGCGCCACACCGCGCCACCGTGCCAGGCCCTTCCGGGGACGCACACGGACATCTGCCGCTCCCGCTTCCGGGTCCCCCGCCCGCGTCCCCGCCGCGAGCAGGCAGCCGCCCGCGATCAGCCCTGCCAGCACACAGCGCACGGCCACCAGGGACCAGGGGCCGAATCCTTCCAGCCCCCAGGCGGTGGCCGGGAAGGTGAGGGAGAAGGCGATGACGCCGAGGGCGGCCTGCAGGGTGCCGAAGCCGGCGCGGTCCCGGCAGGCGGGGACCGCTATCGGGTCCGCGACAGTAGCGCTACTCTCTACTCTCATGCATGAGCGTAGCAGCGTTGCCGAGCTGGCGGACCGGCTGCGGCGGGAGCTTGACCGCTACTCGCCGGGTGGAAAGCTCCCGTCGAGCCGGGCGCTCGTGGAGCGGTTCCGGGTGAGCCCCGTGACCGTCTCGCGGGCGCTGGCCCAGCTGGCCGCCGAGGGGCTGGTGGTGACCCGGCCCGGAGCCGGCGCGTTCCGTGCCGACCGGTCCACGTCCCCGGCCCCCGCGGCCGGCGACACCTCCTGGCAGGAGGTCGCGCTCAGCGCCGGGGGCGCCGCGGATCTCGTCCCGCGTTCGGTCGACGCCTCCGGCGTCCTGGTCTCGCTCGCCGCCCCGGCGCCCGGCGTGATCGAGTTCAACGGCGGCTATCTGCACCCCTCGCTGCAGCCGGAGCGCGCGATGGCGGCGGCACTGTCCCGGGCCGGGCGCCGCCCGGGAGCCTGGGGGAGGCCGCCCGTGGAAGGACTGGTGGAGCTGCGCGAGTGGTTCGCGCGCAGCGTCGGAGGCGTGGTCACCGCGGCAGGGGTGCTGATCACCGCGGGCGGCCAGTCCGCGCTGACCACCGCCCTGCGTGCGCTCGCCCCGCCCGGCGCCCCCGTCCTCGTGGAGTCGCCCACCTACCCCGGCATGCTGGCCGTCGCCCGCGCCGCCGGACTGCGTCCGGTGCCCGTGCCGGTGGACGCGGACGGAGTGCGGCCGGAGCTGCTCGCCGACGCCTTCCGGGCGACCGGCGCCCGGGTTTTCGTCTGCCAGCCCCTGTTCCAGAATCCCACCGGTGCCGTCCTCGCCCCCGAACGGCGCGGCGAGGTGCTGCGCATCGCGCGCGAGGCGGGCGCGTTCGTCGTCGAGGACGACTTCGTCCGGCGCCTGGTCCACGAGGACGCGGGCCCCCTGCCCCGCCCGCTGGCCGCCGACGACCCCGACGGCGTCGTCGTCCACGTCTGCTCGCTCACCAAGGCGACCTCGCCGAGCTTCCGGGTGAGCGCCCTCGTCGCGCACGGCCCGGTACTGGAGCGGCTGCGCGCCATCCAGATCGTCGACACCTTCTTCGTCCCCCGGCCCCTCCAGGAGGCCGCACTGGAACTCGTCGGCTCGCCCGCCTGGCCGCGCCACCTGCGGGCGGTCTCCGCCGAGCTGAGGGCCCGCCGCGACACGATGACCGCCGCGCTCCGGCTCCGGCTGCCCGAACTCGCCCTGCCGCACATCCCGGCCGGCGGCTACCACCTCTGGCTGCGCCTGCCCGACGGCACCGGGGGCACCTCCCGGGCCTTCGGCCCCGGGGGAGAGCCCGCCCTGACCGCGGCGGCCCTGCGCGCCGGCGTCGCCGTCACCCCCGGCCGCCCCTACTTCAGCGCCGAACCCCCGGCCGCCCACCTGCGGCTGAGCTTCGCGGCGGTCGCGGGCACCGGCGAGATCACGGAGGGGGTACGGCGACTGCGTACCGCCTGGGAGGAGGTACTGGGGCGGACGGGGTGAGGGGGGCGGTGCTTCACGCCGGTTTGTCCGGCAGGTCCCGGCCGCCGTCCGACGGCCTGATGGACTCCGGGTAACACCATGGCCATACCCCTTGATTTGTGCACTTCAGGGACTGACCATCGCGGCATGGCACTTCGGGTCACGTTCGTTGCCGCGGCGGGGAGCCTCTCGCGGCTGACCGAGCGTTTCGAGGACGACCGGCCACTGGATCACGCCGGGTGGAGCGATGTGCAGCGGGTGGCCCGTGAGCTGCTGCCGCTCGCCGCCGCCGATCTGCGCTACTGCTCACCGAATCCGCGCAGCCGTGCCACCGGTGACGGGCTCGGCTACACCCCGCTGGTCCAGCTCGCCCTGCGCGACTGCGGCATGGGCCGCTGGCGCGGGCTGACCCTGGGCGAGGCGATGGCCCGGGAGCCGGAGGCCGTGGACGCCTGGCTCGCCGATCCGCGCGCGGCCCCGCACGGCGGGGAGTCGCTCCTCGACTTCATCACCCGCGTCGGCAACTGGCTCGACACCCGGCCGTCGGAGGACGACTGCCGGATCGTCGCGGTCGCCGAACCGTCCGTGATCCGTGCCGCACTGGTGTACGCGCTGAAGGCGCCGCCCGCGACCTACTGGAACATCGACGTCCGCTCGCTGTCACGAGTGAGCGTCACCGGACGGGCCGGCCGCTGGAGCCTGCGCATCGAAGGGGTCTCCGCCCGGGCGACGCGGATATAGCGGCTGTAACGGATACGGCCGTACGCCGCCTCCGTGGACGCGGCCGTCAGTCCGCGCGGACGTAACCGGTGTCGAGCTCCAGGTCCTTGGCCGGGCCGCGCACCCGCCAGACCGTCCGCCAGTGGTCCTCGTCGCGGACGGTGAACTCGCCCCGGTAGAGGTCCGCGGAACAGGGGTGGTCGGCGACGTACCGGCCCGCCGAGAGATCCAGGCCGTGGAACGGCCGGCCGTCCGCGAACCGCACGTCCACCGCGCCGCCGGGGCCGGGCAGGAAGCGCAGGGTGCGTTCGGCGGGCCGGGAGACGCCCCGCCAGGTGAAGGTGCCGGACTCCTGGTGCAGCAGACCGCCGCCCTCCAGCGGGCCGAAGAGCGTGGTGCCCTCGAACCGCCCCAGGTCGCCACTGGCGAGGTCCCGCACGGACCGGCTCACCCGCCAGCTCCCCCTCAGGTAGGCCAGTGCGTCCGGTACCGGCCAGAACTCGCCCATCCCGCCCCGCTCCCGTCGTCTCCGGCGCGCTTGCACCATGGACTCGGACAAGGCTGTGGAGGGCGGCAAGTCTACGCTGCTCTCCAAGGCCGGATCGATCGAGACGGGCCGCGCCTACGGCATCGGCGTCAAGGTGCGCGGCCGCCAGGTCACCCTCTCCCTCGACGGACAGGAGTGGGGCAGCTTCATCGACGACAAGTCGGCCGAGCCGTTCCGCCAGGTCGTCACCGAGGACGACCGCACCGGCGACCTGATCGTCAAGGTCGTCAACGCCCAGCCGGCCGAGGCCCGTACGGCGATCGACCTCGGCGGCGCGAGGACTGCCTCCACCGCCCGGGTCACCACCCTGGCCGCCGACGCGGACGCGGTGAACACCGAGACGGATACACCGGTGACCCCGGTGACGTCCACGCTCCGCGGTCACCAGCGTGTTCACCTGTTTCTTGCGGGGAGGCCCCGGCGTTCACGCCGGGGAGGAATCGCATCCGGGTGTCGCGAAGCGGAGCGTCGCCGTATCCGGTTCGGGGTGCGGCGCACCCGTGTCGCTGTCGCCGAGGTGATGCGAACGTGTGTGCCCGTGGTCGCTGGTGGGGGTGGTGGCTGCGAGATCGGGGTGTGTCTGTGCGGCTGTCGTACGTACGCTCCTTCAAAGGGCCCGGGACGGCGGAGTGTTCGGGGCGGGGCCGCGAGGGGACGAGATGGTGCAGGTGGGGGCGGATGCGGGGGCCGGGCATGCCCGGTACACCTACCGGTTGCGCGTGTCGTCTGCTGCCCGCACCGTCCTGGCGGCGGAGTGGGACCGGTGCCGCTGGGTGTGGAACGAATGCGTCGCCAAGTCCCGGGCCGTGCACCTGCACAACAAGTCCACCGGCCGGAAGGCCACGTGCGGCCCGGCTCGGCTCGACAGGATGCTGACCGAAGCCCGCGCCCGTACGCCGTGGCTGCGTGAGGGCTCCTCGGTCCCCCAGCAGCAGGTCATCCGCGACTTCGGCCGCTCCCGCGCCAAGGCGCACAAGGACATCAAGGAACGCCTGCCCATGGCGCGCCGGGCCGGGATGCCGAAGTGGAAGACCAGACGCGAGGCACTGGCGACCCTCAACTACACCCAACGCGGGTTCCGGCTGAAGGACGGCCGACTGCACCTGGCGGGCGGTATCGCCGTGACGGTGGTCTGGTCGCGGGACCTGCCGGCCGAGCCGTCCTCGGTCCGCCTGTACCAGGACAGCCTCGGGCACTGGTACTGCTCGTTCGTCGTCCCCGCCCAGCTCCAGCCCCTGCCGGAGACCGGCCGCGTCCTGGGCGTCGACTGGGGCGTGAGGGAGACCGCGACCACCACGTCCGACGCGCACGACCTGCCGCACGCCGAGCACGGCAGGAAGGCCCGAACCAGGCTGGCCCGCTACGACCGGATGATGGCCCGCCGCAAGCCGAAGAGGGGCGAGCCCGCATCGAGGGGCTACCGCACGACGCGAAAACTGCGCGCGAAGGCCCACAAGAAGATCGCCCGGCAGCGGGCGGACACCGCTCGCAAGTGGGCCAAGAGGGTCGTCCGCGATCACGACGTCATCGCGGTCGAGGACTTCTGCCCGAAGTTCCTGGCCAGGACCACCATGGCCCGCAAGGCGGCCGACGCCGCCATCGGCGCCACCAAGACCGCCCTGATCGAGATGGGCCGCAAGCACGGACGGGACATCCGTCTCGTCCACCCCGCGCACACCACGATGGACTGCGCGCACTGCGATGCGAGAGCCAAGCACGCACTGCCGCTGGGTGAGCGCGTCTACACCTGCACCGCCTGCGGAACCGTGGCTCCACGGGACAAGAACTCCGCACGCGTCATGCTCGTCCGGGCTGGTCTCCACCCGGCTGGTGCCGACGGCACAAGACCTCCCGGAGCGCTGCTCCGGGAGGCGGCCTGAGCCAGGAATCCCCTTCCCTTCAGGAAGGGGAGGATTCAAGTACACGTTCCCGGAGAACTCGGTGACGTTCCTGCGGATCAAGCGGCGGTAGTGGTCCGGGTGCGGGCCGCCGTCCCCAGGACAGCGAGCGGCCCGCACCCGGAGCTGAGCGGAAAACCGCCCGCGGTGCCTCAGTGACGCAGCAGCAGGGTGACGCCGGCCACCACGGCGCCGAGCACGACCGCGGCGATGCCGTACTCGAGGCGGTGCGAGCGCAGCCGGGGCAGCATCCGGTCCACGGCGATCCGGCCGGGGCCGGTCAGGGCGAGCGCCACCGCGGCCAGGGTGAGGAGGAGCTCGTACTCCACGCCCTCCGGGGCGAAGAAGCCGCCGCCCCACTTCACGACGATCGCGTTGACCATCGTGCCGGCGACGGCCGCGGCGGCGAGCGGGGTGAGCAGACCGAGCGCGAGGCCGAGTCCGCCGAGGGTCTCGGTGAGCCCGGCCACGACGGCGAACGCCTCGGGCGAGGGGTAGCCGAGGGACGTGAAGTACATCCCGGTGCCCTCGATCCCACCCCCGCCGAACCAGCCGAACAGCTTCTGCGCGCCGTGCGCGGCCATCGTCAGACCGAGCACGAGACGCAGCACCAGCAGCCCGATGTCATAGGCGCGGGCGGGGACGGCGGGGGCGTCCTGCCCGGAAGTGGCGGCGGGGCGGGACAGGGTGGTGGAACTGGCCATGGGGGGACTCCTCGAAAGGGGACGGCGAAGACGGTGGGAGGCGCCGCGCGTCACTGAGCGGCGACCCGTCCCGGCAAGCTTGAAGCTTCAAGCTAAACCACGATCGCCCTTGCTTCAACTTTCAAGCAGTAGGAGTACGCTCGGCCGTGCCCGGTCGCGAGCCGAAGTGTGCGTCCGCCCGCACCTTTGTCCGCCCCTTCACCTGCTTCTGTCTGTCCCGCACCGCCCGAGGAGTGCCGTAGTCATGCCGTACACCGTCGCCCCCACGGTCACCTGGTCCGCCGCACCCGACCGCAGGCCCGGTACGCCGCTGGTCGTCGCCCTGCACGGGCGGGGAGCGGACGAGGTGTCGTTCGCGCAGCTCGCGCCGCATCTGCCGCAGAACGCCACGGTGGCCTTCGTGCGCGCGCCGCTGGCCGAGGGCGGCGGATACGCGTGGTTCGCCAACCGGGGCGTCGGACGTCCGCTGCCCGACTCCCTCGCGGCCACGGCCGACTGGCTCTTCGACTGGCTCGACACCGAGGCCGCCGGCCACACGTCGGTCTCGCTCCTGGGCTTCTCCGGCGGCATGGCCATGGCGGGCGGCCTGCTGCTCGCCCGTCCGGAGCGGTTCGCCGCCGCCGTCCTCCTGTCCGGCACCCTGCCGTGGGACGCGGGTCTGCCCGAGGAACAGGGCCGCCTGACCGGAGTGCCGGTCTTCTGGGGCCGGGACGTCGCCGACCGGGTCATTCCCGCCGACCTCGTCACCAGGACGGGCACCTGGCTCCGCGAGAACTCCGGCGCCCGCCTCGAGGAACACCGCTACCCGGGCCAGGGCCACGGCATCAGCCTCCCGGAACTGGCGGACGCCTCGGCCTTCCTGCGGCGCGCGTGGGAGGGCGCGGCCTGAGAGGGCGCCGCCTCCGCCAGGTCACTGCTCGCTGTGCACGATCTGGATCAGATTGCCGCAGGTGTCGTCCAGAACCGCGGTGGTGACCTGGCCCATTTCCAGCGGCTCCTGGGTGAACCGCACCCCGAGCCCGCGCAGCCGGTCGAACTCCGCGTGTACGTCGTCCACGGCGAAGGAGAGGGCCGGGATGCCGTCCTCGGCCAGCCCCGTCTTGTACGCCGCCACGACGGGATGGCGGGAGGGCTCGAGCAGCAGCTCGGTTCCGTCGGGATTCTCCGCCGAGACGACGGTCAGCCACCGGTCCTCGCCCAGCGGGAGGTCGTGCTTCTTCACGAAGCCCAGCACCTCGGTGTAGAAGCGCAGGGCCTTTTCCTGGTCGTCGACGAAGGCGCTGGTCAGATGGATCCTCATGGTGTGCTCTCCGGTCTGTCGGGCCTGAGCCACCGGGCCGCGATGTGCTCGAGGGGCTCGGTGTTCAGGTCATGGAACTTGTAGCGGCCCTGGCGCCGGGTACGGACCAGTCCCGCGGATTCCAGTACGGCCAGGTGCTGGCTGATGGCCTGGCGGGACAGCCCCAGACCGTGCTTGGTCACCAGCCGCGTGCATATCTCGAACAGCGTCTGGCCGTCCCGTTCCGCCAGCTCGTCGAGGATGCGCCGACGGGTCGGATCGGCCAGCGCCTTGAAGACGTCCTCCGCCATGACCGACACGATAGGCAAGTGGCGGCTTGCCTATCAAGTCGGATGCGGACGAGTGCTCGCGCGACGAGGCGAACGGGACGCGGGGTCGGGCTCCGGCATGATGCGTCCGCCGCTCGGCGAGGACGCCATCGCCCAACGAGTCGTGGCACGCCCGGCGCGTCGAGAGGTCCACGGCAAGAGACCTCGGCCGCTGATGAGCTTCGTCATCGACGAGTCCGTGCTGCGAGGGCCGATGGGCGGCCGGGACGTGTTGCCAGGACCCCTCCGCCCCGCGCGGGCCGCGTACGCGTGCCCCGGGGGAGATCCGTCACCGGGCGTCGCGCAGCCGAAGAAGGTATGCCGCGGTCAGTGCCACGGCGCGGTCCCCGTCGTGCGACAGCTCCACGAGGGCACGTGCCACCCTCGCCCCCGGGATGCCCGCCAGCGCCTGGGTCAGCCGTCCGCGTGCGGGTGCCCGAGTGGTGTCGTGGGCGAGACGGTCGATGAGCCCGGTCGCGATCCGATCCGCCTGCGTGCTGTCGCTCGCCAGTACGCTCAGTGCGTCGGCCGCGTCGGTGTCGTTCCTTCCCTCCACGATCATGTCGATGAGCGTCGGGACCGCGTCGGCCACACCACGCGTCCCGAGAGCCAGAGCCGCGTACCCGCGGACCGCGGCGTCGGGGTGCACGAGAGCGCTCCGCAGCCGCGCGACGGCCTCGTCGCCGGGCATCTCGGTGAGGGCCTGAACGGCGCGCTCCCGCACCGCGGCCACCGGTGAACCGAGGCCCTCCGCCAGTAGCGCCGGGCCGCCGTCGCCCGAACGCGCCAGCGCCCATCGAAGGGCTCCGGCGACGTTCGGCTCCGTCTCGCTCAGTGCCGCCTCGACCAGGGCCTCCACCGGCACCTCGTCCACCGAGGAAAGGGCCGCGCGCTGGCGCGCGTCGGCGCTCTTCGACCCCAGTGCCTGGAGGAGCGCGACGACCTGGAGGACGTCCTCCCAACCGGTGGGATCCGCGGCGTCGATCCGGCACAGCCGCGTGAGCATCTCGGTCTCCGCCGCGATGCGTTCGCGCGTCTGACGGATGAGGTCGCCGACGAGCGCCGAGGGCGTGAAGCCGGGATCGTCGAGCGCGCGTCCGATCTCACGCAGCGACAGCCCCAGCGACCGCAGGCTCTCGATGTGGAAGATCCGCCGGATGTCCTCTCCGGAGTACTCCCGGTAGCCGGAGCCCGTACGGCCCGAAGGCCGCACCAGACCGAGCGACTCGTAATGCCTGAGCATGCGGGCGCTGACCCCGGACCGCCGCGCCACCTCACCGATCAACACGCCCTATCGTCCCTCCTGGCCGGACCCGCCGAGGGCCACGATGCGCTTGGCCTCCTCGATCGCGAACTCGAATCCGGCGTCCGGGTCGCGCAGCAGCTGTTGTGTGGCGAGCGCGTGCGCGCACACGCGCGGGTCGGGGGCCGTCGTTGCGGCATGCAGAGCCGGCGCGGTCACTTCACCCAGCGCCACCAGCGCCCGGCTGAGACCCAGCTGCGTCTCCCGCTCACCGCGCCCGAGCTGCGTCGCCAGCACCATGGCCAACGCGGTCTCCTCGCCTTCCGGCACGAGCACGACCGCGGCCCGCCAGGCGCTCCGCGCCACCTCGTCGTCGGCGTCGGACAGCAGCGCCCGGGTGATCGCCGGCCACGCCTGCCGGTCCCCGATCTTGGACAGTGTGTGCAGCGCCTGGCTCCGTGCCTGCGCACGCTCCGAGCGGACTTCGAGGAGCAGCCGGGGAAGTGTCACGGACACCGGGTGGCGGGTGAGCGCCCAGGTCAGCATGTCGCGGACGAAGAAATCGGGCTCGATCGCGCATCGCTCGACGAGCTTGTCGACGAAGCGTGGGTCGGGCGTCGTACCGACCGCCAGAGCAGCCCGCAGCCGCACGGACGAACGGTCGTCCTCCAGCCCCCGGATCACTCGTGCCGCGTCCATGTCCTGTCCCGTGGCCGTCATCGAGACCACCTCCTCGGCAAGCAGTGAAGGCCTTGTCACCGTGTCAAGGTCAAACAGGGCCCGCTGCGCGATCACCAGCGTGTTCACGACGCACCGTGCTCGAAGAGCACGCCCGGGACGCGGCAGGTGACAGGCCGGCCATGATGCTCCGCCGGGCCGCAGGGCTGAAGGGCGCGGGCGGCGGGGCCGGACGGCATGGTTCCTCACTGGTGGTTGCGGTACTCCGTGAGCAGAAGGTCCTGCTTGTGCCGTTCCTCGTGTTCATCGATCTCTGCCGGAAGCCGGGCCTGAGCGCCGCCGGGCCGGGCCGCGCAGCCTTCGTCACCAGAAAAAGGGAAAGGAGTTCCGCATGACGCCGAAGCAACCCGTGACCGAGCTCGACGCCCGCTACAGCTCCGCGCTCAACCCGCGCCCGGGTGCGGAGAACGTCACCGCCACCGACTGGGCCGAGGCCCAGCGCCGACTGCGGGCCGCCGAGATCTTCTGGATCACCACGGTCCGGCCGGACGGCCGGCTGCATGTCACGCCGCTGATCGCCGCCTGGCACGACGGGGCGCTGCACTTCAGCACCGGGCCGGGTGAGCAGAAGGCGAAGAACCTGGCCGGCAATGCCCACTGCGCACTCACCACAGGGCACAACTCACTCTCCGAAGGCCTCGACATCGTGATCGAGGGCACGGCGGAGCGGGTGACGGATCCGGCGCGGCAGGACGAGGTCATCGCCGCGTTCGAGGCGCAGTACGGGGATCACATCACCTCGCCGGAGGGGACTTTCCACGGCTTCGGCGACAGCATCCGCAAGGGCAACGACCTGCTGTTCGCGGTGGCGCCCGGCACGGCGTACGGTTTCGGGCACGACGGCCGGGTGTTCAGCCACACCCGCTACACCTTCTAGCGGGCCTGGGGACAAGGAAGCCCCCGACTGTCAGGGGAAGGCGTGCCGTGGGCTGGCCGTGAGAGGCGGGGCACAAGTCCCGCCCGGGGTTACGCCGCGGACTCGGAGCCAGTATCGCGGGCGAGCTTCTCAAGCTCGGCCGGCGCGTGCTTCTCGATCCGGCGGATGCGCTCGCGCGTCAGTCCGTGCTGCTTGCGGACCTCCGTGAGCGGTGCGCGAAAGGGTCTGAAGAGGGGTTCCTTTCCAACCCCTTTACGCTGCGCGTCCCGCCGACCACAACACTCGGCTCCGCCAAGCGGAGCGCTCATCCGCCACCTACGGCGCACGGTCACAACCGGCGCACGCCGGCAGTCCGACCCCCGTTGCATAAACCTGCGGCAGTACGTATAGTCATGCCGTCGAGGAGGAGGTTTCCGTGAGCGTACGAGTAGCTGTGGCCGGGGCCAGTGGATATGCGGGCGGAGAGCTCTTGAGGCTGCTGCTCGCGCACCCGGGAGTGGAAATCGGTGCGCTGACCGGGAACTCCAATGCCGGGCAGCGGCTCGGGAGCCTGCAGCCGCATCTGGTGCCGCTCGCCGAGCGGGTGCTCGAGCCGACCACGGCCGAGGTGCTCGCCGGGCAGGGCCGACGGCATGACGTGGTCTTCCTCGCGCTGCCGCACGGGCAGTCCGCCGCCGTCGCCGAGCAGCTCGGGCCGGAGGTGCTCGTCGTCGACATGGGTGCCGACCACCGGCTCGCCGACGCCGGCGACTGGGAGAAGTTCTACGGCTCCCCGCACGCCGGTACCTGGCCCTACGGCCTGCCCGAACTGCCGGGCGGCCGCGCCGCGCTGGAGGGGTCCAAGCGCATCGCGGTGCCCGGTTGCTACCCGACCGCCGTCTCGCTCGCCCTGTTCCCCGCGTACACGGCGGGCCTCGCCGAGGCCGAGGCGGTGATCGTCGCCGCCTCCGGCACCTCCGGCGCGGGCAAGGCGGCCAAGCCCCACCTGCTGGGCAGCGAGGTCATGGGGTCGATGTCGCCGTACGGCGTCGGCGGCGGCCACCGGCACACCCCCGAGATGATCCAGAACCTCAGCGCGGCGGCGGGGGAGCGGGTCTCCGTCTCCTTCACCCCGACGCTCGCGCCGATGCCCCGCGGCATCCTCGCCACCTGCACCGCGAAGGCCCGGCCCGGCGTCACCGCCGAGTCCGTCCGGACCGCCTACGAGAAGGCGTTCGCCGACGAACCCTTCGTCCGCCTCCTCCCCGAGGGCCAGTGGCCCGCGACGGCGTCCGTCCACGGTTCCAACGCCGTTCAGATCCAGGTCGCGTACGACGGGGCCGCGGGGCGGATCATCGCGATCAGCGCCATCGACAACCTCACCAAGGGCACCGCGGGCGGCGCTCTGCAGAGCATGAACATCGCCCTCGGGCTCGACGAGTCCACCGGACTGACGACGATCGGAGTCGCGCCGTGAGTGTGACGGCAGCAAAGGGATTCACGGCGGCGGGCATCGCCGCCGGGATCAAGGAGAACGGCAACCCGGACCTGGCCCTCGTGGTCAACAACGGACCGCGCCGCGCCGCCGCGGGCGTCTTCACCTCCAACCGTGTCAAGGCCGCACCCGTGCTCTGGTCCGAGCAGGTGCTGAAGAGCGGGCAGGTCGCCGCCGTCGTCCTCAACTCCGGTGGCGCCAACGCCTGTACGGGACCGAAGGGCTTCCAGGACACCCACGCCACCGCGGAGAAGGCCGCCGAGGTGCTCGGGGCCGGCGCGGGCGAGATCGCCGTCTGCTCCACCGGGCTCATCGGCGTCACGCTCCCCATGGACAAGCTGCTCCCGGGGCTGGAGACGGCCGCGGGCCGGCTGTCCGAGCACGGCGGTGAGAAGGCCGCCATCGCCATCAAGACCACGGACAGCGTGCACAAGACGTCCGTCGTGACGAAGGAGGGCTGGACCGTCGGCGGCATGGCCAAGGGCGCCGGCATGCTCGCCCCCGGCCTCGCCACCATGCTGGTCGTCCTCACCACCGACGCCGACGTCGAAGCCGGGGCACTGGACCGGGCCCTGCGCGCCGCGACCCGCGTCACCTTCGACCGCGTCGACTCCGACGGCTGCATGTCCACCAACGACACCGTGCTGCTGCTCGCCTCCGGCGCGGCCGGCGTCACCCCCGCGTACGAGGAGTTCGCCGAGGCCGTACGCGCCGTCTGCGACGACCTCGGCCAGCAGCTCATCCGGGACGCCGAGGGCGCCAGCAAGGACATCAAGGTCGAGGTGGTGGGCGCCGCGACCGAGGACGACGCCGTCGAGGTGGGCCGTTCCATCGCCCGCAACAACCTCCTCAAGTGCGCCATCCACGGCGAGGACCCCAACTGGGGCCGGGTGCTGTCCGCGATCGGCACGACGAAGGCCGCCTTCGAGCCCGACGCACTCGACGTCGCCATCAACGGCGTCTGGGTGTGCAAGAACGGCGGCGTCGGCGAGGACCGCGACAAGGTCGACATGCGCTACCGCGAGGTCCACATCGTCGCCGACCTGGGCGCCGGCGGGGCGACCGCCACCATCTGGACCAACGACCTCACCGCCGACTACGTCCACGAGAACAGCGCGTACTCGTCGTGAGCACCACCCGCAAGCACACCGCCCTGCCCAAGGCGCAGATCCTCATCGAGGCGCTGCCCTGGCTGACCCGGCACCACGGGAAGACCGTCGTCATCAAGTTCGGCGGCAACGCCATGGTGAACGAGGAACTGAAGAACGCCTTCGCCCAGGACGTGGTCTTCCTGCGGCACGCCGGCCTCAAGCCGGTCGTCGTGCACGGCGGCGGCCCGCAGATCAGCGCCGCGCTCGACCGGCACGGCATCGTCAGCGAGTTCAAGGCCGGCCTCAGGGTGACCACCGAGGACGCCATGGACGTCGTACGGATGGTGCTGGCCGGACAGGTGCAGCGCGAGCTGGTCGGGCTGCTCAACCGGCACGGACCCTTCGCCGTCGGCCTCACCGGCGAGGACGCGCACACCATCACCGCGACCCGGCACCGGCCCGAGATCGACGGCGAGTTCGTCGACATCGGACGGGTCGGGGAGATCACCGAGATCGACACCGGCGCCATCGAGGCGCTGCTCGCCGACGGCCGCATCCCGGTCGTCTCGTCGATCGCCCGTTCCCAGGACGACCACCATGTCTACAACGTCAATGCTGATACGGCGGCTGCGGCACTCGCTGCTGCTCTGGACGCCGAGACCCTCATGGTCCTCACCGACGTCGAGGGCCTCTACGAGGACTGGCCGAACTCCGACGAGGTGATCAGCCGCCTCACCGCGTCCCAGCTGGAGAAGCTGCTGCCGGAGCTGTCCTCGGGCATGGTGCCGAAGATGGAGGGCTGCCTGCACGCCGTGCGCAACGGCGTGACGACCGCCCGCGTCATCGACGGCCGGGTCCAGCACTCGATCCTGCTGGAGATCTTCACCGACGAGGGCATCGGCACCATGGTCGTGCCCGATGACACCGACGGCGGCAACGGCCCCTCCGGAGCCGTAACCGCACAGGGCAGGACACCGCACGCACAGGGGGAGTCGTGAGCAACGAGGAGCTGAGCGCGCGGTGGCAGGGCGCGCTCATGAACAACTACGGCACGCCGAAACTGTCCCTGGTCAGCGGCGCGGGTGTCACCGTCCGCGACGCCGACGGCAAGGAGTACACCGACTTCGTCGGCGGGATCGCCGTCAACGCGCTCGGTCACGCGCACCCGGCCGTCGTCGAGGCCGTCAGCCGGCAGATCGCCTCCCTGGGCCACGTCTCCAACCTGTTCGTCGCCGAGCCGCCCGTCGAGCTCGCCGAACGGCTCCTGCGGCTCTTCGGCCGCGACGGCCGGGTGTACTTCTGCAACTCGGGTGCCGAGGCCAACGAGGCCGCGTTCAAGATCGGACGGCTGACCGGCCGGGCCCACATGGTGGCCACCGACGGCGGCTTCCACGGCCGCACCATGGGCGCCCTCGCGCTGACCGGCCAGCCGGGCAAGCGGGAGCCGTTCGCACCGCTGCCCGGGGACGTCACCCATGTGCCCTACGGTGACGCGCAGGCCCTGGCCGCCGCGGTCACCGCGGACACGGCGCTGGTCGTCATCGAGCCGATCCAGGGCGAGAACGGGGTCGTGGTGCCCCCGCCCGGCTATCTGAAGGCCGCCCGCGCCATCACGGCCGCCACGGGCGCGCTGCTCGTCCTGGACGAGGTGCAGACCGGCATCGGCCGCACCGGCAACTGGTTCGAGTACCAGGCACACGAAGGCGTCCTGCCCGACGTCGTCACCCTCGCCAAGGGGCTCGGCGGCGGGCTGCCGATCGGCGCGACCGTCGCCTTCGGCCGCGCCGCGGACCTGCTGTGCCCCGGCCAGCACGGCACGACCTTCGGGGGCAACCCGGTCGCCTGCGCCGCCGGACTCGCCGTCCTCGACACCATCGAGAGCGAGGGACTGCTCGAGAACGTCAAGCGGCAGGGCGAGCGGCTCCGCGACGGGATCGAGAACCTCGGCAACCCGCTGATCAGCCATGTCCGGGGTGCCGGTCTCCTCCTGGGTATCGTGCTCACCGAACCGCTCGCGCCCCAGGCGCAACAGGCGGCTCAGGACGCCGGTTTCCTGGTGAACGCGCCCGCCCCCGAGGTCGTACGGCTCATGCCGCCGCTGATCCTCGGGGACGACGCGGTGGACGCCTTCCTCGGGGCGCTGCCCGGCATCCTGGACGCCGTCGGCCGGGCGGCGGACGGGGAAGGACGAGCCGGACAGTGAGCCGGACCACGAACCGGGGCGAGAAGCGCGCCACAGGCCGAAGAACGCCCCCGAGGACAACCGGAGAATGAGACGCCGATGAGCCACGATCAGGACCACGGACAGCCTGCCGGGCCTGCCGTGCCGCAGACCCGCACCGCGCGCCACCGCCGGATCGTGGACATCCTCAACCGGCAGCCGGTGCGTTCGCAGAGCCAGTTGGCGAAGCTGCTCGCCGACCACGGACTGACCGTCACCCAGGCGACGCTCTCCCGGGACCTGGACGAGCTGAACGCGGTGAAGATCCGCGACACCGACGGCGACCTCATCTACGCGGTGCCGAGCGAGGGCGGCTTCCGCACCCCGCGCGCACCACTGGGGGAGTCCGCCAAGGAGGAGCGGATGCGGCGGCTCTCCCAGGAACTGCTGATCTCCGCGGAGGCGTCCGCCAACCTCGTCGTCCTGCGCACCCCGCCCGGCGCCGCCCAGTTCCTGGCCTCGGCGATCGACCAGGCCGAACTGCACGACATCCTGGGGACCATCGCCGGCGACGACACCCTCATGCTGATCAGCCGCGACCCGGCGGGCGGGCAGGCGCTGGCCGAGCACATGCTGCGGCTGGCGCAGAACGGGAACTGAAAGGGCCGCGCGGCTGCCCGCGGCCCCGCACGGACGGCCTCGGCGTCACCCGGCACCGGTCGGGAATCACCCCAGCCGGGACGCCAGGCCCCCCGTGCAGCGCACCTCGTCGCCCGCGGTGATCAGCAGCGCCTCCACGTCGGGCAGCGTCTCCAGCCACGCGAGCCCCTCCCGGGACCCCATCGCGAAGGCGGCCGTGGCCCAGCAGTCGGCCCAGGTCAGCCGGGGCGCCACCACCGTCACCGCGACCAGGTCGGTCACGGCGGAGCGGCCGGTGCGCGGGTCGACGATGTGATCGCCGCGCTCGGCGGTGCCCGAGGTGGCGACGGCCAGCTCGTCGGCCCCGGCGGCGGAGACGACGGCCGCCAGGCCGCCCGGACGGAGTGGGTCCGACACCCCCACCCGCCACGGCCGCCCGGCGCCCGGCGTCCCCAGTACCTGCACGTCACCGCCGCCGTTGAGACTCACGCCGACCGCGCCGGCCTCCGCGAGCCGTCGCGCGGCCCGCTCGGTGGCCCAGCCCTTGACGATGCCGGTCGGGTCGAGCCGGCCCCGGTAGCGGGTGCTGAACCAGCCGTCGCTCACCCGTTCCGCCTCCGCGGCCAGCTCCAGCACCTCGGCGACCTCGGGGTCGCACTCCCCGACCGTCAGCTCGCCGCGCGCCAGCCGCGAGATCTGCGAGTCGTCCCGGTAGGTGCTGAACACCTCGTCGACGCGGCGCAGTCCGGCGATCGCGTCCTCCAACGCCGCGTGCACGGCAGCGGGTTGCCCGCCGCGGACGTCGAAGGAGAAGACGGTCCCCATCGTCTCCTCCGTACGACGCACCGCGGCGGGAGCCTGTGCGGACTCGGCCACCGTCTCAGCCACCGGCCTGGTCCAGCGCGGACTGCAGCGACTTCTTGTACCCGGCGCTGGTGTACGTGGCACCCGAGACGGCGTCGACGTCCGCGCCGCCGGTCTTCACGACGGCCTGGTTGAGCCGGGGGACGGACTGGTTGGTGACCCGGTCGCTCTGGCCGCCCTTGGGCGCCTGCACGGCCTCGGCCTTGGTGATCTTCCCGCCCTCGACGGTGATCCGGACCTGCACGGCTCCGTACTCCGTCTGCACCGCGTCACCGGTGACGGTGCCGTCCTCGAGTGCGGCCCGGGCGTCCCCCCCGCCTCCGCCCTGCCCGCTCCCGGCGGAACCGTCACCGGCGGACGCGTCCGCGGCGGAACCGCCCCCGTTCTCGGCGGCTTCGGCCGCTCCGGCGGCCTTCGCCTTGTCCAGTGCGGACTGCAGGGACTTCTTGTACCCGGTGCTGGTGTACGTCGCACCGGACACCGCGTCGATCTCGCCGCTCTGCGCGGCGACCGCGGCCTGGTTGAGCCTGGGCACGGCGTTGGCGTTGATCTGGTCGCTCTGGCCGCCCTTGGGGGACTGGACGGCCTCGGCCTTGGTGATCTTCCCGCCGCTCACCGTCAGGCGCACCTGCACCGCGCCGTACTGCGTCTGCGCCGCGTCACCGGTGACCGTGCCGTCGCCGAGGGCCTGCGCGCTCCCCGCACCGCCCTGGCCGCCCCCGTTCTCGGCGGCTTCGGCCGCTCCGGCGGCCTTCGCCTTGTCCAGTGCGGACTGCAGGGACTTCTTGTACCCGGCGCTGGTGTACGTCGCACCGGACACCGCGTCGATCTCACCGCTCTGCGCGGCGACCGCGGCCTGGTTGAGCCTGGGCACGGCGTTGGCGTTGATCTGGTCGCTCTGGCCGCCCTTGGGGGACTGGACGGCCTCGGCCTTGGTGATCTTCCCGCCGCTCACCGTCAGGCGCACCTGCACCGCGCCGTACTGGGTGTCGGCGGCGTCACCGGTGACGGTGCCGTTCGCGATGGCCTGGGCGCCGCCCTGCGGGGACTGCGCGGCCGCGGGCGGGACCGCGCCGCCGGCCGCGTCGGCCGAACCCTGGTCGGAATCGGGCTTCAGCGTCAGCAGCAGCACGATCCCGGAGACGGTGGCGGCGGTGGCCAGCACGGCACGCCGGACGGGGTGACTCTTCCTCATCGTTTCTCAAGCTCCTGATGGGTGTGGATGACCCGTCGCTCACATCTCGAACGACTCGTGGTGGATACGGCGGGCGGGGACCCCGGCGCCGCGCAGTGCGTCGTAGACCGACTGGGCGAACCCGGGCGGGCCGCACATGAAGACGTCGTGGTCGTCGATGTCGGGGATCTTGCGGCGCAGGCTGTCCGCGGAGATGTCGGGGCGCTCCCCGTCGGGGCTGTTCACCGCGTACATCAGGCGGGCGCCGCGCTCGTCGGCGATCTTGGCCAGTTCGCCCCACAGGGCCAGGTCCTGGGTGGTGTTCGCCCGGTAGAGCAGGGTGATGTCGCCGGAGGCGCCGGGCAGCGTCTCGAACAGGGCCCGCATCGGCGTGATGCCCACGCCGCCGGCGACCAGCAGCACCTTGCCGCGGCTGCGGCGCTGGGCGGTCAGCGCCCCGTAGGGGCCCTCCGCCCACACCCGGGTGCCGGGCTCCAGCTCGCGCAGCCGGGAGGTGTGGTCGCCGATCGCCTTCACCGTGATCCGCAGCAGGCCGGGGCGGGGAGCCGCCGACAGCGAGTACGGATGGGAGCTGAACCGCATCCCCGGCGCCAGGAACCGCCAGCGGAAGAACTGCCCCGCCTCGGCGCCGATCCGGTGCAGCTTGCGCCCGCCGATCAGCACCGACACGATGCCGGGCGTCTCCTCGATGACCGCCTCGACGCGCATCCGGTGACGCAGGTTCAGGCGGGCCGGGGTGATCACCCGGTACCAGAGGACCAGCGCGGTGACGGCGCCGTAGAGCCCGTACCAGAAGGTCTTCGCGGACGGCTCCACGGCGAACTCGTTGCCGGTGGTGATCTGGTGCCAGAACGTCAGGTACATCGCCGCGTACGTCAGCAGGTGCACGTGGTACCAGCTGTCGTACGGCAGCCGGCGGCGGACCGGGCCGATCGAGAGGAAGGCGATCACGAACAGCAGACCCGTGCCGATGGCCGCCTTGCCCATGTCCGGCAGCTGATCGACCGAGGTGATCGTCTGCTGGACGATGTCGCCGAGGGTCTTGCCCGCCTGGAGGGCGTAGCCCCACATGATGAGGAAGACGTGGGCGATGACCAGGCTGACGGTGTAGCGCCCGCTCATCGCGTGCCAGCGGGCGACCCGGTCCGAGCCCACCCGGCGTTCCAGCGCGGGCACCCGGGCCATCTGCAGCACCACGAGGGCCATCAGATAACCGGCCAGGAGACCGGTGATGCGGCCCGCGGCGATGATCCGGCCGGTGGTGTCCGAGATGGACGGTGTGTTGTTCCACCACAACCACAGCACGGCCACCGCGCCCGCCCCCACGGCGAGCAGCAGGGGCACGGCGGGGGAGCGGCGCGGACGGATGCGGCGCATCGTCTGGCGGCGGGCGGCACGTCCGCCTGCGAGCGTGGTGGTCACGGTTCCTCCGTGGGACTTGGCCCTTGGCCCACACATACGTGCCGTGACACGGGAGCGTTCAGCGATATCCGGAGGCGGGACGGACTTTCGCAGCAGGCCTAGGGCACGTCCTGGGCCGCGGCCTCCGGGGACGCCGGATGCCGAGGGTCCGGGGACGGGGCCGGGTCCGGGGACGGGGGCAGTGGCAGGGGCAGTCCGGGGAGGCCGTCGAGGCTCGTCGCGATGTGTTCCTTCTTGGTGAAGTACGCGTCCAGCGAGGCGTCGTCCTCGCGCGCGAACCGCTTCCCGTGCAGGTCGCGGTCCGCTTCGTACGCCATGAAGGGGACGGCGTAGCCGCAGGTGTCGCGGATGAGGTCGGCGGTCACGACGACGACCGCGCGCAGTCCGTGGGCCGTCGGGTCGATGCCGGGGAAGCGGGCGAGCAGCTCCGGGAAGCGCGGGTCGTCCCGGAAGACGGGCTCACCGCGGCCGTGCACGCGCACGATGTTGGGCGGCCCCTGGAAGGCGCACCACATCAGGGTGATGCGGCCGTTCTCCCGCAGATGGGCGATGGTCTCGGCGTTGGAACCGGCGAAGTCGAGGTAGGCCACGGTGAGTTCGTCGAGGACCGCGAAGGACCCCGTGAGGCCCTTGGGCGAGAGGTTGACCGTGCCGTCGGCGGACAGGGGTGCGGTGGCGGTGAAGAAGACCGGCTGCGCCTCGATGAACGTGCGCAGGCGGCCGTCTATGCGCTCATAGGTCTTTCCCATGTCCACCGAGTATGAAGGTAGTTCGTTCGCCTGTCTAAGGATATTGACGGCCGGCGCGGGTGCCGGACGGCGCCGGGGACCGCCCGTGGCCGCCCCGGCCGGCGTGTCGCGGGGCGGCCACGGCGCCTGTCACGTCACTTCGTGAGCGTGCAGGCGGTCAGGGAGTCCAGTCCGGCGGGGCGTTCGGCGGTGCGGCCGATGGCGGTGGCGATGCGGTCGATGGCGGCCACGCGCTTGTCCTCCAGGGGGCCGAGGATGGCGTTCTGGACGAAGTTGGGTCCGCCCTGGCCGGTGGTGTCGACGAGTCGCTGGTTGGCCTCGGCGATCTGGGTGTCCAGCTGGCCGAGGTTGCGGTCGACCTCGGCCTGGGCGGAGGCGGGGATCGCGGGAAGTTCCGGCGCGACGTCGGGGCAGCTGATCGTGCCGGGCCCCGCGAGCGTCCGGGCGTTCGTGTCGTTGCCGTCGGACGACTCGCCGGCGAGGGCGGATCCGGCGATCACCGCACCGGACAGCGCCACCGCGGCGGCGCCGCCGATGAAACCGACGCGACGCTTGTTGTACTTCGGAAGGGCCCTGGACATGCACATGCCTCACTCGGGTCGGGAGCGGTTCGGGGGTGCGTGGGGGAAGGCCCGTGGGGGAGGGCCCGGATGTGCCGACGCGGCGCCTGCGTCCTGCGGGAAATACGGGAAAGCGATTACCCGCGTTCAATCGCGCGCGGAATCCACCCCGGATCCCGCGCCCTCCGCGTGAAGGAATCCGCACACTCCCTGCGAAATCGACCCTTGCGAGGGGAGTCGGGCCCTCCGGGCGGAGTCGGATTGACGAATCATGCGTCCTCCTGCATACTCATGCATATCAGCGAATGCACTGTAAGGAGAATCCCGTGACCGAGCGCGTCGTACTCGCCTATTCGGGCGGTCTGGACACCTCCGTCGCCATCGGCTGGATCGCCGAGGAGACGGGCGCCGAGGTCATCGCCGTTGCGGTCGACGTCGGCCAGGGCGGCGAGGACCTGGACGTCATCCGCAAGCGCGCGCTCGCCTGCGGTGCCGTCGAGGCCGAGGTCGCGGACGCCAAGGACGAATTCGCCGACGAGTACTGCCTCCCGGCGATCAAGGCCAACGCCCTCTACATGGACCGCTACCCGCTGGTCTCCGCGCTGTCCCGGCCGACGATCGTCAAGCACCTCGTCGCCGCCGCGCAGAAGCACGGCGCCACCACCGTCGCCCACGGCTGCACCGGCAAGGGAAACGACCAGGTCCGCTTCGAGGCCGGCATCGTCGCCCTCGCCCCCGACCTGAAGTGCATCGCCCCGGTCCGTGACTACGCCATGACCCGCGACAAGGCCATCGCCTTCTGCGAGGCCAAGGGCCTGCCGATCGCGACCACGAAGAAGTCGCCGTACTCCATCGACCAGAACGTGTTCGGCCGCGCCGTCGAGACCGGCTTCCTCGAGGACATCTGGAACGCGCCGATCGAGGACGTCTACGAGTACACGCAGAACCCCGCCGTGGCGCGCGAGGCCGACGAGGTCGTCATCACCTTCAAGGAGGGCGTGCCGGTCGCCATCGACGGCAGGCCCGTCACCGTCCTCCAGGCCATCCAGCAGCTCAACGAGCGCGCGGGCGCCCAGGGCGTCGGCCGGATCGACATGGTCGAGGACCGCCTCGTCGGCATCAAGTCCCGCGAGGTGTACGAGGCTCCCGGCGCCATCGCGCTGATCACGGCCCACCAGGAGCTGGAGAACGTCACCGTCGAGCGTGAACTCGCCCGCTACAAGCGGCAGGTCGAGCAGCGCTGGGGCGAACTGGTCTACGACGGCCAGTGGTTCTCCCCGCTCAAGCGCGCCCTGGACGGCTTCATCACCGAGGCCAACCAGCACGTCAACGGCGATGTCCGGATGACCCTGCACGGCGGGCGGGCCGTCGTCACCGGCCGGCGCTCCGAGTCGTCCCTGTACGACTTCAACCTCGCCACCTACGACACCGGCGACACGTTCGACCAGGCGGCGGCCAAGGGCTTCATCGACATCTACAGCCTGTCGTCGAAGATCGCCGCCAAGCGCGACCTCGCCTGAGCGCCGGATCGCCCGACCCGGACAGACCCCGACGGGCTGACCGGCTGACGACCCGTCACGCACTACTCTGACACCGCCTCCTCACTCTCCTGCGCCTGAGTGAGGAGGCGGTGGCACATCCATGACCTGCCTGTCTTCGAGGAGCAACGCAAGTGAGCAGCAACAGCGGTGACGTACGGCTCTGGGGCGGCCGTTTCGCCGACGGTCCCGCCGAGGCCCTGGCCAAGCTGTCCGCGTCCGTCCACTTCGACTGGCGGCTCGCGCCCTACGACATCGCCGGTTCGCGGGCCCACGCGCGCGTGCTGCACGGGGCGGGCCTGCTCACCGAGGACGAGCTCACCCGCATGCTCGAGGGCCTCGACCGGCTGGAGGCCGACGTCGCCGACGGCTCGTTCACCGGCACCATCGCCGACGAGGACGTGCACACCGCCCTGGAACGCGGCCTGCTGGAACGCCTCGGCCCCGACCTCGGCGGCAAACTGCGCGCCGGACGCTCCAGGAACGACCAGGTCGCGACCCTGTTCCGGATGTACCTGCGGGACCACGCCCGTACGCTCGGCGGCCTGATCGCCGATCTCCAGGACGCCCTCGTCGGTCTCGCCGAGGCCCACCCGGACGTGGCGATGCCCGGCCGCACCCACCTCCAGCACGCCCAGCCGGTGCTCTTCGCCCATCATGTCCTCGCCCACGTCCAGGCGCTGTCCCGGGACGCCGAGCGGCTGCGCCAGTGGGACGAGCGGACCGCGGTCTCGCCGTACGGCTCGGGCGCAC
Source organism: Streptomyces sp. NPDC085927 (assembly GCF_044540975.1). Lineage (NCBI taxonomy): Bacteria > Bacillati > Actinomycetota > Actinomycetes > Kitasatosporales > Streptomycetaceae > Streptomyces > Streptomyces sp. NPDC085927. The sequence continues at coordinate 223,924 of NZ_JBITSN010000007.1, forward strand.
TGGCCGGCAGCAGCCTCGGCCTGGACCCCGAGGCGGTGGCCCGCGACCTCGGCTTCGAGCACGGCAGCGCGGCCAACTCCATCGACGGCACGGCATCGAGGGACTTCGTCGCCGAGTTCGCCTTCATCACCGCGATGATCGGCGTGAACCTCTCCCGGATCGCCGAGGAGGTCATCATCTGGAACACGAAGGAGTTCTCCTTCGTGACCCTGCACGACGCCTTCTCCACCGGATCGTCGATCATGCCGCAGAAGAAGAACCCGGACATCGCGGAGCTGGCGCGCGGCAAGTCGGGCCGGCTGATCGGCAACCTGACCGGCCTGATGGCCACCCTCAAGGCCCTCCCGCTCGCGTACAACCGCGACCTCCAGGAGGACAAGGAGCCGGTCTTCGACTCCATCGACCAGCTGGAGATCCTGCTGCCGGCCTTCACCGGGATGATGGCCACCCTCACCGTGCACCGTGAGCGCATGGAGGAGCTGGCCCCGGCCGGGTTCTCGCTGGCCACCGACATCGCCGAGTGGCTGGTCAAGCAGGGCGTGCCGTTCCGCGTCGCGCACGAGGTCGCCGGCGAGTGCGTCAAGACCGCCGAGGCCGAGGGCAAGGAACTCGACGAGCTGACCGACGAGCAGTTCGGGAAGATCTCCGCCCACCTCACCCCCGAGGTGCGCACCGTCCTCAACGTGCCCGGCGCCCTCGCCTCCCGCGACGGCCGCGGTGGCACGGCACCGAGCGCGGTCGCCGTCCAGCTCGCCGAACTCAGGACGGACCTGGCCGCCCAGCACGCGTGGGCGAACGCCAAGAAGTAAGGCAGCAGGTGTCGCAGGGGCATCGCGGGTTACGTTGGTCCGGCAGCCTCAAGGAGCCGACCGAACGGAGCCCCGATGCCCTTCGCCACACTGGCTTCGGCCACCACCCCCACCTGCCACATCGGCCTGGGACTCGCCGCCGTCGGACGACCCGGCTACATCAACCTGGGCCGTGACGACGACCTCGGCGCCGACCGCAGCGTCGAGGCCCTGCGCACCCGCACCCACGACCTCCTCGACGCCGCCTACGCCCAGGGCGTCCGCTACTTCGACGCGGCCCGCTCGTACGGCAGGTCGGAGGAGTTCCTCGCCGACTGGCTGACGAAGCGGCCCGACGCCGACGACGTCGTCATCGGCAGCAAATGGGGCTACACGTACACCGCCAACTGGTCCACCGACGCCGAGCACCACGAGATCAAGGAGCATTCCCTCGCCGCCTACGAGCGGCAGCGTGCCGAGTCCGACGCCCTGCTCGGGGACCGGCTCGACCTCTACCAGATCCACTCGGTGACCCCCGAGAGCCCCGCACTCACCGACAAGGACCTCCACGTCCGGCTCGCCGAGGCGGCGGCCCGGGGCCTCACGGTCGGCTTCTCCACCAGCGGCCCGGCCCAGGCCGACGCCATCCGCGCCGCGCTCGCCGTCACCGTCGACGGCGAACCCCTCTTCCGCACCGTCCAGTCCACGTACAACGCGCTGGAGACCTCCGCCGAGCCCGCACTGGCCGAGGCCCATGACGCCGGGCTCACGGTGATCGTCAAGGAGGGCATGGCCAACGGGCGGCTGGCCGCGGCCCACGCCCCCGACGCGCTCAGGACCGTCGCCGAGGAGACCGGACTGGCGTGCGACGCCGTCGCCCTCGCGCTCGTACTGCGCCGGCCCTGGGCGGACGTCGTCCTCTCCGGCGCCGCCACCACCGTGCAGCTCGCCTCCAACCTGCACGCGGCCGCCGTCGACCTCGACGACGACCAGCTCACCCGCCTCGCCGCGCTGCCCGAGGACCCGCACGCGTACTGGGAGCGGCGCGGACGGCTGGCCTGGCACTGAGGAGCCCCTGCCCCGTACCGGCCGCCGCAGGCAGCACCGAGACCCGCGAAACCGCCGGGGCCGGGCGCCGGTAGGGCCGCGACGCCCCGTGCCCCCTGCCCCGCCGGGGGCACGGGGCCTCGGGCGTCAGGCCGCCTTCGCCTTGCTGGCGTACATGTCCACGTACTCCTGCCCGGACAGGCGCATGACCTCCGTCATCACCGAGTCGGTCACGGCCCGCAGGATGTAGCGGTCGCGGTCCATGCCCTCGTAGCGGGAGAACTCCATCGCCTCGCCGAAGCGGACCGTGACCCTGCCCGGCCGGGGCAGGCCCGCACCGCCCGGCTGGAGCTTGTCGGTGCCGATCATGGCGAACGGGACGACGGGCGCGCCCGTCATCAGGGTGAGCCGCGCGATACCGGTCCGGCCCCGGTAGAGACGGCCGTCGGGGGAGCGGGTGCCCTCCGGGTAGATGCCGAAGATCTTGCCCTCGTCCAGTACCCGACGGCCCGTCATCAGCGCCGCGACCCCGCCCCGGCCGCCGTCGCGGTCGACCGGGATCATGCCGACGCCGGTGAAGAACCAGGCCATCAGCCGGCCCTTGAGCCCCTTGCCGGTGACGTACTCGTCCTTGCCGATGAAGAAGACCTGGCGGTCGCAGACCAGCGGCAGGACCATCGAGTCGATGAAGGTGAGATGGTTGCCCGCCAGGATCACCGGACCGTCACCCGGAATGTGCTCCAGGCCCTCCACCCGTGGGCGGAACATCAGGCGCATGACCGGGCCGAGCACTGCCTTGATGAGTGCGAAGCGGGACAACGGGTCCTCCGGTGTCGGGAATGCGGTATGAGTCTGTGCAGGTGAGGACATTACTCGCGGCCGAGGGGGCGCCGCACGTCGGGTTCACCCAGGTATTACATGGTGTCTACGCATGTTCACCTGCGGTGACACGACGTTGCATGCCCGTAACCCACCCGCCGGGGTGTGAGGCATGTCGCGTCCGGGTGAGCCGGCACCGCCGGCCGGAGTACGACCGCCGCCGGTCCGGAGTCCGGGCACGGCCCGGAGGGAACCACGCACGCCCCCCGGTCCGCGGGAGGCACGCCGCCGGCCCTCCGGACCCGCCGGGTACCCCGGCGGGGCGCTCCCGAACCCGACGGCACGTCAGGCTTGTCGCCCCCTGCGTCCGTTCGGGTCGCGGCTCACCCGTGCGGCAGCCCGTATCCCCGTATCACCCGCGTGTTCCGGCCGCGGTCTCCCGTTCGTCATGTACGCGCCCCTACGATCACCCCGCACGGATGGCCAACGGCAGGAGGGTCCCCATGGGAACGCAGGAGTCGGACGAGCGGACGGACGGAACGGCGACCGGCGGGACCGGACGGCGCGCGCTCCTCGGCGCGGCGGTGCTCGGCGCGGGCGGCACGGTCCTCGGACTGGGGGGCACGGCGAGAGCCGCCGAGGGCCGGCCCGGCGCATCCCGGCGCGGCGGCGGACGAGGACTCAAGGGCCTGCCCGTCCCGACGGTCATCGCCCACCGGGGCGCCAGCGGACACCGGCCCGAGCACACCTTCGGCGCCTACGACCTGGCCCTCGACCTGGGCGCCGACATCGTCGAGGCCGGCGACCTGGTGCCCACCAGGGACGGCCACCTCGTCTGCCGGCACGAGCCGGAGATCGGCGGCACCACGGACGTCGCGGACCACCCCGAGTTTGCCGACCGCGAGCGTACGAAGCTGCTCGACGGGGTCTCCGTCACCGGCTGGTTCACCGAGGACTTCACCCTCGCCGAACTCAAGCGGCTCCGCGCCGTCGAGCGCATTCCGGCCAACCGCCCGCACAACACCCTCTACGACGGCCGCTGGGGGATCCCCACCTTCGAAGAGGTGCTCCGTTGGCAGAACGAGCAGACCCGCGAGCGCGGCAAGCAGGTCTGGATCTACCCCGAGCTCAAGCACCCCACCTACTTCCGCAAACTGGGCCTGGGCACAGAGGAACTCCTCGCCCGGCTGCTGCGCAAGCACGGCAAGGACAAGAAGAACTCGCCCGTCATCGTCCAGTCCTTCGAGCCCACCAGCATCCGGCGGATGAGCCGGCTCGTCGGCAACCCGCTCGCCGTGCTGCTCTCCGGCGCGAACAGCCGCCCCTGGGACTTCGTGGAGAACGGCGACCCGCGCAAGGTGGCCGACCTCGTCACGCCGAAGGGCCTCAAGGAGATCGCCTCCTACGCGCAGGGCATCGGCCCCACCCTGGACCTGGTCATCCCCAAGGACGCGGCCGGAAACCTCACCGAGCCCACCACCCTGGTCCGTGACGCGCACCGGGCCGGCCTGATCCTGCACCCCTACACGATGCGCAACGAGAACCCCTTCCTGCCCGCGAACTTCCGCAAGGGCAGCGACCCCGACGCCTACGGCGACGTCTTCGGCGCCTTCCGCGCCTACTTCGCCACCGGCATCGACGGCGTCTTCACCGACCACCCGGACACCGGTCTGCTGGCCCGCGAGGACTTCGTCAACGGCTGAGCCGTTCCTCCCCGGTCGGGGTGATCTCCGGCCGCCCCGGCAACCCCGCCGGGGCGGCCGGCGTCGTTGCGCACATGACGCACGACCTGGTCACCGCCCTCCGTCCGCTGCTCACCGCGGAGGCCTCCGCCGAGGCGTACGCGTCCGGCGCCGAACCCGCCGACCTGGAACAGGCGGTCTGGCTGCGCCTCCTGGAACGCCTCGACGCGCACGACCCGCCGCACGACCCGCCGGGCTGGCTCCGCCGGACCGTCCGTACCGAGGCCCGCCGCACCCGCCGCACCGCCCGGCACGAGACGCCGTGGGCCGGTGACCCCGCCGGTCCCGACGGCGCCGGCGGGGGCGACCCCGAACTCCTCGCCCTCGCCGCCGCCCGCCGCCGCGCCCTGCGGGACGCGGTGCGCCGGCTGCCCGGCCGCTGTCCCCGCCTGTTGGAGGCCCTGCTGTCCCCGCACGACCCGACATACCGGGAAATCGCAGGGGAGTTGGGTATCTCACAAGGAAGTCTGGGTCCGGAACGCTCCAGATGTCTTGGATGTCTGCGTCGTTTGCTCGCGTCGGAGGTTGCGTCGGGGTGAGGACGGGGATAGGAGTGAGGGACCACAGGTGATCAGGTGAGCGGGAGGCGTGCGCACATGGGCATGAGCGTGACCATCTCTGCGGCGACGGAGCAGGACGCCGAGCAGATCTTCAGGTTGCAGTACCTGTGCTTCCAGAGCGAGGCGGCGCTGTACGGCAACTACCGCATCGCTCCGCTCGTCCAGAGTCTGGACTCGGTCCGCGAGGAGGTCGCCGCCGATCTGGTCTTCGTCGCCCGGCTCGGCGACGAGATCGTCGGCTCGGTGCACGGCAGGAGCACCGAGGACGCCGCCGCGGCCATCGGCAAGCTCTGCGTCCACCCCCGCCTCCAGGGCCACGGCATCGGCGCCCGGCTGCTGCGCGCCGCCGAGTCCGCCCTCGCCGACGAACGGGGCGCCAGGATGTTCCGTCTCCAGGCCGGTCACCGCAGCGAGAGCAACCTCCAGCTGTACAGCAAGGTCGGATACCAGCGGGTCGGGACGTCCCGGGGCGCGGACGGCGTACCGATGATCGTCCTGGAGAAGACGGCGGATTCGTACGCGGCCACCGCCTGACGGGGAGCACCCGGGGCGGGTGGCGGGGCCGTGCCCGGCCGGGCACGGCCCCGCCACCGTCCGCCCGGGGTCCGTCCGTTACGGCGTGCGGGCCCTGCGCAGCCAGTACAGCGCGGTGAGGGGCAGCAGGACGGGGATGAACAGGTAGCCCATCCCGTAGTCCGACCACACGGTCGCGTCGGGGAAGGCGGACGGATCCACCAGGGTCCAGGTGCCGACCGTCAGGACGCCCACCAGCTCGGCCGCGCAGCACACCAGTGCCGCCCTGCGGGCCGTCTCCCCGCCGCGGACCAGGGTGTACGTGATGAAGCCGTAGACCACTCCGGCGATCGCCGAGAGCGAGTAGGCGAGCGGCGCCCGGTCGAACTCGGTGGCGATCTGGTACGCGGAACGCGACACGGCGCCGACGACCATCACCCCGTACAGCCACACCAGCAGCAGCCCGGGCCCGCCGATCAGCCGGGTCCCGCCCGGCTTCCGTCCCGGTTCCTGTTCCGCCGCGGTCATCTCAGCCCTTCCAGATGTCATAGAGCCGCACCTCGAGCACGGCCAGCACGACACCGCTCGCGGCGACCGTGACCGATCCCCACCGGGTGCGCTCGGCCAGCGACATGAAGCCCGCCGCCGGGACGCACGCGAACGAGCCCAGCAGATACGCCACGAAGATGACCGTCCCCTGCCCCGGCTCCTCGCCCCGGGCCAGCTGCACGATCCCGACCACCAGCTGAACCAGTGTCAGCAGGGTGACCACGGCCATGCCGATGAAGTGCCAGTCCTTCGTCGGCTGATCGCGGTAGGCGGCCCAGCCGCACCAGGCGGCGAGCAGCAGCGCGGCGACGCCGGTCGCCAACGTCAGGGCATCAAGCATGGCAGCGACCTTATTACGTCGTAATCATCCCACCGTGCCCGCCCCCACCGCGCGCGTGCGCGGCGGGCACGGGCACGGGCACGGGCACGGACCGGGGCGCCGTAGGGTCGATGGCATGACCATCCATGCGCAGGCCCTCCTGTTCGACAACGACGGCACTCTCGTCTCCTCCCTCGAATCCGTGCAGCGCTGCTGGACCCGGTGGGCCGTCGAGTACGGGATCACGGCCGAGGAGTTCGGGCGGATCGAACTGCACGGCCGCCCGGCCGTCGAGATAGCCGCCGACCTGCTGCCCGCCCATGTCGTGCCCGAGGCCGTCGCACGGATCGAGGACCTGGAGGTGGAGGACGTGCCGAACGGCGGCGCGATCCCGCTGCCGGGCACCCTGGACCTCCTCGGCGTGCTGCCGGCCGAACGCTGGGCCGTCGTCACCTCCGCGACCCGGCGGCTGGCCGAGGCCCGCCTCGCCGCCGCCGGCATCCTGCCCAAGACCCTCGTCGCCGCCGACGACATCACCCGGGGCAAGCCCGACCCCGAGCCCTATCTGCTCGCCGCCCGCGCCCTCGGCGTCGACCCCGCCCACTGCGTCGTCTTCGAGGACGCCCCCGCCGGGCTCCAGGCGGGCCGGGCGGCCGGGATGACCACCGTGGCCTTGGCCACAACCCACCAGGCCCACGAACTGACCGCCGATCTCGTGGTCGGGGACCTGTCGGCCCTGTCCGTACTGGTCACGGAGGCCGGGATGGAGATCACCACACGGTCCTGACGTGCGCTCACGGGTGTCCACGGCTGTCCGGAATATGGACAGCCCTATCCGGTCAGGGGCGAACATCTGCTTTACTGGCCGCATGACCACGACGAGCGACCGCATCCCTGTCACCGAAGCGCGTGTGCCGCTCGGTGCCGGATGTATGTGTCCGCTCCGAATGCGCGCCTTCTAGAGGGCCCCCGCAGCATCTGAGCCTCGCGCCCCGAAGCGAGAGCCGGTTCGTACCCGCACGCGAGTCCTCCGCGTTCCGCATGCGTACCGAACCACGCCCCGCGCGCACGCCTCTCCACCGTTGCTTCCGCACCGCTCGCGAGAGGCCGCGCCGCGTCCGGGCCGCCTCCGGCCCCTGAGCTTCGCCCCTCAATGCCTCGTGCGCGGCTTCCCTGACGTGCCGCGCACTCGAAAGTGACGGTTACCCACGTGATCACCACCTCGGGCCTCACCAAGGTCTACCGCTCGCGCGGACGCGAGGTCACCGCCCTGGACGGCGTCGACCTGCACGTCCGCGAAGGCGAGGTCTACGGCGTCATCGGTCAGTCCGGCGCCGGAAAGTCCTCGCTCATCCGCTGCGTCAACCTGCTGGAGCGCCCCACCTCGGGCACCGTGACCGTCGCCGGCCGGGACCTCACCGCCCTGGCCGGGCGCGGGCCGCGGGCAGGCCGGGAACTGCGGCAGGCGCGCAGCCACATCGGCATGGTCTTCCAGCACTTCAACCTGCTCTCCTCGCGCACCGTGCAGGACAACGTCGAACTGCCGCTGGAGATCCTCGGCCGGTCGGGGAAGGAACGTTCCCGCAAGGCGCTGGAACTGCTCGACCTGGTCGGCCTCGCCGACAAGGCCAAGGCCTACCCCGCCCAGCTCTCCGGCGGCCAGAAGCAGCGCGTCGGCATCGCCCGCGCCCTGGCCGGCGACCCCAAGGTGCTGCTGTCCGACGAGGCCACCAGCGCCCTCGACCCGGAGACCACCCGCTCCATCCTGGCGCTGCTGCGCGACCTCAACCGCCAGCTCGGCCTGACCGTCCTGCTCATCACGCACGAGATGGACGTCGTGAAGTCGGTCTGCGACTCGGCCGCGCTGATGGAGCGCGGACGCGTCGTCGAGTCCGGCACCGTCACCGACCTCCTGGCGACCCCCGGCTCCGAACTGGCCTCCGCGCTGTTCCCGGTCGCCGGTGAGGCGTCGGGCGACAACCGCACCGTCCTGGACATCACCTTCCAGGGCGAGAGCGCGACCCAGCCGGTCATCTCCCAGCTGGCCCGCACCTACAACATCGACATCTCGATCCTCGGCGCCGCCATCGACACCGTCGGCGGCCTCCAGGTGGGCAGGATGCGCATCGAACTCCCCGGTCACTACGAGGACAACGTCGTACCGATCGGCTTCCTGCGCGAACAGGGGCTGCACATCGAGACCGTCGAACGGACGGAACCGGTACAGCAGGCACACCGGGCGGACCGGGCGGACCAGGCGCCGTCGGCGCTCGTGAAGGAGGAGGCCAAGTGACCTGGTCCCAGATGCAGCCGCTGCTGGAACAGGCGTGTGGGGAGACGCTGATCATGGTCGGCTGGTCGACCCTGATCTCCGTCGCCCTCGGCCTCCCGATCGGTGTCCTGCTCGTCCTCACCGACAAGGGCGGACTGCTGCAGAACAGCCCGGTGAACAAGGTCATCGGGCAGATCGTGAACGTCGGCCGCTCGATGCCGTTCATCATCCTCATGGTCGCCCTGATGAGCTTCACCCGCTGGATCACCGGGACGACCATCGGCAGCGAGGCCGCGATCGTGCCGCTCGCCATCGGCGGCATCCCCTTCTTCGCCCGGCTCGTCGAGACGGCCGTGCGCGAAGTGGACCACGGGCTCGTCGAAGCCGTGCAGGCCATGGGCGGCAACACCTGGACGATCGTCCGCCGGGTCCTCGTGCCCGAAGCGCTGCCCTCGCTGATCGCCAGCACCACCACCACGATCGTCGCCCTCATCGGCTACTCGGCCATGGCCGGCACCGTGGGCGGCGGAGGACTCGGCGACCTCGCCGTCCGCTACGGCTACCAGCGCTTCGAGACCGGACTGATGTGGATCACCGTGGCGGTCCTCGCCGTGGTCATCTCCCTCATCCAGTTCGCCGGCGACTACGCGGCCCGCTCCCTGCACCACCGGGGCGGACGCCAGGGCGCCGGGCCGAGGCTGCGGCTGCTCAAGGTCAAGGAACCGGCGACGACGACCGCGACGGCCGACGTCGGCAAGACCGGGTGATCCGGACCCCGCCCCCGGCCTCCGCCCACCCCCGATCCCCACTTCCCCGAAGGCCCCGCACCACCCCGAGTCGGGGCCGCACCACCCTGAAGGAAAGGCACTTTTCGTGCGTAACACCATCAAGATCACCACTGCCGTCCTCGCTGCCGGAGCCCTCACCCTCGGCCTCACCGCCTGCGGCTCGGAGGAGGAGTCCGGGTCCGACGCCTCCGGCCCGTTGACCGTCGCCGCGAGCCCCGTGCCGCACGCCGAGATCCTCAACTTCGTCAAGGACAACCTGGCGGAGAAGGCCGGGCTCGACCTGGAGGTCAAGGAAGTCACCGACTACGTCACGCCGAACACCTCCACGGAGGACGGCTCGGTGGACGCCAACTACTTCCAGACCCAGGCGTACCTCGACGACTTCAACAAGAAGAACGGCACGCACATCGTGCCCGCCGGCGACGTGCACCTGGAGCCGCTCGGCCTCTACTCCGAGAAGGTCAAGGAAGCCGACGAACTGAAGAGCGGCGCGACCATCGCCATCCCCAACGACACCATCAACGAGGGACGCGCACTGCAGCTGCTCGCCGCCAACAAGATCATCACGATCAAGGAAGGCGTCGGCTTCGAGGCGACCCCCTCGGACATCACCGGGAACCCGAAGAAGCTCAAGTTCAAGGAGCTGGAGGCGGCCCAGACGCCGCGTGCCCTGGCCGACGTCGATGCCGCGGTCGTCAACGGCAACTACGCCATCGGAGCCGACCTCAAGCCCGCCGAGGACGCCCTCGTCCTCGAGGCCGCCGAGGGCAACCCGCACGCCAACTTCCTCGCCGTCAAGGAGGGCAACGAGGACGACCCGCGCGTGAAGAAGCTCGCCGATCTGCTCACCTCCGACGAGGTCAAGAAGTTCATCGACGACAAGTACGCCGGCTCGGTCGTCGCCGCCTTCTGACCCGCCGTCCGGTCCGGGCGACGCGCACCACCGGCACAGGGGACACGGCCGGGCGCACGAGGGGGCGCACAGCCGTCCGCGCCGCGCCCGGCACCCGTCCGGCACTCTCGGGGTCCACTCCGGTACACGGAGTGGACCCCGTGGTGCGGTCCGGAGCTTTCATGCTGCATGCTGGGCAGTTCAGCGGTGTCCGACGGTCACGAAGGTTACGGAGCGGCGCATGACGAGCAGCACCTTCCCCAACATCTCCATCAGCACGGAGCGGTTGGTGCTGCGTCCCCTCGACGCGGACGACGTCCCCCCTCTGACCGAGATGATGAACGACGAGCAGGTCGCCGCCTGGACCGACGTCCCCCAGCCCTTCACCGAGCAGGCCGCCCGCACCTGGGTCACCGAGTACGCCCCCGCCGAACGTGCGGCCGGACGCGGACTGGACCTCGCCGTCACCGAGTTCCTCACCCAACGACTGGTGGGCATCATCCAGCTCACCAAGACCAACTGGCACATCCGGTCCACCGAACTCTCGTACATCGTCGCCCCCTGGGCGCGCGGTGAGGGCTACGCCTCCGAGGCCGCCATGGCCACGGCCCAGTGGCTCTTCGGCGACCAGAAGCTGGAACGCGTCGAGCTGCGCACAGCCGCCGACAACACCGCCTCGCAGCAGGTCGCCCAGAAGATCGGCTGCCTCAGCGAGGGCGTCCTGCGCAACGCCTGCATAGCCCACGTCCGCGGCGACGACGGCGTCTGGACGGACGTACGCACCGACTTCATCGTGTGGAGCCTGCTGCCGGAGGACCTCGAGGGCTCGGCCGAACAGCTGGCCGACACCGGACAGTTCACCGCCTTCACCGACTGGAGCTGAGCCTCTTCCGGAATGCTCCCGGACGGGTGGCCGGTGGTGGGTCGCCCCGGTTCACGGCCGTACCGGGTACTCTCACCAAGCCCGCCCGCGGGCGGAGCGGCCGACCGCACCCCGCACCCCCAAGACACCCCGCGCACACCAGGAGACTGACAACGATGGCCGACCGGGTCACGGTGATCGGCTGGGACGGTTCGCCGCTGACCGCAGCGGCCCGCGCCGCACTGGGCGCCGCCACCCTGGTGGCAGGCGCCGCGCACCACCTGGAACTTCCCGAGGTACCCGCCGGTGCCGAGCGCATCCGGCTCGGCAGTGCCGCCCTGGCCGCCCGCCGGGTCGCCGGCCACCGCGGCACGGCAGTGGTCCTCGCCGACGGCGACCCGGGCTTCTTCGGCGTCGTACGGACCCTGCGCGCACCCGAGTTCGGCCTGGAGGTCGAGGTCGTCCCCGCGGTCTCCTCCGTTGCCGCCGCCTTCGCCCGGGCGGGCATGCCCTGGGACGACGCACACGTGGTGGTCGCACATCCCCGAACCCTGCGACGCGCGGTGAACGTATGCCGGGCCCACACCAAAGTGGCGGTTCTTACGTCTCCCGGCGCCGGCCCGGCCGAACTGGGCCTGCTCATGGAGGGCGTCCACCGCACCTTCGTCATCTGCGAGGAACTCGGCACCGCGCGCGAGCAGGTCAGCGTCGTCACCTCCGACAAGGCCGCCGACCACACCTGGCGCGACCCGAACGTCGTCATCGTCGCCGGCGGCCAGGCCGCCACCACCGCGTCCGGCGGCTGGATCGCCGGACGCGACCCCGCCGCCGGCCCGCGCGGCTGGACGCTGCCGGCCGACGCCTACGGCGGCGTCCTCGGCGAGGGCGAACGGGAGCCGCTGCGCGTCTCCCAGCTCGCCCGGCTCGGACCCAGACTCGGCGACCTCGTGTGGGACATCGGCTGCGGAAGCGGTGCCTTCGCCGTCGAGGCGGCACGGGCCGGCGCCGCGGTCATCGCCGTCGACAGCGACCCGCGGGCCTGCGCGCGCACCGACTCCACCGCCCGCCGTCACGGCGTCCAGCTCCAGATCGTGCACGGCACCGCCCCGCAGGTGCTGGAGGACCTCCCCGAACCGGACGTCGTCCGCGTCGGCGGCGGGGGAGCGGCCGTGGTCCTGGCGGTGGCCGACCGCCGCCCGCAGCGCATCGTCACGCACGCCGCCACCCGCGACGCGGCCGAGCGGATCGGCCGGGAACTGACCGAGCACGGCTACCGGGTGGAGTGCGCCCTCCTGCAGTCCGTCGAACTCGACACCAAGGTCTGGACGGAGACCGAACGGAGCGTCGCGTTCCTGCTCAGCGGCGTACTGCCGACGCGTACCGCCTGAGCGCGCAGCCCTGTTCCGATGCCGTCCCCGCGATCGGGTTGTCGTATCGCGCGCGGTAGGCTGGCCGATCGTTGTACCGCAACTCGGACGCCCGCCGACTCGTCGGCCGATGTCCCGAAAACACGCCCGTTCCGAGGCGTGTGTGGTACGGCACAAGCCAAGGACGCGCAACGTGGCGCAGTCCACAGCGGAACCGTCGCGGATCAAGCTGACGCGGCGGTCGTACGGCAGCCACAATGCCTGTGAATGGCTTTGTCGCCTTTTAGGGCAGGCCGTTCGTGCCGCTGGGGACGCACGCTCGTTCTTCAGTGTGGGGCGGTCGGGTGCGCCGTTCCGGGTGAGCTGGTCGTAGGAGCACTAACCGATGGGCGAGGGGTACGCATGACCGACACCGGCCAGGTCCCGGGCGAGGGACAGCCTGAGAACGCAGGCATGGTGGAGCAGCCGGGCGTCCCCGCGCCCGACTCGTACGCCTACCTCTCCGAGAGTTCCGCCGAGGAAGAAGACCTGCTGCTGCCCGGTGCCCAGGGCGCCTGGGGCAACGAGGTCGCCCCGCCCGCGCCGGAGCCGGTCGTCGAGACCGTGCACGAGCCGGGACCGCACGAGATGTCCGGCCGGGACACCGGCTCGGTCGACCTCGGCGGCGTCCGCCTGCCCGATCCCGGGCAGCAGCAGGCGCCCGGCCCCGCGGCCACGCACGAGTCGCAGCCGCCGGCCGCGCCGCGCCGGCCGCTGCACCTTGGCCCGCCCATTCCCAGCACCACCGCCGGCCCGGTCCGCTCCCTTGCCGACCGCGGCCCCGCCGACGTGCCGGTGCGCCAGGCCGGCCCGCCGCCCGCAGGCCCCGAGTACCTCGACGTGCCGCGCACCCGGGAAGCGGTCCCGCAGACGGCGCAGCCCTGGGGCGCCCCCGCAGCGGTGGGCGCGACCACCCAAGCGGAAACGGTTGTTCCGTCTCAGCAGTCCCTGGGCGCCGCCCGGGCGCTGGCCGCCCGGGTCGCGACGGAGGCGGGCGTCGGCCAGCCGCAGGACGCACCGCAGGCCGCCGCGGTCGCGGCGGACCGGCAGAGCACCACGGGCGCAGCGGTCGCACCGGTCGCGGACGCCGCTCCCGTGCCGGACCCGGAGGGCCCTGCGGGGGCCGAAGGCTCCGAGGGGTCTTCCGTACCGACGGCCGATGCGACCGGGTCCGGCGCGGGAACGGGTCCGGAACCGGGTTCGGGTCCGGCGACCGGTGTGATCGCCGGACTGCCCGGAAGCCCCGGGTACGCAGCCGGTCCCGCCGTGGACGTCGTACCGTCCCCCGCCCCGGAGGCGGGTCCGGACGCGGGTCAGGGCGCCGAGCCCGTACCGGCACCGGCTGCCGAGGAGCAGGTGCCGGCGCCCGAGGCGGACGCCGCTCCCGTCGCCGCCGTGGCGCCGGACTCTCCGGCCCGGGAGGCCGTGGCCGCCCAGGCACCGGAGGGCATCGCCGTCGCCGCCGACGGAACCGAGGACCCCTCCGCCGTGGCCCACGCACCCCAGGGACCGTTCACCGGCCCGGCAGACCCGCAGGCGAGCGTCGCCGCCGCCCAGGACGACGGCGACGCCGAGGCGTCCGCCCCCGTCCCCGCCGAGCCGTCCGCACCCGTCGACCAGGGACAGGCTCCCGAAGCCGCGGCCCTTCGGACGCCCGAGCACGTGGAGGCGCCGGAGCCCGTCGTGTCAGTCCTCGAAGCAGCGCCCGCCCCCGTTGCGGAGCCCACTTCCGTCGCGGAGCCCGCTCCCGTCGCGGCAACCGAGCCGGAGCTTCAGCAGGCGGCGGCGGCCGAGCCCGCGGCCGAGGGACCGGACGGCCCGTACGTCCCGGCCGCGCACCCGGCCCAGGGCCTTCAGCAGACCCCGGCCGCCCCCTTCGCCCCGCCCGTCCAGGAGGCCTGGGCGCCGCTTCCCGCTTCCCCGGCGCCCCCAGCCCTCCCGGACCCCGAGGCCCCCGCTGCCGACCCGACCGCTCCCGACGGCACCGTCACGCCGCTTCCCGGCAGCGTTCCCCCGGAGGCGCGGCCGGACCAGGCCCTGGGGGAGTTCGTCCCCGTCGAGGGAGTCGTGCCGACCACCCCGCATCTCGCGCCGACCCCGCCGCAGCCGCTGACCCTCCCCGCCGAGGAACAGCCCGTACCGGAGGCCGCAGGCCCGGTCCCCGCGCCCCGCCAGGCCGACGCCGAAGCCGGCGCCGTCCCCGTCGCTCCCGCCCCGGAACCGGCCGTCGAACCGCCGGCCGAGCAGGACCTCGCGGGGAATGCGCCGGGCGAGCACCCGCCCGCGGAGACCGAGCCGGTCCAGGCCGGGCCGGCTTCGCCCGAACCGGTCCGGCCCGTACTCGCCCAGAACCCCGACGACCTCGACACCCGAGGCGCCGGAGCGGTGCACGCCGCGCCGGCCGCCGGCCCCGCCGCCCCCGGCTACGACGACGCCGAGCGCGAGGCCGTGCGGAAGGTCATGCGGGAGCGCCGGGACATCCGCAACGGGTTCCGCGACGACCCCATCCCGCACGAGGTCCTGCTCCGTGTCCTGGAGGCCGCCCACACCGCGCCCTCCGTGGGCCACTCGCAGCCCTGGGACTTCGTCGTCATCCGCTCCGCCGAGACCCGGCGCAGCATGCACGAACTGGCCGAGCGCCAGCGCGAGGCCTACGCCAAGTCCCTGCCCAAGGGACGGGCGAAGCAGTTCAAGGAACTGAAGATCGAGGCCATCCTCGACACCCCGGTGAACATCGTCGTCACCGCCGACCCGACCCGCGGCGGCCGGCACACCCTGGGCCGGCACACCCAGCCGCAGATGGCGCCGTACTCCTCCGCCCTGGCGGTCCAGAACCTGTGGCTCGCCGCACGCGCCGAGGGCCTCGGGGTCGGCTGGGTCAGCTTCTTCGACGAGCGCGAGATGGTCCGCTCCCTGGGTCTGCCCGAGCACCTCGAAGTGGTCGCCTACCTGTGCGTGGGCTACGTCGACGAGTTCCCGGACGAGCCCGAGCTGACGCAGGCCGGCTGGTCCAAGCGCCGCCCGCTGTCGTGGGTCGTGCACGAGGAGACGTACGGCAGGCGTGTGCTGCCCGGCGAGGAGCCGCACGACCTGCTCGCCGAGACCGTCGCGCAGATCCGCCCGCTGGACGCCAAGGCGCTCGGCGAGGCCTGGGAGCGGCAGAAGCGGATGACCAAGCCGGCCGGCGCGCTCGGCATGCTGGAGATCATCTCCGCGCAGCTGTCCGGACTGTCCCGCCAGTGCCCGCCGCCCATTCCGGAGCCCGCGGCCGTCGCGGTCTTCGCGGGCGACCACGGTGTCCACGCCCAGGGCGTCACCCCGTGGCCGCAGGAGGTCACCGCCCAGATGGTGGCCAACTTCCTCGGCGGCGGAGCGGTCTGCAACGCCTTCGCCACGCAGGTGGGCGCCGAGGTCTGCGTGGTCGACGTCGGGGTGGCCTCCGACCTCCCGGCCACCCCGGGACTGCTGCCGCGCAAGGTCCGCGCCGGCACCTCCGACATGACCGCCGGCCTCGCGATGACCCGCGAGGAGGCCAAGCAGGCCATCGAGGTCGGCATCGAGACCGCCCGCGACCTGGTCGCCGCCGGAAACAAGGCCCTGCTCACCGGTGAGATGGGCATCGCGAACACCACCGCGTCCGCCGCCCTGATCTCCGTCTTCACCGGCGCGGACCCGGCCGAGGTCACCGGCCGGGGCACCGGCATCAACGACGAGACCCTGGTCCGCAAGACCGACGTCGTGCGCCGCGCCCTCGAACTGCACCAGCCGGACCCCGCCGACCCCATCGGCGTCCTCGCCGCCGTCGGCGGGTTCGAGCACGCGGCCATGGTGGGCCTGCTCCTCGGCGGCGCGTCCCTGCGCACGCCGGTGATCCTGGACGGCGTCAGCGCCGGGGCCGCCGCCCTGGTGGCCCGGGCTATCGCCCCCGAGGTGCTGGCCGCGTGCATCGCGGGACACCGCAGCGCGGAGCCCGGCCATGTGGCCGCACTCAACAAGCTGGGCCTGCGCCCGCTGGTCGACCTCGACCTGCGCCTCGGCGAGGGCACGGGCGCGCTGCTCGCCCTGCCGATGGTGCAGAGCACCGCGCGGGCCATGCACGAGGTGGCGACGTTCGACTCGGCCGGCGTCACCGAGAAATAGCAGGTACTCCGAGGGGTGGGGCGCGGCGTCCGGTGTTCCGTCGTCACCGTCCCACCCCGGCCGTACGCTGATCCCACATCCGCACACCGCACGTCAGGGCCGCTCCAGTGCCGTAGCGCCCCTCGCACGCCCGCCTGTACGAGGAGCCGCAGCCTCATGGCCGAACACCCCGCCTACCCCGTGGGCCTCCGCCTCACCGGCCGTCGAGTCGTGGTGCTCGGCGGCGGACAGGTCGCCCAGCGCCGGCTGCCCGCCCTCATCGCGGCCGGCGGGTCCATCGTCCTGATCTCACCGGAGGTGACGCCCTCCGTGGAGGCGATGGCGGACGCCGGTGAGATCACCTGGGAGCGGCGCCGCTACGCCGAGGGCGACCTCACGGACGCCTGGTACGCGCTGATCGCCACCGGCGACGGCGAGGCCAACGCCCGAGCCTCCGCCGAGGCCGAACGCCACCGCGTCTGGTGCGTCCGCTCCGACGACGCCGACCAGGCCACGGCCTGGACCCCGGCCACCGGGCACAGCGAGGGAGTCACGGTCGCCGTCCTCACCACGGACGTCAAGGGCCGCGACCCCCGCCACACCGCCGCGATCCGCGACGCCGTGGTGGAGGGCCTGCGCGACGGCACGCTCGTCGCCCGGCACCACCGCACCCGTACCCCGGGCGTCGCCCTGGTCGGCGGCGGTCCCGGCGACCCCGACCTGATCACCGTGCGCGGACGCCGGCTGCTCGCCGAGGCGGACGTCGTCATCGCCGACCGGCTCGGCCCGCGCGACCTGCTGGCCGAACTCCCGCCGCACGTCGAGGTGATCGACGCGGCGAAGATCCCGTACGGCCGGTTCATGGCGCAGGAGGCCATCAACAACGCGCTGATCGAACACGCCAAGCAGGGCAAGGCGGTGGTCCGGCTCAAGGGCGGCGACCCGTATGTCTTCGGCCGCGGCATGGAGGAACTGCACGCGCTCGCCGAGGCGGGCATCGCGTGCACCGTGGTCCCCGGCATCTCCAGCTCCATCTCGGTCCCGGGAGCGGCCGGGATTCCGGTCACCCACCGCGGTGTGGCCCACGAGTTCACCGTGGTCAGCGGCCACGTCGCGCCCGACGACGAGCGTTCCCTGGTCGACTGGCCGTCGCTGGCGAAGCTGACCGGTACCCTCGTGGTGCTCATGGGCGTCGACAAGATCGGCCGGATCGCCGAGACCCTCGTGGCGCACGGCAGGTCGCCGAAGACCCCGGTCGCCCTGGTCCAGGAGGGCACCACGGCCGCCCAGCGCCGCGTCGACGCCACGCTCGCCACGGTCGGCGAGACCGTCCGGGCCGAGGAGGTCAGGCCACCGGCGGTCATCGTCATCGGCGAGGTCGTGAACGTCGGACTTCCTGCCGTGCGGGCCCCGAAGCCCTCGCAGCCCTCGTAAGCCTCCGCGGCCCTTGTGGGCCCAGGCGGCACCCCCGGAAGTAACCCCAGGTAACACGGCCGATCCCGGCCGTTGGCACCACACCCAGGACAAGGCAGTATCACCCCCGTGGCCGATCTCATCACCATTGAGGACCCCGACGACCCGCGCCTGCACGACTACACGGGCCTGACCGACGTGGAGCTGCGCCGCAAACGAGAACCCGCCGAGGGCCTGTTCATCGCCGAGGGCGAGAAGGTCATCAGACGCGCCAAGGACGCGGGCTACGAGATGCGCTCCATGCTGCTCTCGGCCAAGTGGGTCGACGTCATGCGCGACGTCATCGACGAACTCCCCGCCCCGGTCTACGCCGTGAGCCCGGAACTCGCCGAACAGGTCACCGGCTACCACGTGCACCGCGGCGCACTCGCCTCCATGCAGCGCACCCCGCTGCCCACGGCCGCCGAACTGCTCCGCACCGCCCGCCGGGTGGTGGTCATGGAGTCCGTCAACGACCACACCAACATCGGTGCCATCTTCCGCTCGGCGGCGGCCCTCGGCATGGACGCGGTCCTGCTCTCCCCGGACTGCGCCGACCCGCTCTACCGCCGCAGCGTCAAGGTCTCCATGGGGGCGGTCTTCTCCGTGCCGTACGCCAGGCTCACCAGCTGGCCCAGGAGCCTGGAATCGGTCCGCGAAGCGGGCTTCACGCTGCTCGCCCTGACCCCTGACGAGAAGGCCCGGAGCCTCGACGAGGTCGCCCCGCACCGGATGGACAGGGTCGCCCTGATGCTGGGCGCGGAGGGCGAGGGGCTGTCCACCCAGGCCCTGGTCGCCGCCGACGAATGGGTCCGCATCCCGATGTCCCACGGCGTCGACTCGCTCAACGTGGGCGCGGCGGCCGCGGTCGCCTTCTACGCGGTGGCGACGGGCCGGCCGACGGGACAGGACGGGACGAGCCCGCCGGCGCCGTGAGCCCGCAGACCCTGCCCGCCCCCTGCTCCTGGTCGCCGGCGGCCGCTGTGCGCCTGCCGGCGTCGCCGAGGCCGCGGGCCGGCCCCCGTCAGCCCTGGATCAGGGCGATGCCGACCGCGACCACCAGTGTCACCACGACGAACACGAACAGCCGCTGCAGGAGCAGCCGCGGATTGGCCGGCCGCAGGCCGGTGCCCGTCCGGGGCCCGGGACGACGGGGGCCCGTGCCCGACCGTGTCGAGTCCCGTGAACCCGGCGTGGACCGTGACCCGGACGTGGACCGTGACCCCGACGCGGGCCGGGCACCCGACGTGGGCCGGGAACCGGACCGGGAAGGCTTGCCGTCGCGGGAGGAGCCCCCGCGCGAGGCACTGCCCCCGCGTGACGTACTGCCCCCGCGTGACGTACTGCCGCCGCGTGACGTACTGCCCCCGCGGGACGGGGGCACGCTCCGGCTGCCGCGCCGCCGCGGTGCCCCGCTCCCGGCAGGACCGGCACCGGCAGGACCGGCACCGCGACCCGGGGCCGCGCCACGCGGCGGGGGGGTGGTGGCCTGTCCCTCGGGCGCGCCCTGCTGCCCCGGCGCGCGACGCTGCGCACGGTCCGGGTAGGTGTCGGCCAAGCGCCCCGCCGCCCGCTCCGACTCCGCGCCGCGCGGAGCCGGCGGACGTACGCCGGTGAATCCCTGCCCCTCCCGGGCGGCGATCTCCTTGAGCCGCAGCGACAGTTGGAGCGTGCTCGGCCGCTCCTCGGGATCCTTCGCGAGGCACGCGCGGACGAGCGGCGCCAACGCGTCCGGGACATCCCGCAGATGGGCCTCCTCGTGCACCACGCGGTACAGCATCACCTCGGAACTGCCGTGCCCGAAGGGCGAGTCGCCCATCGACGCGTACGCCAGCGTGGCGCCCAGCGAGAACACGTCCGTGGCCGGTGTGACGGCCGCGCCCCGCACCTGCTCCGGCGCGAGGAAGCCGGGAGAGCCGACCGCCGTGCCGACGTGGGTGAGCGTCGAGGCGCCGGTGGCCCAGGCGATGCCGAAGTCGATGATCCGCGGTCCCTTCGGGGACAGCAGGATGTTGGACGGCTTCAGGTCCCGGTGCACGACCCCGGCCTCGTGCACGGCGACCAGCCCCTCCGACAGGGCCGCGCCGACCGCGGCGACCTCGGCCGCGCCGAGCGGCCCCCCGTCGGCGACCCGGTCGTGCAGCGACGGGCCGGGCACGTACTGCGTGGCGAACCACGGCCGGTCCGCGTCGAGGTCGGCGGCCACCAGACGGGCCGTGCACCCGCCGCGGATGCGGCGCGCCGCGGACACCTCCCGCGCGAACCGCGAGCGGAACTCCTGGTCCTCCGCCAGATCGGGCCGGATGACCTTCAGTGCGACCCGCTGCCCCTTCTTGTCGGAACCGAGATAGACAACGCCCATCCCGCCCGCGCCAAGCCGTCGGTGAAGTCTGAAAGAGCCGACGACGCGCGGGTCCTCGCGCCTCAGGCGCATCATCGCCATGTTCATCCCCGCTGCCCGGTCCTGTGACGTGCCACAGCTTACGTTTCCCCGGGCGCCCTTGCGCAGAGGCCGCGCCCTCTCGGAGCGGCGGATTGTCAGTGGCGGGTGGGAGACTTGAAGAGTGGTCGGGGGACGCGCGGCCAGGCCGGGTCCGTGCGAAGTGGTGGTCTCAACCATTCGACTCCGAAGGGGGATTGATCACATGAAGGGCGACCGTGTGGAGATAGTCGTGGACGCCGGTGACACGACGCGCACGTACGAGGTGACGGCGAGCAGGGCGGGCCGCAGGGTGGAGACGGCGGTGCGCCGGGGCGTGGTCGAAGTGAGTGAAGTCACGCGTACGGGAACGGCGGTGCGGACGGCCAGGTTCATGGCGAACCGGGTTCTCGCGCTGGTCGAGCACCCGGTGCCGCGGACGGAGGAATCGGAGACATGAGCGACGAGAAGGGGCGGACCGGACTCCCCCTCGGGGATGTCCCTGACACGGAGCGGCCCGTCTCCACCCAGGGGAGTACGCCGCAGGTCACGGCTCATCCTCCGGGAGGCCCGGCAATCGGTACGAGGGCATGACGTCCGGGAAGCGCCGGGCACCTAGATTTGAGGTCAAGCGGCGGGTGCGGTACTCGTCCCCCGAGGTCGGACGCCCGCCGCTGCCAGAGGTTCGCACACAGCACCCGAGGCACCACGACAACAGAAACAGGTCAGGAGAGGGGTCATGGCCCACACGGCATCGCGGACAGTCGTCCGCACACGGGCACACAAGGCGGGCGCCGCCATGTTCCGCCCGAGCCGCGAGGGCCGTCGCCACCCGGTGGTGGCGACGCTGATGGCTCTTCCCCTGGCGGTCCTGCTCCTCCTCGTCTTCGACGGGTGGGAGACGGTGGCCACACAGGCGTCGTCCGTGGGAGAGATGCTGGGGCGCTGAGCGGCGACCCCAGGCCCGGAAGAGCGGTCCGGGCGGGGACATCCACCCATGAAACCCCGTGGGGACGGGGGTGCGGCGGACGGCAAGAATGCCGGCGCAGCTGGGGAGCTGCGCCGGCACTTTTTTGCGCCTGAACCGGCGCGCGCTCTCGCGGACGTGGTTGCGGTCCGTGGGCGTTGCCCCATGCGTGGTTGCGGTGCATACGGAGCTGTCGCGGTGGGCGGTGTTCGCCGGTGAACGGTGCCGCCCCGCGCAGCTGCCGCCGCCCGCCGGTGCCTCGTGACCGGGGGCAGCCGTGTCTCCCCGTGCCACCGGTCAACGCCGGTCACGCTCCCGCGTACCCTCGCCCCAGGCCGCACCAGGGAGCCCCATGACAGCCACCGCCCTCCTTCCCGAACTCACCGCCCGGGCCGAAGACATCGCCCACATCCGCACCCCCACCTGTGCCTGCGAGGCGAGCGGCACCCTCGCGGACCGCCCCGACGGCACCGTCGTCCGGCACGCGGACACCGTCGCGAAGGCCCACGCACCGGACGCCGACGCCACCGAGCTGACCCGGCGCCTCGCCCTCGCCTCCCGCCACCCGGACGTGCTCCTGCCCCCGCTCGGTCCGGCACCGGCCGACCTGCACGGCAGGCTCGTCACCTTCTGGCCGTACGGCAGCCCGGTCGACCCGGACGATCCCGACGCCGCCCCCTGGGAAGCCGTCGGCACCCTGCTCGCCCTGTTGCACCGCACACCGGTCCCCGAGTCGGCGCCGGTCATGCGCGGCCCCCTCAAGGCGGCCCGGGCCGTCGCCGGGCTCCAGGCCGTCGGCGACCACCCGGCCGTGGCCCCCGTACGGGATGCCTGGGCGACCCTGCCCGCCTGGGCGCGCGCCGAGGCGCCCATGCCGCAGCCGGCCGCCCTGTGCCACGGCGACCTCCACCTCGGCCAGCTCGTACGGGTACCCGGGGGGTCCTGGCGGCTGATCGACGTCGACGACCTGGGCGCGGGCACCCCGGCCTGGGATCTGGGCCGTCCCGCCGCCTGGTTCGCCTGCGGGCTGCTGGCGCCGCAGGAGTGGGGGCGGTTCCTCGACGCGTACCGGGCCGCGGGCGGGCCCGCCCTCGACGCCGCCGAAGACCCCTGGGCCGTCCTGGACGTGCCGGCCCGCGCCCTCACCGTGCAGACCGCCGCGCGGACGGTCACCAAGGCGGTGGCGGACGGGCGGCCTCTGGACGAGGTGGACCACGCCCTGGTCGACGCCTGCCGGCGAATAGCCGCGGTCCCGGCCGAATTGGCGCACGAATCGACGAAGTAGGGTGCAACCGACCGCAGTCGGACAGAGTCTGTCCTGGAGATACCTGAAGCAGGTCCGACCGGCGAGGAGTTGAACCGATCATGCAGTGTCCGAAGTGTCGTGCGCCGATGCACACCTACAACCGCAACGGTGTCCAGATCGAGCAGTGCAGCGGCTGCCGAGGGATCTTCCTCGACTACGGCGAACTGGAGTCGCTGACCCGGCTGGAGGCCCAGTGGTCCCAGCAGGCCGCGCCGCCGCCCCCCGCGGCCCCGCAGGCCTACCCGGCGGCGCCCCAGCCCGCGTGGGGCGCCCCGCACGGCGGTCACCACGGGGGCCACCACTACGGCCACCACCGGAACAAGGGCTTCGGCCGCATGCTCTTCTCGTCCTGACGACAGAACCCCCGGCCGCCTGAGCGGCCGGGGGTTCCGGGGTGATGTGGACGATACTGGGATTGAACCAGTGACCTCTTCCGTGTCAGGGAAGCGCTCTCCCGCTGAGCTAATCGTCCTCGGGACCACGACCGCTCCGAGGAGCGCGTCATGGATGCTGCGTGCGCGATACTGGGATTGAACCAGTGACCTCTTCCGTGTCAGGGAAGCGCTCTCCCGCTGAGCTAATCGCGCGGAGGATCCGAAGATCCAGTGGACGATACTGGGATTGAACCAGTGACCTCTTCCGTGTCAGGGAAGCGCTCTCCCGCTGAGCTAATCGTCCATGGAGGTGGAGACGGGATTTGAACCCGTGTAGACGGCTTTGCAGGCCGTTGCCTCGCCTCTCGGCCACTCCACCAGGAGCGCAGGGGCCCGGGAGGCCCCCGATCCTTCGAGCGGACGACGAGGTTCGAACTCGCGACCTCAACCTTGGCAAGGTTGCGCTCTACCAGCTGAGCTACGTCCGCCTGTCGGTCCGGTCCGCTTGCGCGTCCCGGCGACGTGGTGAACTCTAGCGGATTCCGGGGCCAGTACAAAAACCCGTTTGTGCAGCGTGCTGCGCTGCGCCTGCTCACGGACACGGCCGGGTCACCTCGACGACCCCCCGCCATAGACTCGACGACGTGCTCGATCTCCCACCTCTCGCCCGCTTCGGCAGCCGTGTCGCGACCGGTCTCCTCGATGTCACCGACGACCCGGCGGCCCTGGACTCGCACGGTTTCTGGGCCGTCTGCGCGGACTTCGAGGGCCGTCTGACCTGCGCGCGCTTCCGTGACGTACGCGAGCAGCCGGTACCCGCGCCGGTGCCGGGCGGCTGGCGCGGACCGGCCACCGATGACTGGACGTCCTCCCTGGACCACGCCGCGTACGTGGCCGGCGTACGGCGCATCCGCGAGCACATAGCCGCCGGCGAGGTGTACCAGGCCAACCTCTGCCGGGTACTGTCCGCCCCCGTCCCGGCCGGCGCCGACGTGGACGCCCTCACCGCCCTGCTGGCCCGCGGCAACCCGGCACCGTACGCAGGAACGATCCGCCTGCCGGGGCACGGCGTGGAGATCGCCACCGCCTCGCCCGAGCTCTTCCTGAGCCGCGCGGGACGCGCCGTCGAGTCCGGGCCGATCAAGGGCACCGGACGCACCGAGGCCGACCTCCTCGACAAGGACCACGCCGAGAACGTGATGATCGTCGACCTGGTCCGCAACGACCTCGGCCAGGTCTGCGCCACCGGCAGCGTCACGGTGCCCGACCTGTGCGCCGTCGAGAAGCATCCGGGGCTGGTGCACCTGGTGTCGACGGTGCGGGGCGAGCTGCGGCCCGGGGCCGGCTGGCCCGAGCTGTTCGCCGCCGCGTTCCCGCCCGGCTCCGTCACCGGCGCGCCCAAGTCGAGCGCCCTGCGGATCATCGACACCCTGGAGCCGGTGCCCCGGGGCCCGTACTGCGGCGGCATCGGCTGGGTCGACGCCGACCGGGGCACCGCCGGCCTGGCGGTGGGCATCCGTACCTTCTGGATCGACCGGGAGCCGGACGGCGGTGCCGTGCTCCGGTTCGGCACCGGTGCCGGCATCACCTGGGGTTCCGACCCGGAGGGGGAGTGGCGGGAGACCGAACTGAAGGCGTCCCGGCTGCTCGCGGTAGCGTCGGGCAGGCACGAGGTGAGCGAAGGGACCCTGAGGTGAAGATCTGGCTCGACGGCGGGCTGCAGGACATCGAGTCCGCCCGCGTCTCCGTCTTCGACCACGGACTGACCGTGGGCGACGGCATTTTCGAGACGGTGAAGGCCGTGAACGGCAGACCGTTCGCGCTGACCCGGCATCTCGACCGGCTGGCCCGCTCCGCCCGGGGCCTCGGTCTGCCCGAACCCGACCTCGACGAGGTCCGCCGCGCCTGCGCGGCCGTCCTCGAGGCCAACCCGATGCCGCTCGGCCGGCTGCGCATCACCTTCACCGGCGGCCACGGCCCCCTCGGCTCCGACCGCGGCGAACACGGCCCGACCCTCGTCGTCGCCCTGGGCGACACCACCCGCCGCCCCGACTCCACCGCCGTGATCACCGTCCCCTGGACCCGCAACGAACGCGGCGCGCTCACCGGCCTGAAGACCACCTCCTACGCCGAGAACGTGGTCGCCCTCGCCCGCGCCCGCGAACACGGCGCCTCGGAGGCGCTGTTCGGCAACACGGTCGGCCGGCTCTGCGAGGGCACGGGGTCCAATGTCTTCGTCGTCCTGGACGGCGAGATCCACACCCCGCCGGTCGCCTCCGGCTGCCTCGCGGGCATCACCCGGGCGCTGGCCGTCGAGTGGACCGGCGCCGCCGAGACCGATCTGCCGATGGACGTCCTCCAGCGGGCCGACGAGGTCTTCCTCACCTCCACCCTGCGGGACGTGCAGGCCGTGCGGCGCGTCGACGACCGTGAACTGCCCGGTGCCCCGGGCCCGGTGACGGCCAAGGCCATGCGGATCTTCGACGAGCACGCGGCGGCCGACCTCGATCCGTGACGAGGCCCGGGACCGGGCCCGGGGCCGGTATGTGACATTCGGCTGATCCGGGCGGCCGCAGGGGTAGAACACCTGTGATGACCACGACCCTGCGGCCGGCCGAGCCGCTCCAGCAGAATCCCGACGGCACGCGCTCCCGCCACTACCAGGTGTGCGTCAACAGCCGTCCCGTCGGACGCATACACATCGGTACGCATCCCGTCTTCGGTGGCGCCGTGGCCCGGATCATGAGCCTGCGGATCGAGGAGCCGGACCGCAGGCGCGGCCGGGGCACGGTGGCCGCGCTCGCCGCCGAGGAGATCGCCCGTGGCTGGGGCTGTCGCCGCATCGAGGCCACGGTCCCCGCCGAAGCCGAAGCCGGTGACGGAGCCGGAGGGGCGGAGACCCGGTCGGCCGGGTCCGGTGCCCCTGCCGGGCCCGCGTTCCGCCTCGCCACGGCGCTCGGCTACGTCGTGCGCAACTACAGCATGGAGAAGGCGCTGGGGGACGTCCCGCCCGCCCTGCCGGAGGGCAGTCGCGGACGGCCGATGACCGAGGCCGAGTTCGGCCCCTGGTCGGTCAGGAGCGAGGCGGAGTACGCGCGGGACTGGATCGAGCGCGGTGTCCCGGAGACCGAGGCGCGGGCCAAGGCGGCCAAGGACCACGCCGCCCTGCTCCCCGACGGACGGGACTCGGAGGGCATGCTCCTCAGTGTCCTCGAACACGGGGACACACCCGTGGGCACGCTGTGGCTCGCGGTACGCGCGGACCAGGCGTACGTGTTCGACGTCGAGGCCGACGCCGCACACCGCGGCCGGGGGCACGGACGGTCCCTCATGCTGCTCGCCGAGGCGCAGTCGATCGCCGCGGGAAAACGCGCCATCGGTCTCAACGTCTTCGCGGGCAACACCCCGGCGGAGCGGCTTTACGCGTCGCTCGGTTACAGGACGAGGCGGTACGCGATGTACAAGCACCTGCTGTAGGGGCCGGGGCCGGGGGAGCTCCTCGGTCAGCCGTCCTGCTCGGCGAGGAGCCGGTCCGCGATCTCCTCGACGCGTTCACGCAGGCCTTCCTGGCTCTTGCCGCCGTCGAGGCGCTCGCCGCCGATGACATAGGTCGGGGTGCCGGTCACCCCGATCGCCTTGCCCTCGGCCTGGTCGGCGTCCACGATCAGGATGTGCCGGCCGTCGATCAGCGCGGTGTCGAACTCCTCGGCGTCCAGTCCGAGTTCCCGGGCGACCTCGACCAGGAAGGGTTCTCCCGCACGGCTCAGTTCCTCGACCCGTCCCAGGACGGCCTCGACGTAGGCCCAGCCCTGCCCCTGCTCGGCCGCCTCCTCCGAGGCCTGGGCGGCGGCGAAGGCGTGCTTGTGCTTCTCCAGCGGGAAGTGCCGCAGCCGCAGCTCCAGACGGTCGCCGTACCGGGCGCGCAGGGCGCGGAGATCGTCGAGGGCGTCACGGCAGTCGGGGCACTGCAGCTCGCACCACACGTCGAGTACGGGGGCCGCGGCGCGGGCGGGGGAGGAGTCACTCATGACCGACAGTCTTCCAGCCCCGCGCCCCGGTACCCAATCGGACCTGTCGCCCGTCCGGCCCGGGGTCTTCCGTGCGGACCGGGCTGTATCAGGCACCGGGACCCGCGAGCCCGGCGTGATCCGGACGACGGGCCCCGGGGGAGTACACCGCACCGGCACCTGCGGAGGAGCCGACCCGGAGATGTCCCTGATCTGCGGCCGGAACATGGCCCGGCGGGGTCCGGAAGGTGCAGGATGGAAGGGACGAAGTGCCCGATGCCACCGAACCCCTGCCTGGAGGACCGGATGATTGCCGAGACCGTCTGCTCCGCCGTGTCCGCGGCAGGCCTGGGCATCGCGCTGGTCACGGCCTACCGCAAGCGCTTCCTCACCGCGACCCGCATCGCCGCCTATGCGCTCGTTCCCATCGGCCTGGTGATGACCGGTGTCGTCGAGTGGCTGGCCGACACCGCCTTCAGCCCCACGGCCTGGGCGGGCTTCGGCGTGCTGGGCCTGTCCTGGGTGCTGTTCATGACCACGCGCGCGGTGGAGCGCCGGCGCGGCGGCACCCGCCAGGAGCGGAAGGAACGCAAGCAGCAGCGCCGGACGGCCGGGGCGCCCGCACAGCCCGGGGCAGTGGCCCCCACGGCCTCGGCCCCCTCCCTGGGCCCCGGCTCCCGCCCGGCGGCGACCCGCCCCACGGCCGCGCCCAAGAGCGACGACGACTTCAGCGACATCGAGGCGATCCTCAAGAAGCACGGCATATGAAGCCGTCCCGGGCGGACGCGCCGCACCGCGGATGACGGAGTGACGCGGGAGCGGGAGGGAACGGACCGAAGCGTCACAGGCGGTCCCGGAATGTGCGCGAACGATCACAACTCGGACGAGGGATCGCGGAAACCGCGCCCTCGCGTTCAGTCCGTGAGTGGTGATCGCATCGGGCGCTCCCGATGCGTCATGATCCCCGCGAGATGCTGGACACGACACAGAGCGAGGCCGCGCCGCCGCAGGACGAGCCGCGTGGATGCCTCTTCGCCCTTTCCCAGCCACCGCTGATGATCTTCCTTGCGGTGATCGGGTGTCTGCTGCTCACGGCTGCCCTGCACGACCTGCTCTGGCTGTGAGCCGTACCCGCGGTACCCGGCGCCACCCGTCGGGACCGCGTCGGCATCGCAACGTCGCCCGCCCGTACGGCCGGCTCACACGACTCGGCCGGTTCGGCCCGGCCCGGAGGGCGGCCCCGGCCCGCTGCGTCCGCTCAGCCCGCCGCCTCCTTGCGGCGTGCGCGGTACGCGGCGACGTGCAGGCGGTTGCCGCAGGTGCGGCTGTCGCAGTAGCGGCGGGAGCGGTTGCGGGAAAGATCGACGAAGGCGTGCCGGCAGTCCGGGGCCTCGCAGCGCCGCAGCCGTTCCTGCTCGCCGGCGACCACGAAGAACGCCAGTGCCATCCCGCAGTCCGCCGCCAGGTGATCGGCGACCGAGGCGCCGGGGGCGAAGTAGTGCACGTGCCAGTCGTAGCCGTCGTGGTTGGTGAGCCGGGGCGTGGTGCCCGCGGCCGCGATCAGCTCGTTGATCAGTTTGGCGGCGCTGTGGGCGTCGGGAGCGGCGAAGACCGACGCGAACCGTCCGCGGATCCTGCGTACCGCCGACAGGTCGAACTCCGTGAGGACCCCGACCTCGCTGACCTCGTGGCTGCGCACGAAGGCCTCGAGAGCCGGGAGGTCCGGCAGCCCGTCCGGTACCGAGTCGTCCTCCGGCGCGGAGTTCACCAGATCCACCACGGTGTCCAGCGCGCACCGGGTGTCGTGGGTGATCAGCACGATTCGCTCCCTGGCCTGAGGGTCGGGCGGGCGCCCGCCGATGCTGGCCGATGGTAGTGGCTCCAGCGAGCCCATGAGCGCTTCTCGCCCGCACGCGGCTCGGAGGGCCGCGGAGGAACGGTCCCGCCGGTGTTCCGTGCCGGAGCTCGCGCGCAGCACAACGGCGCCGCCCGCGGTGTCCCGCGGCGTCGGCGCCGTTGTGTGCCGTTGCACGGCGGTCAGGGCCCGAGCCGTCACCCCGAGTCGACGGCGTCGGGCAGCTTGGTGAACCCTCGCCTAGCTTTCCGCCAGGATGTGCGAGAGCTCCTGATCGAGATCGAAGTGCCGGTGTTCCGTGCCGGGAGGCACGGCGGCGTCCGTACGCTTCAGGAAGGACTCCAGAGCCCGTGCCGGGGCCTCGAGCAGAGCCTCTCCCTCCGGAGAGCTCAGGGCGATGCAGACGACGCCCTGACCATGACTGCGCGACGGCCAGACGCGGACGTCGCCGGTGCCCGTGGGGCGGTGAAGCCCCTCGGCGAGGAGGTCGCGGGCGAACACCCACTCGACGGTCTCCTCGGCTCCGGTGTGGAAAGTGGCGTGCACGGCGTAGGGGTCGGCCGTGTCGTACCGCAGGCCTGCGGGGACAGGCAGGGAGGACTCGCTCGACACAACGAGGCGCAGGTGCAGCTCGCAGCTGACCGTGGTGTTCATAAGCGCCAGGGCCTTTCGCTCAGTGTGCGCTCGGGGATTCGCACGTCGGCGAAATCGACATGCCACCTACGGTGCCGTTGTAAACCCCTCTGAGTGTTTTGCATGGGTTTACGTAACTCAACCGGCCGAAAGATCGTTCGCGAACTGAGCCCGTTCCGGTGAAGTGAGGGGCTCCGGTAGTGTTTGGCCGTATGAACACGGGGAGTGACACACCCGGCGAGGCGGCCGTGACGGCGGATCGAGCGGGGATGGACAGGGCTGACCAGACAACGGACGAACGGGCGCTGGGCTCCAGGGCGCCGGCCTTCGTCAAAGCGCGCCGCACCCTGCACCTGAGCTGGCAGGTGGGGGTCTTCGTCGTGGGGCTCGCGGTCGTGGTGGCCGGCGCCGCCATGCTGGTGCTCCCCGGCCCGGGCTGGGTGGTGATCTTCGGCGGCATGGCGATCTGGGCGACCGAGTTCGTCTGGGCCCAGCTGGTGCTCCGGTGGACCAAGCGCAAGGTCACCGAGGCGGCGCAGCGCGCACTCGATCCCCGGGTGCGGCGCCGGAACATCATCCTGACCACCGTCGCCCTCGTGATCGGGACCGTGCTGGCCGGGATCTACCTGTGGAAGTTCGGCCTCGTGATGCCCTGGAAGATCGAGAACCAGTGAGCCGCGGCGGGGGCGCGGCCGCCGGTCCCCGCCCGTCACAGGCACTCCCTGACATGGGGTAATGTTCTTCCTGCGTCCGGGCGATTAGCTCAGTGGGAGAGCGCTTCGTTCACACCGAAGAGGTCACTGGTTCGAACCCAGTATCGCCCACCGGATCGCGCCGCGGCCCGGCTCACCGACAGTGAGCCGGGCCGCGGCGCGTCTGTGTGTCCCCGGCCGTCGCGCGGGTGCGTGGTGGTGAGGCCGCGCGATGCCTCCGCCCGGTGTCCCAGGCCTGCCCGACGGATGATGCGGCCACCCTGTCCGCGCCGCTCTTCATCCAACCGTGACCTTCCGGGTCCCGCGCTCCGGCGGGCCCGGCGGTGTTCGGTCCGTCGGTCGGGCCGCGTGGACCTGGGTGTTTCCGTCCGTCTCCGCCGAAGGGGTGCGAGCCGTGGCGGCTCCCGCTCGGCCGGTGTGCCCGTCCATTCCTGTCCGAATCATTGACGCGCTCGTGGGTCCTCCGTACTTTGTGCCAGCAAGCGCTTACTTGAAACGATTCATGAGGCGGACGCGACGTCGCGGGGAGGCTCGTATGCAGCAGGGCGGGAATGCGGAGAGGCAGGCCGGGAGGCGGACGGTCCTCAAGGCGGCGGGAGCCTCGCTGGCCGTCGCGGGGCTGGGCACCACGGCCACCGCGTGCGGCGACGGAAGCGGGTCGAGCAATGGGAACGTGACGCTCCGTTACTCCTGGTGGGGTGCCGAGGACCGGGCCGAGCGCATCAACAAGACCATCGCGCTCTTCGAGAAGAAGTACCCGAAGATCAAGATCAAGACCGACTTCCAGCCGTACCCCGACTTCTGGAAGAAGTTCAACACGCAGGCCTCCGGAGGGAATCCGCCGGACGTATTCCAGAATGCCATCGGATTCCTCCGCAAATACGACGCGAAGAATGTGCTGCTCGATCTCCACGGGCAGGTGAAGGCCGGCAACCTCTCCATGGACGGCTTCCGCGCGGGTCTGGAGAAGTTCGGCGAGGTCGACGGCAAGCTCCTCGGCGTGCCCGTGGGGTCGAACTCGCTGGCCCTGGTCATCGACAAGCCCGTCTACGCCCGGGCCGGCGTCAAGCCGGAACAGGGATGGACCTGGGACGACTTCGACGAGGCGATGACGAAGATCCGCGACAGGGCGGGCCGGGCCGGGGACAGCGGCATGTACGGCGTCATGTACCTCTACGACCTGTATCTGCGGCAGAACGGCAAGGCGTTCTTCACCGAGGACGGCCTGGGCTTCACCGAGGCGGATCTGACCCGGTGGTGGACCAAGGCCGAGAAGGGCGTCAGGACCGGCCTGTTCGCCGACCCGAAGAAGGTCGCCCAGATCAAGCCCAAGTCGGCGCTCTCCGCCGAACTCGCCGGAAGCGAGTTCACCTGGGACAACTTCACCGTCCGCTACACCTCCGAGGGCAAGAGCGAGTACGGCCTCGCGCCCATCCCGACCACGGACGGCAGGAAGACCGGCCAGTACCTCGGCTCCCTGATGCTCAGCGCCTCCAAGCGAACCCAGCACCCCAAGGAAGTCGCCCAGTTCATCGACTTCATGGTGCACGATCCCGAGGTCGCCAAGATCATGGGATACGACCGCGGTGTGCCCACCACGCAGGCCCAGTTCGACGCGTACCGGCCGACCGACCCGGTCAACAAGGCGATCGCGGCCTACGAGGAGTCCCTCGTCGAGTCGGGCGTCCTGGAGCCCATCACCCCGCACCCGAACGGCGCCGACATCTGCGAGGCCGCGTTCCTGCGCATCGCCGAGGAGCTGGGCCTGGGCAAGCGCTCCGTGGCGGACGCCGTCAAGCAGTTCTTCACCGAGTCGAAGACGGCTCTCGCCGGCTGATGGGAAGCGCCGTGACACACGCCCCTGCGACGGAGGACCTCACCAGGGACTCCGAGCCGCGGCACGGTCCGGTGAAGTCCCCGCGCCCCGCCGCCCTCAAGCGGCGGGGCCGCCGGGAGAACCTGGCCGGCTACCTCTTCATGTCCCCCTGGATCGCCGGGTTCCTGCTGCTGACGGCGGGCCCGATGGCCGCCTCGCTCTACTTCGCGTTCACCGACTACAACCTGTTCGACGCCCCCCGGTGGATCGGCCTGGACAACTTCTCCGAGATGTTCGCCGACCCGCGCTGGCGCCACTCGGTGCAGGTCACGCTCTGGTACGTGGTCGTGGGTACGCCGATCAAGCTGATCGCGGCGCTCGGGGTGGCGCTGCTGCTGGCCCAGAAGCGGCGCGGGCAGGCCTTCTACCGGGCCGCCTTCTACGCGCCGTCGCTGATCGGGGCGAGCGTCTCCGTCGCCATCGTGTGGAAGGCGATCTTCTCCGACGACGCGATCGTCGACCGCACGCAGAAGCTCTTCGGCGTCGACGCCGGCGGCTGGACCGGCGACCCGGACCTGATCATCTACAGCCTGGTGGCGCTCACCGTCTGGCAGTTCGGCGCCCCCATGGTCATCTTCCTGGCCGGCCTGAAGCAGGTGCCGCGCGAGCTGTACGAGGCGGCGGACGTCGACGGAGCGGGCAGACTCCGGCAGTTCTGGAACATCACCCTGCCGATGATCTCCCCGGTCCTCTTCTTCAACGTGCTGCTGGAGACCATCCACTCCTTCCAGATCTTCAGCTCGGCCTACATCGTCGGCGGCGGCGCCGGAGGCAACGCCTGCGGTCCCGCGGACGGAACCATGGTCTACACCTGTTACCTGTACGTCCAGGGCTTCGAGAA
The DNA here is from genome assembly GCF_044540975.1 of Streptomyces sp. NPDC085927. Lineage (NCBI taxonomy): Bacteria > Bacillati > Actinomycetota > Actinomycetes > Kitasatosporales > Streptomycetaceae > Streptomyces > Streptomyces sp. NPDC085927. The sequence goes on from NZ_JBITSN010000007.1 coordinate 257,043, forward strand.
CAGCCGGATGGGCCTGGCCTCCGCGATGGCGTGGATGCTGCTGGTCGCGGTCGCCCTGGTCACCGCGGTGCTCTTCTGGTCCCAGAAGAGCTGGGTGCACTACGAGGAGGGCGGCCGATGAGCTCCCCCGATCTCCCGACTTCGCCCGGTCAGGGGTCACCCCCACCGGCCACCGACGCCACACCGGCCCGGTCCACGAGGGCGGGGGCCCTGCGGCGCCGTCTGCCCGGCTCGCTCGCCTGGCACATCGGGTCGCTGGCGATCCTCGCGGTGATCCTCTACCCGGTCATCTGGGTCATCGGCGGGTCCTTCAAGAACAGCGAGGACATCGTCGGCAGCCTGGACCTCTTCCCGGCCGACCCGATCACCGCCAACTACACCAGCCTCGCCGACGGCATCGCGGACATCCGGATCTCCACGTTCTTCGCCAACTCGCTCTTCCTCGCCGTCGGCTCGGTGATCGGGATCGTGGTGTCCTGCTCACTGACCGCCTATGCCTTCGCGAAGATCAGGTTCACCGGCCGCAACCTGCTCTTCACCCTGATGATCGGCACCCTGCTGCTGCCGTACCACGTGCTGCTCATCCCGCAGTACGTGCTCTTCCGCAACATGGACATGATCAACACGTACACCCCGCTCCTGCTGGGGAAGTACCTGGCCACGGAGGCGTTCTTCGTCTTCCTGATGGTGCAGTTCATGCGCAACCTGCCCAGGGAGCTCGACGAGGCGGCACGCCTGGACGGCTGCGGGCACTTCCGCATCTACTGGTCGATCGTGCTCCCGCTGTGCCGGCCGGCCCTGATCACCAGCGCCATCTTCACCTTCATCAACGCCTGGAACGACTTCATGGGCCCGCTGATCTACCTCAACGAGCCCGGCAAGTACACCGTTTCGCTCGGCCTGAAGATGTTCGTCGACCAGGAAGGGCTGGCGAACTACGGCGGCATGATCGCCATGTCCCTGGTCGCGCTGCTGCCGGTGCTGGCCTTCTTCCTGGCCTTCCAGCGCTACCTCATCGACGGCATGGCCACGTCCGGTCTGAAGGGCTGAGGTGAACCGATCATGACCGAGGCGCCCACCGGAACCCGTGCCGCACGCGGCGAGTCACCGCTCGCCGGGAAGTTCGCCCTGTTCGCCGAGTGCCTGCTCACCGGGGTGTGGATCGCGCTGGCCTCGCTGCCACTGGTCACCTACCCCGCCGCGTTCGCGGCCGGCTCGCGGCACCTCGGGCGGCAGTTGGCCCATGAGCGCGGCGGGCTGCGGGAGTTCACGGCCGACTTCCGGTCGGCGCTGCGCGGCGGATGGCTCGTCGGACTCGCCGGGTGGGCCGCCCTCGCCGTGGTCTGGGTGGACGTACGGGCCGTACGGGCCGGACTGCCGGGCGGCGAGCTCGTGGGCGCCGTCGGCGTGCTCGCCCTGATCACGGCAGTCGTCGCCGGGCTGCGCGCGGCGGCCTCCTGGCGGCCCGGGGCCTCCTGGCGGTCGCTGTGCGCGCAGGCCGCCCGCCGCACCGTGCTCGATCCCGCCGGATCCTTCCTGATCGTCGGCGGGCTGGCCGTGGTGGTCTGCTCCGCCTGGTTCAGCGCGCCGCTCGCCCTGCCCGTCCTGGGCGCGGTCGCGGCGGCGGCCGTCGCCGTGGAGGAGCGCCACCGGCACCGCTGACGGGCGGTGCCTTCCGTACCAGGGACGGTGCCCCGGCACCGCGCCCCCGCCTGTCATGCCCTTGACATCCCCTTGCGTCCCGCACGGAAAGGAAAGGCCATGTCCCCCATCCCCCGCAGGTCCCTCCTGAAGGCAGCCGCCGTCGCAGGCGCCGCCGCCCAGTTCAGCCGGTCCCTCGGCAGCCGCGACGCCGCCGCCGCACCGAGAACCGAGAACGCCGGCGACGACCCCGTGACCCTGGACTGGCTCGAGGACGGCGGCCTCGGCGCGGCACCCGGATCCACCGTCGGCGTGCCCTGGCCCAAAGGCGTCCACCACGACGACCGGACCTTCGCGCTGACCGACGCCGACGGCAGGGCCGTACCCGTACAGTCCTGGCCGCTCGCCCACTGGCCGGACGGCTCCCTCAAGTGGACCGCGCACGCGGTGAGCTCCGGCACCGGCAAGCTCACCCTGACCGCCGGCACCCCCGCGGCCCCGCGGAAGAAGGTCACCGTCGACCGGCGCGGCGGCACCATCGACATCTCGACCGGTGTCATCACCGCGCGAATCGGCAGATCCGGCACCACCCTCGTCAAGTCCGTCACCCGCGGCTCGACCGAGATCGCCAGGAACGGCCGCCTCGTCCTGCTGCGCCAGCCCGAGTTCGAGGACGGCGACCAGACCACCGTCAGGACCGAGCGCTTCGACGGCGCCATCGACGAGGTCACCGTCGAACAGACGGGACCGGTCCGCGCCGTCGTCCGCGTCGACGGCAAACACCGCAAGGGCCGCCGCAGTTGGCTGCCCTTCTCCATCCGCCTCTACTTCTACGCCGGTGCCGACTCCTTCCGCATGGTGCACACCATCACCTACGACGGACAACAGGAACCCGGCAGGGCGAGCGGCGACTTCATCCGCGGCATCGGCGTCCGCTTCACCGTGCCCCTGCGCGACGAGTCCTACGACCGGCACATCCGCATCGGCGGCGAGGGCACAGGACTGCTGCGCGAGGCCGTCAAGAGCATCACCGGACTGCGCCGCGACCCGGGCGCCGCCGTGCAGGCCGCCCAGTTCGCGGGCGAGAAGCTGCCCGACCCCGCCACCTGGGACCAGCGGGTCACCACCCGCCTGCAGTACATCCCCGAATGGGGCGACTACACCCTCTCCCAGCTCTCCGCCGACGGCTTCGCCCTGCGCAAGCGCACCAAGAAGGGCTACGGCTGGATCGGCGCCGGCGGCGGACGGCGCGCCTCCGGCTTCGGCTACGTCGGCGGAGTCAGCGGCGGACTCTCCTTCGGCCTGCGCGACTTCTGGGAGAAGCACCCCGCCCAGCTCGACATCCGCGACGCCCACACCGACGCGGCCGAGGTCACCCTCTGGCTCTGGTCGCCGGAGGCGCAGCCCATGGACCTGCGCTTCTACCACGACGGCATGGGTCAGGACACCTTCCCCGAACAGCTCGAAGGCCTCAACATCACCTACGAGGACTACGAACCCGAGTTCGGCACCCCCTACGGCATCGCCCGCACCTCCGAACTCCTCTTCTGGGCCAACGAGTCGACCCCGAACGCCGAGAAACTCGCCCAACAGGTCGAGGCCGTCCGCGTCCTGCCGCAGCTCGCCGCGCCGCCGAAGCAGCTCATCGGCGCCAAGGTGTTCGGCCCCGGTCTGTTCTCCGCACCCGACCGCTCCACCCCGGCCAAGGCGAAGATCGAGGACCACCTCGACTTCCTCTTCACCTACTACAAGGACCAGGTGGAGATGCGCCGTTGGTACGGCTTCTGGGACTACGGCGACATCATGCACACCTACGACACCGTCCGCCACCAGTGGCGCTACGACGTCGGCGGCTACGCCTGGGACAACTCCGAACTCTCGCCCGACCTCTGGCTCTGGTACGCCTACCTGCGCTCCGGCCGCGCCGACATCTTCCGCTTCGCCGAGGCGATGACCCGGCACACCGGCGAGGTCGACGTCTACCACCTGGGCAAGTGGGCCGGCCTCGGCACCCGGCACGGCGTCCAGCACTGGGCCGACAGCGCCAAACAGCAGCGCATCGCCAACACCACCTACCGGCGCTACTACTACTTCCTCACCGCCGACGAACGCGTCGGCGACCTCATGCACGCCAACGTGGACTCCGACGAGACCTTCCTCGTCCTCGACCCCATCCGCAAGATCCGCACCGAGCCGTACACCCCCGACCGGCACGCCCTGTCCATCGGCTTCGGCACCGACTGGAGCGGCCTGGTCTCGGCCTGGCTCACCGAATGGGAACGCCGGGGCCCGAAATGGGAGAAGGCGAAGGCGCGCGTCCTGTCCACCATGGAGACCATCGCGGCCCAGCCCAACGGATTCGTCCAGGGCACCGGGCTGTACGACCTGGACACCGGGAAGTTCGCGATCGCCGAGGAACCCGTGGTCGGCGTCTCCCATTTGTCGGCCGTCTTCGGCCTGAACGAACTGTGCGCCGAACTCATCGACCTGGTCGACATGCCGGCCTTCAACGAGGCGTACTACGACTACTGCCGCTACTTCAACGCGAGCAAGACGGAACAGGCCGAGCGCTACGGATCCAACTTCGGCAGCCTGATCCTCTTCCAGGGCCACTCCCGCCTGGACGCCTACGCCGCCGTGCAGACCGGTGACGAGAAACTGGCCAAGAGGGCCTGGGAGAAGTTCTACGACTCCGACGGTTACAAGGAGTCGGCACCCTGGAGGACCGAGAAGGTGACCGGACCGACCGCCCTGGTCGCCGGCAGTGAGGCCACCTGGGTGTCCACCAACGACACCGCGCTCTACGGCCTCGCCGCCATCGAGAACCTCGCCCTGCTGGGAGACCGGATGCCCTAGCAAGCCGTACGGCGGGCGCGGGCGGGCACACTCCCTCCATGGACCGGAACCATTACCGCTTCCGCAGCCTGTGGAGCCTGCCCGCGCCCGCCGGACCGGTGTACCGCGCCCTGGAGCGCATCGAGGACTATCCCCGCTGGTGGCCGCAGGTGCGTGAGGTGACCCGGCTCGACACCACCGGCGGGGTCGCCCGGATCCGCTCCGTCCTGCCCCTCGACCTGACGACGACCGTGCGGGAGGAACGGCGCGACCCCTTGGCCGGAGTCCTCGAAGTACGCCTGTCCGGGGACCTCGACGGCTGGGCCCGCTGGACCGTCACCCCCGCCGGCCCCGGCGGCACGCACGCCCGCTACGACCAGGAGGTCGACGTCCGCAAACCCCTGCTGCGCCGCCTCGCCGTGCCCGGACGTCCCCTCTTCCACGCGAACCACGCCCTGATGATGCGCTCCGGCCGGCGCGGGCTGGCCGCGCACCTCCAAGCGGTTTGAACCAAGCCCGCCCGGCCCTGTATCGTTCGGTCCGTTCCCGGGCGATTAGCTCAGTGGGAGAGCGCTTCGTTCACACCGAAGAGGTCACTGGTTCGAACCCAGTATCGCCCACCGGGAAAGCCGGTCCGCCTCAGGCGGACCGGCTTCTTTGCGCTCGGGGCCGCGTGCCCGGAAAAAATCCCGCACCACCCACGTCGCCAACGGCGGCCACTGGGACGGCGCGAGGGGCCCGGGCCGGGACGGCGGCACCCGGGGCCACGGGCAATGATTTCGACCTGCACCGGTCCGGGTCGGTACGATCGCACCCATGCGTGCGCTCAGGTATGGCGCCGCAGCCCAGCCTTCAGTCAGGAGAGACCGGTGTCAGACGTCCGTGTGATCATCCAACGCGATTCCGAGCGGGAAGAACGCGTGGTGACGACGGGCACCACGGCCGCCGAGCTCTTCGCCGGCGAGCGCTCGGTCGTCGCCGCGCGTGTGGCCGGTGAGCTCAAGGACCTCGCCCACGAGGTCGGCGACGGCGACACCGTCGAAGCCGTCGAGATCTCGTCCCCGGACGGCCTCGACATCCTGCGCCACTCCACCGCGCACGTCATGGCCCAGGCCGTGCAGGAGCTGTTCCCCGAGGCCAAGCTGGGCATCGGCCCGCCGGTCAAGGACGGCTTCTACTACGACTTCGACGTCGAGAAGCCGTTCACGCCCGATGATCTCAAGGCCATCGAGAAGAAGATGCAGGAGATCCAGAAGCGCGGCCAGCGCTTCTCGCGCCGCGTGGTGACCGACGACGCCGCCCGCGAGGAGCTCGCCGGCGAGCCGTACAAGCTCGAGCTGATCGGCCTCAAGGGCTCCGCGTCGCACGACGACGGCGCGGACGTCGAGGTCGGCGCCGGCGAGCTGACGATCTACGACAACCTCGACGCCAAGACCGGCGACCTGTGCTGGAAGGACCTCTGCCGCGGTCCCCACCTGCCGACCACCCGCAACATCCCGGCGTTCAAGCTGATGCGCAACGCCTCGGCGTACTGGCGCGGCAGCGAGAAGAACAAGCAGCTCCAGCGCATCTACGGCACCGCCTGGCCGTCCAAGGACGAGCTGAAGGCGCACCTGGAGTTCCTCGCCGAGGCCGAGAAGCGCGACCACCGCAAGCTCGGCTCCGAGCTGGACCTGTTCTCCATCCCGGAGCAGATCGGCTCCGGCCTCGCCGTCTTCCACCCCAAGGGCGGCATCATCCGCCGGGTCATGGAGGACTACTCGCGGCGCCGCCACGAGGAGGAGGGCTACGAGTTCGTCTACACCCCGCACGCGACGAAGGGGAAGCTCTTCGAGACCTCGGGCCACCTGGACTGGTACGCCGACGGCATGTACCCGCCCATGCAGCTCGACGAGGGCGTGGACTACTACCTCAAGCCCATGAACTGCCCGATGCACAACCTGATCTTCGACGCGCGCGGCCGCTCCTACCGCGAACTGCCCCTGAGGCTCTTCGAGTTCGGCACGGTCTACCGCTACGAGAAGTCGGGCGTCGTGCACGGCCTGACCCGGGCCCGCGGCTTCACCCAGGACGACGCGCACATCTACTGCACCCGCGAGCAGATGGCGGAGGAGCTCGACAAGACGCTCACCTTCGTGCTCGGCCTGCTGCGCGACTACGGCCTGACCGACTTCTACCTGGAGCTGTCCACCAAGGACCCGGAAAAGTTCGTCGGCACCGACGAGGCATGGGAAGAGGCCACCGAGACACTGCGCCAGGTCGCCGAGAAGCAGGGACTGCCGCTGGTCCCGGACCCGGGCGGTGCCGCCTTCTACGGCCCGAAGATCTCCGTGCAGACCAAGGACGCCATCGGCCGCACCTGGCAGATGTCGACCATCCAGCTCGACTTCAACCTGCCGGAGCGCTTCGACCTGGAGTACACGGCCGCGGACGGCTCCAAGACCCGCCCGGTCATGATCCACCGTGCGCTGTTCGGCTCGATCGAGCGGTTCTTCGCGGTGATGCTGGAGCACTACGCGGGCGCCTTCCCGGCGTGGCTCGCGCCGGTACAGGCGGTGGGCATCCCGGTGGGCGACGCCCACGTGGAGTACCTGGAGAAGTTCGCCGCGGACGCGAAGCGCAAGGGCCTGCGCGTCGAGGTGGACTCCTCCTCGGACCGCATGCAGAAGAAGATCCGCACGCAGCAGAAGCTCAAGGTCCCGTTCATGATCATCGTCGGGGACGACGACATGAACGCGGACACCGTGTCGTTCCGCTACCGCGACGGTTCACAGGAGAACGGCATTCCGCGTGACGAGGCCATCGCCAAGCTCGTCGACGTGGTGGAGCGTCGCGTTCAGGTGTGACGTGGTCCCCGCCGCTGCGGGGCTTCAGGCCCCCGGGATCTGTCCCGGGGGCCTTTCCGGCCCACCGCCCCGACGCCATATGCTGCACGTATGACGAGTGAGCCGGAGCAGCAGATCGGAGTGGGCACGCAGGACGCGTTCCAGCGTCTGTGGACGCCCCACCGGATGGCCTACATCCAGGGCGAGAACAAGCCGAGCGGCCCGGGCGCCGACGACGGCTGTCCCTTCTGCTCCATCCCGGCCAAGTCCGACGAGGACGGGCTGATCATCAAGCGCGGCGAGCTGGTCTACACGGTGCTCAATCTGTACCCGTACACCGGTGGCCACCTCATGGCCGTGCCGTACCGCCACGTCGCCGACTACACGGATCTCACGACGGCGGAGACGGCGGAGCTCGCCGAGTTCACCAAGCACGCGATGAGCGCCCTGCGCGCCGCCTCCGGTGCGCACGGCTTCAACATCGGCATGAACCAGGGCACGGTCGCGGGCGCCGGCATCGCCGCGCACCTGCACCAGCACGTCGTGCCCCGCTGGGGCGGCGACACCAATTTCATGCCCGTCGTCGGCCACACGAAGGTGCTGCCGCAACTGCTGGGCGACACCCGCAAGATGCTCGCGGAGGCCTGGCCCACGGCGTGATCCGCCCGTTCGGCGACGGGCGGGACAACAGCCTCGGCGACTGCCCCGCCCACGGCCGGAGGCCTACGCGTCGTACACGTCGGCCTTCTTGGGCGCAGCGTCCTGGATCGCCCCGCTGAGGGACGAGGACCGGGCACCGAACTTCTCCGTGTCCACACCGTTCTCCTTCAGCACCTTGATCGCCGCCGAGTGCACCGCCCGGAGGACCGGCGTGGCCGCGCGCAGCGCGTCGTCGGCCATGAAGCGGTGCCGCCACGGCTTGTCCGCCCAGGCGTGCCGCAGCCCGAAGGGCTCGGGCAGCGAGAGCTTGCCGCCCAGCCAGTAGAGCAGCGGCGGGTACCAGGTCAGCGGCGCACGGGCGGCCAGGCGCACCACCTCGTCGGTGTCGACCAGCGGGAGCTTCACCGTCCGGGTCTCCCAGAACTTGACCGACTTCTGGACGCTCTTCTCCTTGGCCGCCGGCTTGCTCGTGAACAGGGAGTGCACCGGGCCCAGGGCATGCCCGGTGACCTCGATGCGCAGCGTCTCGTGCAGCACCGTCACCGTGATCAGCATGGTGATGACCAACTGGCCGTCCCACAGGGTCCACTGCACGCCCAGGTAGTGCCGGTCGCCCGCGCCGAACTGCTGGTTGTTGCAGATCTCCTGTATGGCGTGCGACTTGATCTGGTACGCCTCGACGTCGGTGCCCTCGGGCCGGGACACCGCGTCCGCGTTCTCCCCGATCGGGGTGACGATCCAGTGCCGCACCGTCGGCTTGGGGAAGCCGCCGGTGTGCAGCGGGCCGCGCTCCAGCATGCGCAGCCGGTCGTGGACGGCCTTGATGACGTCCCAGCTGCGGAACGGGTTGATCTCCCGGTCCGGGTCGATCGGGAGCAGCTCCTCGGCGAGCTGCCAGCTGCCCCAGCGCGTGCCCATGCCGAGTATCCCCTTGGGCCCGGCGTAGAACACGGAGTTGGACTGCTGCTCGGCGCTGAGCCGGGCCAGCGACTGCCGCAGCTCCTCGGCGGCCGTCTCGCCGGGGCTGCTCGGCACCGCCTCGGGCACCTTGGCGCCCACGCTGCCGCCGGAGAGGAGGCTGCTCCAGCGCTCCCTGAGGTCGTGCGCCGTGCGCTCGCAGATCCGCTTGGCCCAGAACCAGCCGATCACCGGGGCGACGACACAAGCGCGCGCGTACCAGCCCCAGAATCCGTCGAAGGGCATCCGGAGCAGGAAGACCACGGCGAGGAGCCCCATCGCGACCAGCAGCGTGGTGGCGAGCGCGCCGGCCCGCTTGTCCTCGCGCCCGGCGATGGTGGTGCGGATCTGGAAGACCAGCAGCCAGACCAGCAGTCCGGGCAGGAACAGCACGCCGCACAGCACCATCACGGCGCTGAGCCAGTTGTCCCGCTCCCTGCGGATGCGGTGCGCCGCGAGGCTGTGCTCCACGACCACCTGCGGCTGGGTGCCGAAGGACTGGATGAGCGGTGCCCGCCCGGAACCCAGCATCCGGTCGATGACCGCCCGGGAGAACGCCTCGCCCAGATTCGGCCGGAACAGCGCGATCCGGGGCTTGCTGACGGACGACTTGTGCCACTCGCTGTTGGCCTTGAGTATCTCGTCGGCCTCGTTGTCCCGGTAGGCGGCCGAGGCCAGCGCGAACGTCGGGGTCTGCCCCGCGTCGCCGGTGCTCGGCACCTGCGGACCGAAGAACTCCGCGTAACCGCCCTCAACGGCCATTCCCGCCCCCGATCGCCGCGACTGTCGTCTTGCGGCCTTCCCGACTTCCTTGCTCCGCACACCTGTTGAACTGGTCTTCAGGGTATCCGCAGCCGAGGGCGTCCGTCGGTGGACGGCCGAAAGCCGCCTGCCGGTACGAAGGAAGGCCTCTCGGGGCGGGTTCCGTCGCTTCCGGAGCGTGTACGGGCGTATGTCCGGGCGTGGTGGTGCGCGGGCGCCCGCGGGACCGCCGGAGCGGTTCCGAGGGCGCCCGGCGCCGGATTCCGGGCCATGGCGACGAGGAGGAGGCCCGTGCCCGTCCGCCGTCAGGCGTTGAGTGCCTCCTCCTGGACCCGCTCGGCGACCTGCGTCGGCATCGGCTCGTGCCGCACGTACCGGCGGCTGAAGCGCGCGGTGCCATGGGAGAGAGCCCGCAGATCGACGCTGTACCGGCCGATCTCGATCTCCGGGACCTCGGCCCTGATGAGGGTGCGGCCGCCCACCGACTGCTCGGTGCCGAGCACCCGGCCGCGCCGGCCGGACAGATCGCTCATCACCGGGCCCACGTAGTCGTCACCGACCAGCACGCTCACCTCGGCCACCGGCTCCAGGAGATTGATCCGCGTGTCCGCGGCCGCCTCCCGCAGCGCCAGCGCGCCGGCCGTCTGGAAGGCCGCGTCGGAGGAGTCCACCGAGTGCGCCTTGCCGTCCCTCAGCGTCACCCGTACGTCGATCAGCGGGTGACCGGCCGCGACTCCCTTGGCGGCCTGGGCCCGTACGCCCTTCTCGACGGAGGGGATGAACTGCCGCGGCACCGCGCCGCCGACGACCTTGTCCACGAACTCGAGGCCCGAACCGCCCGGCAGCGGCTCCACGTCGATCTCGCAGATGGCGAACTGCCCGTGCCCGCCGGACTGCTTGACGTGCCGGCCGCGGCCGGCAGCCTTGCCGCCGAACGTCTCGCGCAGGGCCACCCGGTGGGGTACGACGTCCACCTGGACGCCGTACCGGCTGCGCAGGCGCTCCAGGGCCACGTCCGCGTGGGCCTCGCCCAGGCACCACAGGACCACCTGGTGGGTGTCCTGGTTGTGCTCCAGGCGCATGGTGGGGTCCTCCGCGACGAGGCGGGCCAGTCCCTGCGAGAGCTTGTCCTCGTCCGGTTTGCTGTGCGCCCGGATGGCCAGGGGCAGCAGCGGGTCGGGCATCTCCCAGGGCTCCACCAGCAGGGGGTCGTCCTTGTCGGACAGGGTGTCCCCGGTCTCCGCGCGGCCCAGCTTCGCCACGCACGCGAGATCGCCCGCGATGACGTGGGACACCGGGCGCTGCTGCTTGCCGAACGGTGTGGTCAGGGCGCCGATCCGTTCGTCGACGTCGTGGTCCTCGTGGCCCCGGTCGGCCAGCCCGTGCCCCGAGACGTGCACCGTCTGGTCGGCGCGCAGGGTGCCGGAGAACAGCCGGACCAGCGAGAGCCGCCCGACGTACGGGTCGGACGACGTCTTGACGACCTCCGCGACCAGCGGGGCGTCGGGGTCGCACGGGTTCAGCTCGCGCGGTGTGCCGTCGATGGTGGTCACGCGCGGTGTGCCGTGTTCCGGCGGGGTCGGGAAGCCGCCGGTGATCAGCCCCAGCAGTTCGACCGTGCCGAGGCCCTGGCGGGCTCCCTCGGCCGCGGGGGCGGCGGCCAGGACGGGGAAGAACACACCGCGCGCGACGGCCTTCTCCAGGTCCTCGATCAGGGTCTTGACGTCGCACGGCTCGCCGCCGAGGTAGCGGTCCATGAGGGTCTCGTCCTCGCTCTCCGCGATGATCCCCTCGATCAGCCGGTTGCGGGCCTCCTCGATCAGCGGCAGCCGGTCCGGGTCGGGCTCGTGCTCCTCGCGTTCGCCGGAGGAGTAGTCGAACAGCTTCTGGGTCAGCAGCCCGATCAGGCCCGTCACGGGCGCGTGCCCGTCAAGCCCCTGCGGACCGTGCAGCGGCAGGTACAGCGGCAGTACGGCGTCGGGGTCGTCCCCGCCGAACGTCTCCGCGCACACACGCGTCATCTCGGTGAAGTCCGCGCGTGCCGCCTCCAGGTGCGTGACGACGATGGCCCGCGGCATGCCGACGGCCGCGCACTCGTCCCACACCATGCGGGTGGAGCCGTCCACCCCGTCGGAGGCCGAGACGACGAAGAGGGCCGCGTCCGCCGCTCGCAGACCGGCCCTGAGTTCACCGACGAAGTCGGCGTATCCGGGAGTATCCAACAGGTTGATCTTGATGCCGTCCCATTCGAGGGGCACCAGGGAGAGCTGTACCGAGCGCTGCTGCCGGTGCTCGATGTCGTCGTAGTCGGAGACGGTGCCGCCGTCCTCCACCCGGCCCGCCCGGTTCACGGCCCCCGCGGTCAGTGCGAGAGCCTCCACCAAGGTCGTCTTGCCCGATCCGGAGTGGCCGACCAGCACCACATTCCGTACGGACGTGGGGTGGTCGGCCGCCTGTGCCCTTCCGGCGGCTCCGGTGTGTGTGTGCGCCTTGTCGCCCATGGTCCTGCCTCCCGTGCACGGTGAGGTCACTGTGGGCGCGGGCTCGCGGAATCCTCCCCGGGGCCTGCCCGGGGGCACCCCGAGCGGTGACGGCTCCGGCGACGCCCGCGGTCCTTCGAGCTTTCCACTCCCGTCACGGTGCGTCCATACGAAGGACGCGATCCCGCCTCCCCGCGCTGCCCGGCCGTGCCTTCGGGCACCCCGCAGCCGGCTCCGGCCGCGACTGCCGGCCCTGTCCGGTCCGGGGCCCGTGCGACGGCGGTTCCCGTACCGGGTCCTCGGGTGCCCGGCCGTCGGCCGCACGCGCGCGTGACTACGATGGGCCAGCCGGTGGCCAGTGGGGCCACGCGGCCACACCGACCGTCGGGAAGGCCATGCTGAACAAGTACGCGCGTGCATTTTTCACGCGTGTCCTCACACCGTTCGCCGCGTTTCTCATCCGGCGGGGGGTCAGCCCGGACACGGTCACGCTCATCGGCACCGCCGGTGTGGTCGCGGGCGCGCTGGTCTTCTACCCCATGGGCGAGTTCTTCTGGGGCACGGTCGTGATCACGCTGTTCGTGTTCTCCGACCTCGTCGACGGCAACATGGCCCGCCAGCTGGGCCGCTCCAGCCGCTGGGGGGCCTTCCTCGACTCCACCCTCGACCGGGTCGCCGACGGGGCCGTCTTCGGCGGCTTCGCCCTGTGGTACGCGGGCGGGGGCGACGACATCGTGCTGTGCGCCGTGTCGATCTTCTGCCTGGCCAGCGGCCAGGTGGTGTCGTACACCAAGGCGCGCGGCGAGTCGATCGGACTGCCGGTGGCCGTGAACGGGCTGATCGAGCGGGCCGAGCGGCTCGTGATCTCGCTGGTCGCGGCCGGTCTGGCGGGCCTGCACGCCTTCGGTGTACCCGGCATCCAGTACCTGCTGCCGGTCGCCCTGTGGATCGTCGCCGTCGGCAGCCTGATCACGCTGATCCAGCGGGTCGTCACGGTGCGCCGGGAGTCCGCCGAGGCGGAGGCCGCGGAGGAACAGGAGGCCGCCGGGGAGCAGGAGGCCCGCGGGAGCGGGGCCGCGAAGTGAGCGCGCGGGACCGCCTGAGCGACGCTCTGTACGGCGCCGGCTGGGCCACCGTCAGGAAGCTCCCCGAACCCGTCGCCGTGCGGCTCGGCCGGACCATCGCCGACCTCGCCTGGAAGCGGCGCGGCCAGGGCGTGCGGCGGCTGGAGAGCAACTACGCGCGCGTGGTGCCCGACGCGAGCCCCGAGCGGCTCGCCGAACTGTCCCGCGCGGGCATGCGTTCGTACCTGCGGTACTGGATGGAGTCCTTCCGGCTGCCCGCCTGGAGCCCGGAGCGCATCGCGAACGGCATCGACATCAAGGACATCCACCGGGTGACCGACGGCATGGCGGCCGGCAAGGGCGTCGTCCTCGCGCTGCCGCACCTCGCCAACTGGGATCTCGCGGGCGCCTGGGCCACCACCGGGCTCGGCATCCCGTTCACCACCGTCGCCGAGCGCCTGAAGCCGGAGACGCTGTACGACCGCTTTGTCGCCTACCGCGAGGGCCTCGGCATGGAGGTGCTCCCGCACAGCGGCGGCAGCGCGTTCGGCACGCTGGCCCGGCGGCTGCGCGACGGGGGACTGGTCTGCCTGGTCGCCGACCGCGACCTGTCGGCCTCCGGCGTGGAGGTCGAGTTCTTCGGGGAGACCGCGCGGATGCCGGCCGGCCCCGCCCTGCTCGCCCAGCACACCGGGGCGCTGCTGCTGCCGGCGACGCTCTGGTACGACGACTCGCCCGTGATGCGGGGCCGGGTCCATCCAGCGGTCCCGGTCCCCGAGTCGGGTACGCGGGCCGAGAAGACGTCCGTCATGACACAGGCGCTGGCCGACGCCTTCGCCACGGGGATCGCCGACCACCCGGAGGACTGGCACATGCTGCAGCGCTTGTGGCTCAAGGATCTCGATCCCGCGCGGGACCCCGAGCAGGACGCCCGGGAGGGGACCCCGTGAGGATCGGCATCGTCTGCCCGTACTCCTGGGACGTGCCGGGCGGCGTCCAGTTCCACATCCGCGACCTGGCCGAGTACTTCATCCGCCTCGGCCACGAGGTGTCCGTCCTCGCCCCGGCCGACGACGAGACCCCGCTGCCGCCGTACGTCGTCTCGGCCGGCCGCGCGGTGCCGGTGCCGTACAACGGCTCGGTGGCCCGGCTCAACTTCGGCTTCCTGTCGGCGGCCCGGGTGCGGCGCTGGCTCCACGAGGGCGCCTTCGACGTGATCCACATCCACGAGCCGACCTCGCCCTCGCTCGGTCTGCTGGCCTGCTGGGCGGCGCAGGGACCCATCGTCGCCACCTTCCACACGTCCAACCCGCGCTCCAGGGCCATGGTCGCCGCGTACTCCATCCTGCAGGCGGCACTGGAGAAGATCAGCGCACGGATCGCGGTGAGCGAGTACGCCCGCCGCACGCTCGTCGAACACCTCGGCGGTGACGCGGTGGTGATCCCGAACGGGGTGGACGTCGACTTCTTCGCCCGCGCCGAGCCCGAGCCCGAGTGGCAGGGCGACACGATCGGCTTCATCGGCCGCATCGACGAGCCCCGCAAGGGCCTGCCGGTGCTGATGCGCGCCCTGCCGGGGATCCTCGCCGCCCGCCCGCAGACGCGGCTGCTGGTCGCGGGGCGCGGCGACGAGAAGGAGGCGGTGGAGGACCTGCCCGCCGAACTCCGTTCCCGGGTCGAGTTCCTCGGCATGGTCAGCGACGAGGACAAGGCCCGCTTCCTGCGCAGCGTCGACCTGTACGTGGCGCCCAACACCGGCGGCGAGAGCTTCGGCATCATCCTGGTCGAGGCGATGTCCGCGGGGGCGCCGGTGCTCGCCTCCGATCTGGACGCCTTCGCCCAGGTGCTCGACCAGGGGGCGGCCGGCGAACTGTTCCCCAACGAGGACGCCGACGCGCTCGCCGAGGCCGCGGTACGCCTCCTGGGGGACCCGGGGCGGCGCGCGAAGCTGCGCGAGCGGGGCAGCGCCCACGTCCGCCGCTTCGACTGGTCGACCGTCGGCGCGGACATCATGTCCGTCTACGAGACGGTGACCGCCGGAGCGGCGGCGGTGGCGGCCGACGAGCGGACGACGGGGCTGTGGTCGCGCTTCGGGCTGGCGAGGGACTGAGAGCAGTCGTCCGGCCGGGCCCGGCCGTGACGGCCCGCGCCTCCGGTGAACGGCGACGAGCGGGGGCGCCGGCACCCCGAGGACGCCGGGCACCCGGCCGGGCGGGCGCGGCGTCCCGGTAGCCTTGCCGCCCGTGACCGCAACCCTGATCTGGATCCTTGTCGCCCTCGTCGCGATCGGCCTCTACCTGAGCTGGACGGCGGGGCGGCTGGACCGGCTGCACGCCCGGATCGACGCCGCCCGCGCCGCACTGGACGCGCAGTTGCTGCGCCGCGCCTCCGTGGCCCAGGAACTGGCCACGTCAGGGGTGCTCGACCCCGCCGCCTCGATCGTGCTCTACGAGGCCGCGCACGCCGCGCGGCAGGCGGTGGAGGAGCAGCGGGAGGTCGCCGAGAGTGAACTGAGCCAGGCACTGCGGGCCGTTTTCGCCGAGTCGCAGCAGGTGGACGCGGTCAAGGAGGCGCCCGGGGGAGAGGCCGCGGCCGTGGAACTCGCCGAGGCGGTCCGCAGGGTGCCCATGGCCCGCCGTTTCCACAACGACGCCGTACGGGCCGCACGCGCCCTGCGCCGGCACCGGAAGGTGCGCTGGTTCCGGCTGGCGGGACACGCGCCGTTCCCGATGGCGTTCGAAATGGACGACGAACCCCCGGCCGCCCTGATCGAACGCGCGGCCTAGGGCCCGTCCCGCGTCTCCGGCACGGTCCGCCGGCCGGGCCCCGGCCGGCGGCACTCACCGGGAGGGCGGCAGGGAGTTCCGCCCAAAACGATCCACCGCCTCTCCATTGGCTCTTGCTGTGGACTGCTCCGTTCACGTTTCCTCAGTACTGCAGAAACCCCCTCTTCGTCATCAGTGAGGTCACTCGTGTCCAGCACGCTCTCCGAAAACCAGGGTCCCGAGACCGGCACCGCCCGTGTGAAGCGCGGCATGGCCGAGCAGCTCAAGGGCGGCGTGATCATGGACGTCGTCACGCCGGAGCAGGCGAAGATCGCCGAGGACGCGGGCGCCGTCGCCGTCATGGCCCTGGAGCGCGTCCCCGCCGACATCCGCAAGGACGGCGGTGTGGCCCGTATGTCCGACCCGGACATGATCGAGGGCATCATCGCGGCGGTCTCCATCCCGGTCATGGCCAAGTCCCGCATCGGCCACTTCGTCGAGGCGCAGGTGCTGCAGTCGCTCGGCGTCGACTACATCGACGAGTCCGAGGTCCTCACCCCGGCCGACGAGGTCAACCACTCCGACAAGTGGTCGTTCACCACCCCCTTCGTCTGCGGTGCCACCAACCTCGGCGAGGCCCTGCGCCGCATCACCGAGGGCGCCGCGATGATCCGCTCCAAGGGCGAGGCCGGCACCGGGAACGTCGTCGAGGCCGTGCGCCACCTGCGGCAGATCAAGAACGAGATCGCCCGGCTGCGCGGCTTCGACAACCACGAGCTGTACGCCGCCGCCAAGGAGCTGCGCGCCCCGTACGAGCTGGTCAAGGAGGTCGCCGAGCTGGGCAGGCTGCCGGTCGTGCTGTTCTCCGCCGGCGGTGTCGCCACCCCCGCCGACGCCGCCCTGATGCGTCAGCTCGGTGCCGAGGGCGTCTTCGTCGGCTCCGGCATCTTCAAGTCCGGCGACCCGGCCAAGCGCGCCGCCGCCATCGTGAAGGCGACCACCTTCTACGACGACCCGAAGATCATCGCGGAGGCGTCCCGCAACCTCGGCGAGGCCATGGTCGGCATCAACTGCGACACCCTCCCCGAGACCGAGCGCTACGCCAACCGCGGCTGGTAGGCCCCGGGCATGAGCGACATCGTCACCGGTGTCCTGGCCCTCCAGGGCGACGTACGGGAGCACCTCGTCGCCCTGGCCGCGGCCGGCGCCGTCGCCAGGCCGGTGCGGCGCCCGGAGGAGCTCGCCGGCGTCGACGGCCTGGTCCTCCCCGGCGGGGAGTCCACCACCATCTCCAAGCTGGCCGTCCTGTTCGGCCTGATGGAACCCCTGCGCGCACGCGTGCAAGGCGGCATGCCGGTCTACGGCACCTGCGCCGGGATGATCCTGCTCGCCGACAAGATCCTCGACCCGCGCTCCGGTCAGGAGACCGTGGGCGGCGTCGACATGATCGTGCGCCGCAACGCGTTCGGACGGCAGAACGAGTCGTTCGAGGCGGCGGTCGACGTCAGGGGCGTCGAGGGCGGTCCCGTGCACGGAGTCTTCATCCGTGCTCCGTGGGTCGAGTCCGTCGGCGCCGGTGCGGAGGTGATCGCCGAGCACGACGGCCACATCGTCGCCGTCCGCCAGGGCAACGCACTGGCCACGTCCTTCCACCCGGAACTGACGGGAGACCACCGGGTGCACGGCCTGTTCGTCGACATGGCGCGCGGATACAGGGCGGCCGGATCCTTGTAGGATTCCTGCGTTCGTTGCAGGGATGGGTTACGCGAAGGAGACAGGCAGATGTCCGGCCACTCTAAATGGGCCACGACGAAGCACAAGAAGGCCGTGATCGACGCCAAGCGCGGCAAACTCTTCGCGAAGCTGATCAAGAACATCGAGGTCGCCGCGCGTATGGGCGGTGTCGATCTGGAGGGCAACCCGACCCTCTACGACGCCGTTCAGAAGGCCAAGAAGCAGTCGGTGCCGAACAAGAACATCGACTCCGCCATCAAGCGCGGCGGCGGTCTCGAGGCCGGTGGCGCCGACTACGAGACGATCATGTACGAGGGCTACGGCCCGAACGGTGTCGCGGTGCTCATCGAGTGCCTCACCGACAACCGCAACCGCGCCGCCTCCGACGTGCGCGTCGCGATGACCCGCAACGGCGGCTCGATGGCCGACCCGGGCTCGGTGTCGTACCTGTTCAACCGCAAGGGCGTCGTGATCGTCCCCAAGGGCGAGCTGACCGAGGACGACGTCCTCGCCGCCGTCCTGGACGCGGGCGCCGAGGAGGTCAACGACCTCGGTGAGTCCTTCGAGGTGCTCAGCGAGGCCACCGACCTGGTCGAGGTCCGTACCGCTCTGCAGGACGCCGGGATCGACTACGACTCCGCCGAGGCCAACTTCGTCCCGACCATGCAGGTCGAGCTGGACGAGGAGGGCGCCAAGAAGATCTTCAAGCTGATCGACGCGCTGGAGGACAGCGACGACGTGCAGAACGTCTTCGCCAACTTCGACGTGAGCGACGAGATCATGGAGAAGGTCGACGCGTAGCGCTGCCGCGTGCACGACGGTTCCGGCGGGCCGATGGGACACCTCCCCATCGGCCCGCCGCTCCTGTCAGTGGCAGCGGATAGCCTGGCACACGTCAAGGATCACCGTCCGCCGGACCGCAACCATCGATTGAGGAACCCCGACGGCGATCGACCAGGTCCGCGGGAGCGGCGGCGGATCAGCCGCGAAGAGGGGTGCAGGGTGCGTGTACTGGGGGTGGACCCGGGACTGACCAGGTGCGGTGTCGGGGTGGTCGAAGGGGTCGCGGGGCGACCGCTGACCATGCTCGGTGTGGGCGTCGTGCGCACGCCCGCCGACGCCGACCTCGGTCACCGTCTCGTCGCCGTCGAGCAGGGCCTCGAGCAGTGGCTGGACGAGTACCGGCCGGAGTTCGTCGCCGTCGAGCGCGTCTTCAGCCAGCACAACGTCCGTACGGTGATGGGCACCGCCCAGGCGAGCGCCGTCGCCCTGCTGTGCGCCTCCCGCCGAGGGATCCCCGTCGCCCTGCACACCCCCAGCGAGGTCAAGGCGGCCGTGACCGGTTCCGGGCGCGCGGACAAGGCCCAGGTCGGTGCGATGGTCACCCGTCTGCTGCGGCTCGACGCGCCCCCGAAGCCCGCCGACGCGGCAGACGCCCTCGCCCTCGCCATCTGCCACATCTGGCGGTCCCCCGCGCAGAACCGCCTCCAGCAGGCCGCCGCCCTGCACGCCTCGCGCACCGCCCCGCGCACGATCCCCGCGCGCACGGCCGCAACGAGGGCGTCCGGCCCGAGAACCCCCACAGCACCGAACCCCTCATCGAACCCATCGCCCAACCCATCGAAGGGGCGCACCGCATGATCGCCTTCGTCAGCGGCACGGTCGCCGCACTCGCCCCCGACACCGCGGTCGTCGAGGTCGGCGGCGTCGGCATGGCCGTCCAGTGCACGCCGAACACGCTGTCCACGCTGCGCGTCGGCCGGAGCGCCCGGCTCGCCACCTCCCTCGTCGTACGCGAGGACTCGCTCACCCTCTACGGCTTCGCGGACGACGACGAGCGGCAGACCTTCGAACTGCTGCAGACCGCCAGCGGCGTCGGCCCCCGCCTCGCCCAGGCCATGCTGGCTGTGCACGCCCCGGACGCGCTGCGCCGGGCCGTCGCGACCGCCGACGAGAAGGCGCTCACCGCCGTCCCCGGCATCGGCAAGAAGGGTGCCCAGAAGCTGCTCCTGGAGCTGAAGGACCGCCTCGGCGCACCGATGGGCACGGTGACCGCCGCCGGCCCCGTCACCGCGGGCTGGCGCGACCAGCTGCACGCCGCCCTGATCGGCCTCGGCTACGCGACGCGCGAGGCCGACGAGGCCGTCGCCGCCGTCACCCCCCAGGCCGAGGCGGCCGAGGGCACACCCCAGGTGGGCGCGCTGCTGAAGGCGGCCCTGCAGACCCTGAACCGCGCCCGCTAGCCCCGCACCGCCGTCCTCCCCCCGTGAGCCCCGCATCCCTCGTACCGCCCCGCCCCACCCGGCTAGGAGACTTTCAGTGAACTGGGACGACACGACCGACCCCCCTGCCGCCGAGCGGCTGGTGGGATCTGTCGCCGACGGGGAGGACCAGGCCGTCGAGGCCGCCCTGCGCCCCAAGGACCTGGACGAGTTCATCGGCCAGGAGAAGGTCCGCGAGCAGCTCGACCTGGTGCTGCGCGCGGCCCGCGCGCGCGGCGCCACCGCCGACCACGTGCTGCTCTCCGGCGCTCCCGGCCTCGGCAAGACCACCCTCTCGATGATCATCGCGGCCGAGATGGAAGCCCCCATCCGCATCACCTCGGGACCGGCCATCCAGCACGCGGGCGACCTGGCCGCGATCCTCTCCTCCCTCCAGGAGGGCGAGGTCCTCTTCCTCGACGAGATCCACCGCATGTCCCGGCCCGCCGAGGAGATGCTCTACATGGCGATGGAGGACTTCCGCGTCGACGTCATCGTCGGCAAGGGCCCCGGCGCCACCGCCATCCCCCTCGAACTGCCCCCGTTCACCCTGGTCGGCGCCACCACGCGCGCGGGCCTGCTGCCACCGCCGCTGCGCGACCGCTTCGGCTTCACCGCGCACATGGAGTTCTACGAGCCCACCGAGCTGGAGCGCGTCATCCACCGCTCGGCGAGCCTCCTGGACGTAGGGATAGAGGCCGACGGCGCCGCCGAGATCGCCGGCCGTTCGCGCGGCACGCCCCGCATCGCCAACCGCCTGCTGCGCCGCGTCCGCGACTACGCCCAGGTCAAGGCCGACGGGTGGATCACCCGGGAGATCGCCGAGGCGGCCCTGGCGGTCTACGAGGTCGACGCCCGCGGCCTGGACCGGCTCGACCGCGCGGTGCTGGAGGCCCTGCTCAAGCTGTTCGGCGGCGGGCCGGTCGGCCTGTCCACGCTCGCGGTCGCGGTGGGGGAGGAGCGGGAGACCGTGGAAGAGGTCGCCGAACCCTTCCTCGTACGGGAGGGACTGCTCGCCCGCACCCCGCGCGGCCGGGTCGCCACACCGGCGGCATGGACACACCTCGGCCTCGTCCCGCCCGGCTCCCGAGTTGCCGGAAACGGACAAGGGGACCTGTTCGGGGCGTGAGAGGGGCGGCATTGGCCACGCGAGGAACCCCGGTGCCATGCTGAGCGTTGTTCCCTGCGCGCGGACTCGCCTAGACTCCGCCGATGCCACGCCTTGTCGGCGGCATCACATACCCCCAACCATCAGGCCGTTCACCATCGCGGTCGTGTGAAGGAAGTCCGACCCGTGAGTCTCCTGACCCTCCTCCCGTTCATTGTGCTCATCGGGGCCATGTTCCTGATGACCCGGTCGGCCAAGAAGAAGCAGCAGCAGGCCATCGATATGCGGAACCAGATGCAGCCGGGTTCCGGTGTCCGCACGATCGGGGGCATGTACGCCACGGTGAAGGAGGTCAGTGACGACACGGTCCTCCTCGACGCCGGACCCGGCGTGGAACTGCTGTTCGCGAAGAACTCCATCGGTGCCGTCCTGACGGACGACGAGTACAACCGCATCGTTCACGGCATCGAGCACGACCTGAAGTCCGACGCCGATGTCGTTCCCGACGACGCCTCCTCCCTCACCGAGACCGACGACTCCGCCGCCGCCTCCGACGACGCGCCGGTCGATTTCGGCAAGAAGGACACGGCCGAGGTGGCCGACGCGTCCGCCGGCACCGTCGACGCCGAGCCGGCCGATGCCGGCACCGACGCCGCCGACAAGGCGAAGACGGACGAGCAGGCGAAGAAGTCCGACGGCGGTTCCGAGGCGAAGTAGTCGTGACCCGGGGTGCGCGGGCAGCACGGCCCGCGCACCCCGGGACATGCCCAGCTCGCGCGGAAGCCCGAGACCATGTCAAGGCCGCCCGCCCTTCGACCGGGCTCGAGGCGGCCCGAGAGGGAGTACGAGAAGGTGGCAGCACTCAAAAAGGGACCCAACGCGAGCGCCACAAGCAAGCCGTGGCGCTCGCTGGCCCTGATTCTGATCGCCATGGTGGCGCTCACCGGAGGGATGTTCGCCTCCGGACACAAGACTCCGCGTCTGGGTATCGACCTCGCCGGCGGCACCAGCATCACGCTGGCGGCCGTCCCCGAGGCCGGTCAGGAATCCGCGATCAACCCGACCAATATGGCGACCGCGGTCTCCATCATGGAACGTCGCGTCAACGGTCTCGGTGTCTCCGAGGCCGAGGTCCAGACGCAGGGTGACCGTAACATCATCGTCAACATTCCCAAGGGCACCAACTCGGAACAGGCCCGGGAACAGGTCGGCACCACCGCCAAACTCTACTTCCGTCCGGTCGTCACCACCGAACTCGCCGCGGGCGGAGCAGCCCCCACGCCGAGCGGCACCGGTGACGCCTCCGCCGAGGGTACCGAGGGCGACAAGGCCACCGACGGCGCGAGCGAGGAGGCCACGGACAAGACCGCCGACGAGGGGTCCCCGTCCGCCTCCACCAGCCCGTCGGCCGATGCCACCCTCCAGGGCCGTGCGGTCACCGAAGCCCTGAAGGCCGACACCACCCCCTCCGCGGCCCCCAGCGGTTCGGCCGAGGCCAGCCCCTCCGCGTCCGCGACGGACGGCGCCCCCGCCGAGGCGGACAGCAAGCTCCAGGCCCAGTACGCCGCGCTCGACTGCACCAAGGCGGACGTCCGCGCCTCCGCCGGTGACGGCACCAAGGCCACCGACTCGACCGTGGCCTGCGGCCAGAACTCCCAGGGCCAGTGGCAGAAGTACATCCTCGGACCCGCCGCCGTCGACGGCACGGACGTCGACGACGCCAAGGCGGTCCTCAACACGCAGACCGGTGCCGGCTGGACCGTCACCATGGACTTCACGGACAAGGGCAGCAAGAAGTTCGCCGACATCACCGGCAAGCTGGCGCAGAACCCGTCCCCGCAGAACCAGTTCGCCATCGTCCTGGACGGCGAGGTCGTCTCCGACCCGTACGTCAGCCAGGCCCTCACCGGCGGCAACGCGGAGATCTCCGGCAACTTCACCCAGAAGTCGTCCGAGGAACTCGCCAACATGCTGTCCTACGGCGCCCTGCCCCTGACGTTCCGCGAGGACAGCGTCACCACCGTCACCGCCGCGCTCGGCGGTGAACAGCTGCACGCCGGTCTCATCGCCGGCGCGATCGGCCTCGCCCTGGTCGTGCTGTACCTGCTGGTCTACTACCGCGGTCTGTCGTTCATCGCGATCGCCTCGCTGCTGGTGTCCGCGTCCCTCACCTACGTGATCATGGCGCTGCTCGGCCCGACCATCGGTTTCGCGCTGAACCTGCCGGCCGTCTGCGGGGCCATCGTCGCCATCGGCATCACGGCGGACTCGTTCATCGTCTACTTCGAACGGGTACGGGACGAGATCCGCGAGGGCCGCGTCCTGCGCACCGCCGTGGAGCGTGCCTGGCCGCGCGCCCGGCGCACCATCCTGGTCTCCGACTTCGTGTCCTTCCTCGCGGCCGCGGTGCTCTTCGTCGTCACCGTCGGCAAGGTCCAGGGCTTCGCGTTCACGCTCGGTCTGACCACGGTGCTCGACGTCGTGGTGGTGTTCCTGTTCACCAAGCCGCTGCTGACGCTGATGGCCCGCCGGAAGTTCTTCGCCGGCGGTCACAAGTGGTCCGGTCTGGATCCGAAGGCCCTCGGGGCGAAGCCCCCGCTGCGCCGCACCCGCCGCCACTCCGCCCCCGTCCAGACGAAGGAGGCGTGAGAGATGTCGAAGCTCGGTAGTCTCGGCGCCCGGCTGCACCACGGTGAGGTCGGCTACGACTTCATCAAGAACCGCAAGATCTGGTACGGCGTCTCCATCCTGATCACCGTCGTGGCCATCGTCGGCCTGGCGGTGCGCGGCCTCCACATGGGCATCGAGTTCCAGGGCGGAGCGGTCTTCACCACCCCGAAGAACATGAGCGCCTCGGTCGCCCAGGCCGAGACCTACGCGGAAGAGGCCTCCGGCCACGACGCCATCGTCCAGAAGCTCGGTGACGGCAGCCTGCGCATCCAGATCGCGGCCATCGACACCAGCACCTCGGACAAGATCAAGACGGCGCTCTCCGAGGACCTGAACGTCGAGGCGGAGCGGATCAACGCCGACCTGGTCGGCCCGAGCTGGGGCGAGCAGATCGCCAACAAGGCCTGGCAGGGCCTCGGCATCTTCCTGTTCCTGGTCGTGATCTACCTGGCGATCGCCTTCGAGTGGCGCATGGCCGTCGCCGCGTTCATCGCGCTGATCCACGACATCACCATCACCGTCGGCATCTACGCCCTGGTGGGCTTCGAGGTCACACCGGGCACGGTGATCGGTCTGCTGACCATTCTCGGCTATTCGCTCTACGACACGGTCGTGGTGTTCGACAGCCTCAAGGAACAGACCAAGGACATCACCAAGCAGTCCCGCTGGACCTACAGCGAGATCGCCAACCGTTCCATCAACAGCACCCTGGTCCGTTCCGTCAACACCACGGTGGTCGCGCTGCTGCCGGTGGGGGCCCTGCTGTTCATCGGTGGCGGTGTCCTCGGCGCCGGCATGCTGAACGACATCTCGCTGTCCCTGTTCGTCGGCCTCGCCGCCGGTGCGTACTCGTCGATCTTCATCGCCACTCCGCTCGTCGCCGACCTCAAGGAACTCGATCCTGCGATGCGGTCCCTGAAGAAGCGCGTCCTGGCCAAGCGAGCCCAGGGCACCGACACGGACGACGAGCCGAGGGACGTCCGGGTGCCCGACGACGACTACGAGAACGGGCCGGACGACGCCGCTGCCGTCGTCGGCCCGCGCGACCAGTCCGCGCCCCGCAGCCGCGGGCGCGGCCGACCTTCCGGAAAGCGCAGATGACCCCGATCACCGATATCCCCGCACTGCTGCTGAGCCGCATCCGGGACGTGGCGGACCACCCGGAGCCGGGTGTGATGTTCAAGGACATCACCCCGCTCCTGGCCGATCCGGCGGCGTTCACCGCTCTCAGTGACGCCCTCGCAGAGATCGCCGAGCGCACCGGCGCCACCAAGATCGTCGGCCTGGAGGCCCGCGGCTTCATCCTCGGCGCCCCGGTCGCCGTCCGCGCGGGCCTCGGCTTCATCCCCGTGCGCAAGGCGGGCAAGCTCCCCGGAGCCACCCTCAGCCAGGCGTACGACCTGGAGTACGGCTCCGCCGAGATCGAGGTGCACGCCGAGGACCTGACCGCCGCCGACCGCGTCCTGGTGATCGACGACGTGCTCGCCACCGGCGGCACCGCCGAGGCGTCGGTCCAGCTCATCCGCAGGGCGGGCGCCGACGTCGCGGGTCTCGCCGTCCTGATGGAGCTCGGCTTCCTCGGTGGCCGGGCGCGCGTGGAACCGGCTCTGGCCGGCGCCCCGCTGGAGGCGCTGCTCACGCTCTGACGAGCGCCGGGGACACCGTCCCGCCGGCGACGCAGCGCGCCGGACGGGCGTGACGGACACCGCGCGGGCGGGCACCGGGGGAATCCGGTGCCCGCCCCGTGCGTTTCAGGAGTGAACAATCCGCCCACCGGTCCGAGGGAGATCCGCAGGCACGGGATGGCTACCATGGGGGCTCCGGAACCTGATCTGGGGCCCGGATCGCGTACGAGGAGTCCTCTTGGCAGACGAGGCCCAGCACCTGACCGCAGACAAGCCCGAGTCCGGCTCGGCTGCCGCGGCCAAGCCCGTGCCGAGCACGCCCCACGCGAAGAACGACCCGCGCGGGCCGGTCCAGCACGCCCAGGCGGCCGCCGCGGACAAGCCCGAGCAGCCACGGCACAAACCGGCCCCCGCCCGAGCGGGCGGAGCCCCGTCGTCCGAGCGCTCCGCCCCCGCGGTCCGCCCCAACAGCGGACAGCCGGCCCGCTCCGGCTCCTCCAACCGCGTCCGCGCCCGTCTGGCCCGGCTCGGGGTCCAGCGCGCCAACCCGTACAACCCGGTGCTGGAGCCGCTGCTGCGGATAGTGCGCGGCAACGACCCCAAGATCGAGAACGCCACCCTCCGCCAGATCGAGAGCGCCTACCAGGTCGCCGAGCGCTGGCACCGCGGCCAGAAGCGTAAGAGCGGCGATCCGTACATCACCCATCCGCTCGCCGTCACCACCATCCTCGCCGAGCTGGGCATGGACCCGGCCACCCTGATGGCCGGCCTGCTGCACGACACGGTGGAGGACACCGAGTACGGCCTGGAGCAGCTCCGCCGCGACTTCGGTGACACCGTCGCCCTGCTGGTCGACGGCGTCACCAAGCTGGACAAGGTCAAGTTCGGCGAGGCCGCGCAGGCCGAGACCGTGCGCAAGATGGTCGTCGCCATGGCCAAGGACCCCCGTGTCCTGGTCATCAAGCTCGCCGACCGCCTGCACAACATGCGCACCATGCGCTACTTGAAGCGCGAGAAGCAGGAGAAGAAGGCGCGCGAGACGCTGGAGATCTACGCGCCGCTCGCCCACCGGCTGGGCATGAACACCATCAAGTGGGAGCTGGAGGACCTCGCCTTCGCGATCCTCTACCCCAAGATGTACGACGAGATCGTCCGCCTGGTCGCCGAACGCGCCCCCAAGCGCGACGAGTACCTGGCGATCGTCACCGACGAGGTGCAGCAGGACCTGCGCGCGGCCCGCATCAAGGCGACCGTCACCGGCCGCCCCAAGCACTACTACAGCGTCTACCAGAAGATGATCGTCCGCGGCCGGGACTTCGCGGAGATCTACGACCTGGTGGGCATCCGCGTCCTCGTGGACACCGTCCGTGACTGCTACGCGGCCCTCGGCACGGTGCACGCGCGATGGAATCCGGTCCCCGGCCGGTTCAAGGACTACATCGCGATGCCCAAGTTCAACATGTACCAGTCGCTGCACACGACGGTCATCGGCCCCGGCGGCAAGCCGGTCGAGCTGCAGATCCGCACGTTCGACATGCACCGCCGCGCCGAGTACGGCATCGCCGCGCACTGGAAGTACAAGCAGGAGGCCGTCGCCGGCGCCTCGAAGGTGCGCACCGACGTCGCCCCGGGCAAATCCGGCAAGGCCGACAAGGAATCCGCCGCCGTCAACGACATGGCGTGGCTGCGGCAGCTGCTCGACTGGCAGAAGGAGACCGAGGACCCCGGCGAGTTCCTGGAGTCCCTGCGCTTCGACCTGTCCCGCAACGAGGTCTTCGTCTTCACCCCCAAGGGCGATGTCATCGCGCTCCCCGCGGGCGCCACCCCGGTGGACTTCGCGTACGCGGTCCACACCGAGGTCGGCCACCGCACCATAGGAGCCCGGGTCAACGGCCGGCTCGTCCCGCTCGAGTCGACCCTGGACAACGGCGACCTGGTGGAGGTCTTCACCTCCAAGGCGGCCGGCGCGGGCCCCTCCCGGGACTGGCTCGGCTTCGTCAAGTCGCCGCGCGCCCGCAACAAGATCCGCGCCTGGTTCTCCAAGGAGCGACGCGACGAGGCGATCGAGCAGGGCAAGGACGCCATCGTCCGCGCGATGCGCAAGCAGAACCTGCCGATCCAGCGCATCCTCACCGGCGACTCACTGGTCACCCTCGCGCACGAGATGCGCTACTCGGACATCTCCGCGCTGTACGCGGCGATCGGCGAGGGCCACGTCGCCGCGCAGAACATCGTCCAGAAGCTGGTGCAGGCCCTCGGCGGCGAGGAGGCGGCCACCGAGGAGATCGACGAGTCGGTGCCGCCGGCCCGCGGGCGGGGCCGCAAGCGCCGTTCCAACGCCGATCCCGGGGTCGTGGTCAAGGGCGTCGACGACGTCTGGGTCAAGCTGGCCCGCTGTTGCACCCCGGTCCCCGGCGACCCGATCATCGGCTTCGTCACCCGCGGCAGCGGCGTCTCCGTCCACCGCAGCGACTGCGTGAACGTGGACTCCCTGTCCCGCGAGCCCGAGCGCATCCTCGAGGTCGAGTGGGCGCCCACCCAGTCCTCGGTGTTCCTGGTCGCCATCCAGGTCGAGGCCCTGGACCGCTCCCGGCTGCTGTCGGACGTCACACGCGTGCTGTCCGACCAGCACGTCAACATCCTCTCCGCGGCCGTCCAGACCTCCCGCGACCGCGTCGCCACCTCCCGTTTCACCTTCGAGATGGGCGACCCGAAGCACCTCGGGCACGTCCTGAAGGCCGTACGGGGCGTGGAGGGCGTCTACGACGTGTACAGGGTGACCTCGGCCCGCAACCGGACGTAGAGCGGCCACGGCGCACGGCAGGGACAAGCACGGACGGGGCCGGGGGGGGGGGGGGGGGGGGCGCGGCCCCCCGGCGGGGCGGCCCCCCCCCCCCCCCCCCCCCCCCGCGCCCC
>NZ_JBITSN010000007.1:285354-371935 GCF_044540975.1 Streptomyces sp. NPDC085927
CGGCCCCCGGGGGGCCCCCCCGGGGGGGGGCGGGGGGCGCGGGGGGGGCCCCCCCCCCGGGGGGGCGGCCCCCCCCCCCCCCCCCCCGGCCCCGGCGTCAGCCGCCGAACTCCTGCAGGCCCTTCAGGGCCTGGTCCAGGAGCGCCTGGCGGCCCTCCAGTTCCCGCTCGAGCTTCTGGGCCCTGGCGTCGTTGCCCTGCGCCCGCGCCTGCTCGATCTGGCCCTTCAGCTTGTCCACGGCGGCCTGGAGCTGGCCGGTCAGACCCTCGGCACGCGCGCGTGCCTCCGGGTTGGTCCGGCGCCACTCGGCCTCCTCGGCCTCCTGCATGGCCCGCTCCACGGCGTGCATCCGGCCCTCGACCTTCGGCCGGGCGTCCCGCGGCACATGGCCGATGGCCTCCCACCGCTCGTTGAGCGCGCGGAACGCGGCGCGGGCGGCCTTCAGGTCCGTGATCGGCAGGAGCTTCTCGGCCTCCCCGGCCAGCTCCTCCTTGAGCTTGAGGTTCTCCGTCTGCTCCGCGTCACGCTCGGCGAAGACCGAGCCGCGGGCGGCGAAGAAGACGTCCTGGGCGCCGCGGAAGCGGTTCCACAGGTCCTCCTCGTGCTCGCGCTGGGCGCGGCCCGCGGCCTTCCACTCCGACATCAGGTCCCGGTAGCGCGCCGCCGTCACACCCCAGTCCGTCGACTTCGACAGCCCCTCGGCCTCGGCGACCAGACGCTCCTTGGTCTTGCGGGCCTCCTCGCGCTGCGCGTCCAGGTGCGCGAAGTGCTGCTTGCGCCGCTTGGAGAACGCCGACCGCGCGTGCGAGAAGCGGTGCCACAGCTCGTCGTCGGACTTGCGGTCCAGCCGAGGCAGGCCCTTCCAGGTGTCCACCAGCGCCCGCAGCCGCTCACCGGCCGCCCGCCACTGGTCCGAGCCCGCCAGCTCCTCCGCCTCGGCGACCAGCGCCTCCTTGGCGTGGCGCGCCTCGTCGGACTGCTTCGCCCGCTGTGCCCTGCGCTCCTCGCGCCGGGCGCCCACCAGCTCCACGAGCTTGTCCAGCCGCACCCGCAGGGCGGCCAGGTCACCGACCGCGTGATGGGCGTCGACCTGCTCCCGCAGGTGCCCGATCGCCGTCATGGCGTCCTTCGAGGACAGGTCGGTGGTCTTCACTCGCTTCTCGAGGAGGCCGATCTCGACCACCAGGCCCTCGTACTTGCGCTCGAAGTAGGCCAGAGCCTCCTCGGGGGAGCCCGCCTGCCAGGAACCGACGACCTGCTCTCCGTCGGCCGTACGCACGTACACGGTCCCCGTCTCGTCGACGCGGCCCCACGGGTCGCTGCTCACAGCGCCTCCTCCACATGATGCCTGCGGAGGGCTCTGCTGCCCCCGGGCATCGTCCACAGTTTTCGTCACGGCCAATCTAGGCGACCGACGGGATGCCTGTCCGCATCCCGCGCGACCGAAATTCCCCGGCTGGGCAGTCAGGATTTCGTGACGGTCGCCTTGTTGATCACGACCGTCGCGTTGGGGGGTCCGTCACCCGCTCCGGTGGTGTCCCCGGCTCCGGCGATCTTCTTCAGGACCTTCAGGCCCGCCTCCGAGACGGTGCCGAACGGCGTGTAGCTCGGCGGGAGCGGGCTGTCCTCGTACACCAGGAAGAACTGGCTGCCGCCGCTGTCCTTCTGCCCGGTGTTCGCCATGGCGACGGTGCCCGCCGGGTAGGTGTTGTCCTTGAGGCTCTTGTCCTTCAGGTTCTCGTCCGGGATCGTGTAGCCGGGGCCGCCGGTGCCGGCGGCCGTCGGGTCGCCGCACTGCAGCACGTAGATGCCGTTGGTGGTGATCCGGTGGCACCTGCTGTGGTCGAAGTAGCCCTCACCGGCGAGGAACTCGAACGAGTTGACGGTGTGCGGGGCCGCCGACGCCTTCAGCGCCATGTCGATGGTGCCGCAGGTCGTCTCGAGCGTCATCGTGTACTTCGCCGACTTGTCGACGGAGAGCGCCGGCTCCTTCTTCCAGGTCTTCGAGGCGACCTTGCCCTCCGCGGGCTTCTCGCACGGGTCGGGCGCCTTGCTCGGCGCCTCGGCGCTGGGCGTGACCTCCGCGTTCGCGTTGGACGTGTCCTCGTCCCGGTCGAACGCCCCGGCCGTGTACAGCCCGAGGCTGCCGACCAGGACCACACCGAGGACGGACGCGATCACAGAGTTGCGGACCCGCGACTTGCGGCGCGCCTCGGTACGCCGCTGCTGCTGCCGCAAGAACTTCTCCCGGGCGAGCTGACGCCGCCGCTGCTCCTGGCTGACCACCGGGTGACTCCTCATGCCTCTCGTGTGCCGACCGAATACGCGTGCGGGCGGCGGACCGACTGACTGCGTGTGCCCCGTACCGTATATGGGTTGGCTGAGGAAACGGCAGCGCCGGTAGGCTCTGACCACGGGCGAAGCCCCGTGACAAGCCTCCCGTACCGACACAACGAAGGACGAACGTGCTCATTGCCGGGTTCCCCGCCGGGGCCTGGGGGACGAACTGTTATCTCGTCGCCCCCGCCGCCGGCGAGGAGTGCGTGATCATCGATCCCGGCCATCAGGCCGCCCCCGGAGTCGAGGAGGCGGTCCGCAAGCACCGGCTGAAGCCCGTCGCCGTCGTCCTCACCCACGGACACATCGACCACGTGGCCTCCGTCGTCCCCGTGTGCGGGGCGCACGACGTACCGGCCTGGATCCACCCCGACGACCGGTACATGATGAGCGACCCCGAGAAGGGCATCGGCCGCACCATCGGCATGCCGCTGATGGGCGAGCTGACCGTCGGGGAACCGGCCGACGTCAAGGAACTGGCCGACGGAGCGAAGCTCGACCTGGCCGGGCTGCAGCTGACGGTCGCGCACGCGCCGGGCCATACCAAGGGGTCGGTGACCTTCGGCCTGCCCGAGGCGGCGGACATCCCGCCGGTGTTCTTCTCGGGAGACCTGCTGTTCGCCGGCTCCGTCGGACGCACCGACCTGCCCGGCGGTGACACGGCCGAACTGCTCGACTCGCTGGCCCGCGTGTGCCTGCCGCTCGACGACTCGACCGTGGTGCTGGCCGGACACGGCCCCCAGACGACCATCGGCCAGGAGCGCGCCACCAACCCGTATCTGCGGCAGGTGGCGGCAGGCCGCCAAGGACGCGGCGCCGCCGACGCTCCCCGACGAGGAATGTGACAAGACCTTCCGTGAGCACCTTCAAGGCCCCCAAGGGCACCTACGACCTGATCCCGCCGGACAGCGCCAAGTACCTCGCCGTCCGCGAGGCCATCGCCGCCCCGCTGCGCGGCTCCGGCTACGGCTACATCGAGACGCCCGGCTTCGAGAACGTCGAACTGTTCGCGCGCGGTGTCGGTGAGTCCACCGACATCGTCACCAAGGAGATGTACGCCTTCGAGACCAAGGGCGGCGACCGGCTCGCCCTGCGGCCCGAGGGCACGGCCTCCGTGCTGCGCGCGGCCCTGGAGGCCAACCTGCACAAGGCGGGCAACCTCCCGGTCAAGCTCTGGTACTCCGGTTCGTACTACCGCTACGAGCGCCCCCAGAAGGGGCGCTACCGTCACTTCTCCCAGGTCGGCGCCGAGGCGATCGGTGCCGAGGACCCGGCGCTCGACGCCGAGCTGATCATCCTGGCCGACCAGGCGTACCGCTCCCTGGGGCTCAGCGAATTCCGCATCCTGCTGAACTCCCTGGGCGACAAGGAGTGCCGCCCCGTCTACCGGGCCGCGCTCCAGGACTTCCTGCGCGGACTGGACCTGGACGAGGACACCCTGCGCCGCGCGGAGATCAACCCGCTGCGCATCCTGGACGACAAGCGCGAGGCGGTGCAGAAGCAGCTGACCGGCGCCCCGCTGCTGCGCGACTACCTGTGCGACGCCTGCAAGACGTACCACGAGGAGGTCCGCGAGCTGGTCACGGCCGCGGGCGTCGCCTTCGAGGACGACCCCAGGCTGGTGCGGGGGCTGGACTACTACACGCGCACCACCTTCGAGTTCGTCCACGACGGTCTGGGCTCCCAGTCCGCGGTGGGCGGCGGCGGCCGCTACGACGGTCTCTCGGAGATGATCGGCGGCCCCGCGCTGCCGTCCGTCGGCTGGGCGCTCGGTGTCGACCGCACCGTGCTGGCCCTGGAGGCGGAGGGTGTCGAACTCGAGCTCCCGGCCACCACCAGCGTGTTCGCCGTCCCGCTCGGCGAGGAGGCGCGCCGGGTGCTGTTCGCCAAGGTCACCGAACTGCGCAAGAACGGCGTCGCCGCCGACTTCGCCTACGGCGGCAAGGGACTGAAGGCGGCGATGAAGGCGGCCAACCGCTCGGGCGCGCGCTACGCCCTGGTGCTCGGCGAGCGCGATCTCGCCGAGGGCGTCGTCCAGCTCAAGGACATGGAGTCCGGCGAGCAGACCGCGGTGGGTGTCAACGAGATCGTGGCCGAGCTGGAGGCCCGGCGCGGCTGACCCGTCCTTCCCCTCACGTACATGAAGGCGCCGGTGTGCCCCAGCGGGCCCGGCGCCTTCGGCGTCGCCACGGCCTCGTCACGTCAACCCTGTGAACGGCGATTCCCTCGATCGGGGTTTTAGGCTGGAGTGTATGTACGGCCGGGGCACATACTGCGGCCGAAACCGTACGCCCGCGGGGGACTGTTCATACGTTCTTGTGGCCGGTGGACGGTGAACCCACAGTCACGTACGGCACAATGACCCTGCCCGAAGCAGGTCCACACTCTCCAGTGACGGAATCGGCGTGATGAGCAACACGACAGTGAAGGACATCTCCACCGAGCCCGACCCCGCGCAGGGGCCGGCCGCCGGGCCGGTGCGCGAGGGCGCCGGCCGTGCGTTCGCCCTGCTGTTGGTCATCACCGGTGCCGCCGGTGTGCTCGCCGCGTGGGTCATCACACTGGACAAGTTCAAGCTGCTCGAGGCCAAGGTCAGGGGCGAGACGTACGTCCCCGGCTGCAGCCTCAACCCGGTGGTCTCCTGCGGCAGCGTGATGGAGAGCGACCAGGCGAGCGTCTTCGGCTTCCCCAACCCGATGCTGGGCCTCGTCACCTACGGCATCGTCGTCTGCGTGGGCATGAGCCTGCTCGCCGGGGCCCGCTTCCCGCGCTGGTACTGGCTCACCCTCAACGCGGGCACCCTCTTCGGCACCGTCTTCTGCGCCTGGCTGATGGCCCAGTCCCTGTACCGGATCAACGCCCTGTGCCTGTGGTGCTGCCTGGCCTGGGTCGCCACGATCATCATGTTCTGGTACGTCACGTCGTTCAACGTCCGCAAGGGCTTCCTGCCCGCCCCCGGCCGGGTCAAGAGCTTCTTCGACGAGTTCACCTGGGTCATGCCCGTACTGCACATCGGCATCATCGGCATGCTGATCCTGACCCGCTGGTGGGAGTTCTGGACCAGCTGACCGCCGGTACCGCACCGGCCCCGGGGTCACCAGGACCGCGCCGACCGCGTTGTCGGTGCGGTCCTTTAGGGTTTCGGTGTGGAGCCCGACCTGTTCACCGCCGCAGCCGAAGACCGCCAGGAGAAGGACCCGACCGGCAGCCCTCTCGCCGTCCGGATGCGCCCGCGCACCCTTGACGAGGTGGTGGGCCAGCAGCATCTGCTGAAGCCCGGCTCACCCCTGCGCCGGCTGGTCGGCGAGGGTGCCTCCGGCCCCGCGGGCCCGTCCTCGGTGTTCCTGTGGGGACCGCCCGGCACCGGCAAGACGACCCTGGCGCACGTCGTGTCCAGGGCCACCGACCGGCGCTTCGTCGAACTGTCGGCGATCACCGCGGGCGTCAAGGAGGTCCGCGCGGTCATCGACGGTGCCCGCCGCGCCTCCGGCGGGTACGGCAAGGAGACCGTCCTCTTCCTCGACGAGATCCACCGCTTCAGCAAGGCCCAGCAGGACTCCCTGCTCCCCGCGGTCGAGAACCGCTGGGTCACGCTGATCGCCGCGACCACCGAGAACCCCTACTTCTCGGTCATCTCCCCGCTGCTGTCCCGCTCGCTCCTGCTCACCCTCGAACCCCTCACCGACGACGACATCCGGGACCTGCTCCACCGGGCGCTCGGCGACGAGCGGGGCCTGAAGGACGCCCTCACCCTCCCCGAGGACACCGGCGACCACCTGGTGCGCATCGCCGGCGGGGACGCCCGCCGCGCCCTGACCGCCCTGGAGGCCGCCGCGGGGGCCGCGCTGGACAAGGGCGAGACGGAGATCTCCCTGGCCACCCTGGAGGAGACGGTCGACCGGGCCGCCGTGAAGTACGACCGCTCCGGCGACCAGCACTACGACGTCGCCAGCGCCCTGATCAAGTCCATCCGCGGCTCCGACGTGGACGCCGCCCTGCACTACCTCGCCCGGATGATCGAGGCCGGCGAGGACCCCCGCTTCATCGCCCGCCGCCTGATGATCTCCGCCAGCGAGGACATCGGCCTCGCCGATCCGAACGCGCTGCCCATCGCGGTCGCGGCCGCCCAGGCCGTCGCCATGATCGGCTTCCCCGAGGCCGCCCTCACTCTCAGCCACGCCACCATCGCCCTCGCCCTCGCCCCCAAGTCCAACGCGGCCACCACCGCGATCGGCGCCGCCCTCGACGACGTCCGCAAGGGACTGGCCGGGCCCGTGCCGGCCCATCTGCGCGACGGGCACTACAAGGGCGCGGCCAAGCTGGGCCATGCCCAGGGGTACGTGTACCCGCACGACCTGCCCGAGGGCATCGCCCAGCAGCAGTACGCCCCGGACGCCCTGAAGGACCGCGCGTACTACGACCCCTCCCGGCACGGCGCCGAGGCCCGGTACGCCGACGCGGTCGAGTGGACCAGGAAGCACCTCGGTCGGAAGCAACCGTGAGCACCCTGTAGAATCTGCCGAAGCTGCGTCCCGCGTCCGGCCCCGCAAGGGAAACCGGCACCACCAGAGCGGGACATCCAGCCGGAGACCCGCCCCCCGGGGCAGGGAATCCAGGAGCGTCGCGCACCGTCGAACGGTGTCGCGGGCAGCCCACCACCACCCGGAGTCCCGGGACCGGCCGGTGGGCCACTCGCGTGCTGCACGTATGTGCCCAGACCAGGGGAGCGGCTGCCCGGCAGGTCCCGAGCGGACCCGCGGGGTTTCCCCGACTGCGGATGCGACCTCCCTTAACCCTGGTGAGCCGGAAACTTTGGAAAAGAGACAGATACAGTGGCGAATCAGCCCCGCCCCAAGGTCAAGAAGTCGCGTGCCCTGGGTATCGCACTGACCCCGAAGGCCGTCAAGTACTTCGAGGCCCGCCCCTACCCGCCGGGTGAGCACGGCCGCGGCCGCAAGCAGAACTCGGACTACAAGGTCCGTCTGCTGGAGAAGCAGCGTCTGCGCGCCCAGTACGACGTCAGCGAGCGCCAGCTCGTCCGCGCGTACGAGCGTGCCGCCAAGACGACGATCAAGACCGGTGACGCCCTCGTCATCGAGCTCGAGCGCCGTCTCGACGCCCTGGTCCTGCGTTCGGGCATCGCCCGCACGATCTACCAGGCCCGCCAGATGGTCACCCACGGCCACATCCAGGTCAACGGCAAGAAGGTCGACAAGCCCTCCTTCCGTGTCCGCCCGGACGACGTCGTGCAGGTCCGTGAGCGCAGCAAGGACAAGACGCTGTTCACGATCGCCCGCGAGGGTGGCTTCGCCCCCGACGGCGAGACCCCGCGCTACCTCCAGGTGAACCTCAAGTCCCTGGCGTTCCGCCTGGACCGTGAGCCGAACCGCAAGGAGATCCCGGTGATCTGCGACGAGCAGCTCGTCGTCGAGTACTACGCCCGCTGACCCCAGCAGGCGCGCGGTGACTCAGCCCGCCGTCTCCCCGCCCTTACGGGTGGGCGAGACGGCGGGCTGCTGCGTGGGCGCCCCGGCCGCCGCCCGCCGTACGCTCCCGCCCGGCGCCGGATCACCCGCCTCGGCCCCGCGCAGCGCCCGGCGGACCGCCTCGTCCCGGCCGAGCCGCGCCCCCCGCCGCACGCTCTCCTCGTACCGTTCGTCGCCCAGCTGCTCCCGGGCCAGCGCCTCGCACAGCTCGTGCGGCGTGTTGTAGTGGGCCGAACCGAACAGCCGCAGCCCCACCGACAGCCACATCCGGTCCGCCGCCCCCTGAAGCACCGCCGCCTCGGCCGCCTTCCCCTCCGCCACCGTGACCAGGGCGAGCAGCTCCAGCGCCAGCACCGAACCGAGCAGGTCGCTGAAGCCGTGGGCGCCGTCCAGGGAGTCGGTGAGCAGCTCCCGGGCCCTGGCCGGATCGCCCTCGCACCAGGCCGCGTACGCCAGCACGTACAGCGCGTAGGTGCGGGCCCACCGCTCGCCGTGCTCCTCGCACACCCGGCGGACGTCCTCGCACATCCGCACCGCGTCCGGCAGGTCCTCCTGGAAGGCGCGGGCCATCGCCAGCTCGATCCGGGCCATCAGCACATTGCTGTTGAGCTCCCCGATCTCCTCGTAACGCTCCAGCGCCGAGCGCAGCAGCGTCTCCGCGCGGGGCACGTCGTCCGTGATCAGCGCCAGGCAGCCGGCGCGGTGCTCCGCGTACGCCAGCGCCGCGGGGTTCGCCGCCCGCTCCGCCTGACGGCGGCACTCCTGGAGCGCGGCCAGCGCGGGCACCGTGTCGCCCTGGAGGATCGCCACGTGAGCGAGTACCCACAGGGCCTTGAGCCGGGGCTGTTCATGACCGGAGTCGATCCGCACCGCCTGCTCCAGCCAGTGCCGGCCCTCCGCCAGCCGCCCGCAGCCCACCCAGGAGAACCACAGCGAGCCCGCCAGGTGCTGCCCCAGATGCGCCTCGTCCGGGTCCGTCAGGCCCACCTCCAGGGCACGGCGCAGATTCGGCAGATCCGCCTCGACGCGCGCGGCGATCTCACGCTGCCGGGACGAGAACCAGTCCAGCTCGCACCAGGTGGCGAGTCCCACGTACCAGTCCCGGTGCCGCCGCGCGAGCCGCTCCGCGTCGCCCACGCTCTCCAGCCACTCGGCGCCGTACGCGCGCAGCGTGTCCAGCATCCGGTAGCGCGCCCCGGCCGGGGTCTCCTCGCGGGTCACCACCGACTGCGCGAGCAGCGCCGACAGGACGTCGAGGACGTCCCCGGCGGCCAGACCGTTCCCCCCGCACACGTACTCGGCGGCCTCGAGGTCGAAGTGCCCCGCGAACACCGAAAGCCGTGCCCACAGCAACCGCTCCTCGGGCGTGCACAGTTCGTGGCTCCAGCCGATCGCCGTCCGCAGCGTCCGGTGCCGGGGCAGGGCGTCCCGGCCGCCGCCGGTCAGCAGCCGGAACCGGTCGCCGAGCCGCTCCAGCACCTGCCCCGGCGACAGCGCGCCCAGCCGGCCGGCGGCCAGCTCGATCGCGAGCGGGATGCCGTCGAGACGCCGGCACAGCTCCCGCATCTGCCCCTCGTCCCCGGCACCCACCGCACGCTGCCCCGCCCGCACCGCCAGCAGCCGGACCGCCTCGTCCTCGCCGAGCGGAGCCAGCGGTACCAGCCGCTCCCCGGCCACGGACAGCGCACGGCGTCCCACGGCGAGCACCCGCAGCCCCGGCGCCCGGCGCAGCAGATCGGCCACCAGCTCGGCACAGGCGTCCACCAGGTGCTCGAACCCGTCCAGTACCAGCAGCAGCCGGCGCTCCGCCAGATGTCCCCGCAGCGTCTCGCGCGGCAGCCGGGTGGTGTGGTCCGTCAGGCCCAGCGCCTCCACCACCACGTGGTCGACGAACTCCGCGTCCCCGAGCGCCGCCAGCTCCACCCGCCAGACCCCGTCCCGCGGCGCGCACCGCGCGGCCGCCCGGGCGGCCAGCCGCGACTTGCCGACCCCGCCGGACCCGGTCACCGTCACCAGCCGCGAAGCGGCAAGGGCCCGGGACAGTTCGTCCAGTTCCGCCGCACGGCCCACGAACGCGTCCGGCTCCAGCGGCAGGTTGCCCTCCACGCCCCGCGGCGGGCCGCCGTCCGCCGGAGCGCCGTCGCACCCAATGTCCCCCATGGAACACGGAGCGTACTGAACCGTGTTCAGTCCGTACAATCGCTTCCCCCGACTCCGCCCGCGGCGGGCGGTAATCCGGTACGGAGTCCCGCCGGTGGCGCGATAGGCTCGGTGCACGATTTTCTCGATGTTCAGGCACGTTTCTCAGGGAGCAGGTGCGCACAGTGTCCGGTGGAGAGGTGGCCGGAATCCTGGTGGCCGTGTTCTGGGCGATCCTGGTCTCCTTCCTCGCCGTCGCACTGGCGAGGCTGGCCCAGACGCTCCGGGCGACCACCAAGCTCGTGGCGGACGTGACCGACCAGGCCGTCCCGCTGCTGGCCGACGCCTCCACCGCGGTGCGTTCCGCGCAGACCCAGATCGAGCGGGTCGACGCGATCGCCTCCGACGTCCAGGAGGTCACCTCCAACGCCTCCGCCCTGTCGACCACCGTCGCCTCCACCTTCGGCGGCCCGCTGGTCAAGGTCGCCGCGTTCGGCTACGGCGTCCGCCGGGCCGTCAGCGGACGCAGGGAGGACGCGCCCGCCAGGGCGGACTCCGCCAGGACCGAGCCCGCGAAGGCGCCGGGCCGCACCGTGATCGTGGGCCGCACCGTCCCGGGCACGCGGCGGGCGAGGCGCACCCGGGGAAAGAAGGACTGACCCAGCGATGTTCCGCCGTACGTTCTGGTTCACCACCGGCGTCGCCGCAGGTGTGTGGGCCACCACCAAGGTCAACCGGAAACTGAGGCAGCTGACGCCCGAGAGCCTCGCCGCGACCGCGGCGAACAAGGCGATCGAAGCAGGCGGCCGCATCAAGGACCGGGCGGTGGACTTCGCACTCGACGTCCGCGACAACATGGCCCGGCGCGAAGCCGAACTGGGCGACGCCCTCGGCCTCGACGCCCCCGTCGACCGGGAACTCCCGAGCTCCGGCCGGTACGCCGCCATCGAGAACCGGAACAGCCCGAAGAACAACCCGCGGTACGCCGAGGGCTCGGCGTACCTGACGAACCCGTACAACCGGAATGAGGACCACTGATGGAGTCGGCCGAGATCCGCCGCCGCTGGCTGAGCTTCTTCGAGGAGCGCGGGCACACCGTCGTCCCTTCGGCGTCGCTCATCGCGGACGACCCGACTCTGCTGCTCGTCCCGGCCGGCATGGTGCCCTTCAAGCCCTACTTCCTGGGTGAGGTCAAGCCGCCCTTCGCGCGCGCCACCAGCGTCCAGAAGTGCGTGCGCACGCCGGACATCGAAGAGGTCGGCAAGACCACCCGGCACGGCACGTTCTTCCAGATGTGCGGCAACTTCTCCTTCGGCGACTACTTCAAGGAAGGCGCCATCAAGCTCGCCTGGGAGCTGCTCACCAGCTCCCAGGACAACGGCGGCTACGGCCTCGACCCCGAGCGCCTGTGGATCACCGTCTACAAGGACGACGACGAGGCCGAGCGCATCTGGCGCGACGTCGTCGGCGTGCCCGCCGAGCGCATCCAGCGCCTGGGCAAGAAGGACAACTACTGGGACATGGGCGTCCCCGGCCCCTGCGGTCCCTGCTCCGAGATCAACTACGACCGCGGCCCCGAGTTCGGCGCCGAGGGCGGCCCCGCCGTCAACGACGAGCGGTACGTGGAGATCTGGAACCTCGTCTTCATGCAGTACGAGCGGGGCGAGGGGCCGGGCAAGGACTACCCGATCCTCGGAGACCTGCCGAGCCAGAACATCGACACCGGTCTCGGCCTCGAGCGGCTCGCCATGATTCTGCAGGACGTGCAGAACCTGTACGAGATCGACACCTCCATGGCCGTCATCGACAAGGCCACCGCCCTGACCGGGGTCCGCTACGGCGACGCCCAGGACTCGGACGTCTCGCTGCGCGTGGTCACCGACCACATGCGCACCTCGGTCATGCTCATCGGCGACGGCGTCACCCCCGGCAACGAGGGCCGCGGCTACGTGCTGCGCCGCATCATGCGCCGCGCCATCCGCAACATGCGCCTCCTCGGCGCCACCGGCCCGGTCGTCAAGGACCTGGTCGACGTCGTCATCGGCATGATGGGACAGCAGTACCCCGAGCTCGTCACCGACCGCGAGCGGATCGAGAAGGTCGCCGTCGCCGAGGAGAACGCCTTCCTCAAGACGCTGAAGGCCGGCACCAACATCCTCGACACCGCCGTCACCGAGACCAAGCGGTCCGGTGGCACGGTCCTGTCCGGCGACCGGGCCTTCCTGCTGCACGACACCTGGGGCTTCCCGATCGACCTCACCCTGGAGATGGCCGCCGAGCAGGGCCTCTCCGTGGACGAGGACGGCTTCCGCCGCCTGATGAAGGAGCAGCGGGAGCGGGCCAAGGCCGACGCCCGGGCCAAGAAGACCGGCCACGCCGACCTCGGTGCCTACCGCGAGATCGCCGACCGGGCCGGTGCCACCGACTTCACCGGCTACAGCGACACCGAGGGCGAGTCCACCGTCGTGGGCATCCTGGTCGACGGTGTCTCCTCCCCGGCCGCCACCGAGGGCGACGAGGTGGAGATCGTCCTCGACCGCACCCCCTTCTACGCCGAGGGCGGCGGCCAGATCGGCGACACCGGGCGGATCAGGGCCGACTCCGGCGCCGTCATCGAGATCCGCGACTGCCAGAAGCCGGTCCCGGGCGTCTACGTGCACAAGGGCGTCGTCCAGGTCGGCGAGATCACCCTCGGCGCCAAGGCCCACGCCTCCATCGACGAGCGCCGCCGCAAGGCCATCGCCCGCGCCCACTCGGCCACCCACCTCACCCACCAGGCCCTGCGCGACGCCCTCGGCCCGACGGCCGCCCAGGCCGGTTCCGAGAACCAGCCCGGCCGCTTCCGCTTCGACTTCGGCTCGCCGTCCGCAGTTCCGACGGCCGTGATGACCGATGTCGAGCAGAAGATCAACGAGGTGCTCGCCCGCGACCTGGACGTGCGCGCCGACGTCATGGGCATCGACGAGGCGAAGAAGCAGGGTGCCATCGCCGAGTTCGGCGAGAAGTACGGCGAGCGCGTGCGCGTGGTGACCATCGGAGACTTCTCCAAGGAGCTGTGCGGCGGCACCCACGTGCACAACACCGCCCAGCTGGGCCTGGTGAAGCTGCTCGGCGAGTCCTCCATCGGTTCCGGTGTGCGCCGCATCGAGGCCCTGGTCGGCGTGGACGCCTACAACTTCCTCGCCCGCGAGCACACGGTCGTCGCCCAGCTCCAGGAGCTGATCAAGGGCCGCCCGGAGGAGCTCCCGGAGAAGGTCTCCGCCATGCTCGGCAAGCTCAAGGACGCCGAGAAGGAGATCGAGAAGTTCCGCGCCGAGAAGGTGCTCCAGGCCGCCGGAGGCCTCGCCGAGTCCGCCAAGGACGTCCACGGCGTCGCCCTGGTGACCGGCCGGGTCCCGGACGGCACCACCGCCGACGACCTGCGCAAGCTGGTGCTCGACGTGCGCGGCCGGATCCAGGGCGGCCGGGCCGCCGTCGTCGCCCTGTTCACCACCGTCAACGGCAAGCCCCTCACGGTCATCGCCACCAACGAGGCCGCCCGCGAACGCGGCCTCAAGGCCGGTGACCTGGTCCGCGCCGCCGCCAAGACCCTCGGCGGCGGCGGAGGCGGCAAGCCGGACGTCGCCCAGGGCGGCGGCCAGAACCCGGCCGCCATCGGTGACGCCGCGGACGCCGTCGAGCGGCTCGTGGCGGACACGGCCAAGTGAGCGGACCGGTGAACGATCCCTCGGGCGGCCGGGCCATGCGCCGCGGCCGCCGGCTCGCGATCGACGTCGGGGA
The DNA here is from genome assembly GCF_044540975.1 of Streptomyces sp. NPDC085927. Lineage (NCBI taxonomy): Bacteria > Bacillati > Actinomycetota > Actinomycetes > Kitasatosporales > Streptomycetaceae > Streptomyces > Streptomyces sp. NPDC085927. The sequence goes on from NZ_JBITSN010000007.1 coordinate 299,097, forward strand.
CGCCCGGATCGGGGTCGCCTCGTGCGACCCCGACGGGATCCTCGCCACCCCGGTCGAGACCGTCCCCGGCCGGGACGTCCCGGCGGCCCACCGGCGCCTTCGCCTGCTCGTGGAGGAGTACGAGCCGATCGAGGTCGTCGTCGGCCTCCCCCGCTCCCTCAAAGGGGGAGAGGGCCCCGCCGCGGTCAAGGTCCGCGGCTTCGCGCAGGAACTGGCCCGCGGGATCGCACCGGTGCCCGTGCGCCTCATCGACGAGCGCATGACGACGGTGACGGCGAGCCAGGGGCTGCGTGCCTCGGGCGTGAAGTCGAAGAAGGGACGTTCCGTCATCGACCAGGCCGCCGCCGTGATCATCCTCCAGCAGGCCCTTGAATCCGAACGGGTGTCAGGCAATGCACCCGGTGAGGGCGTCGAAGTGGAGAGGTGATCGCGGTACGGTAACGTTCCGCGCGATGCGGTGGTGTTCGAACAGCCGCCGCAAAAGAGAGGCGGAACGGACGCCGGCCACCCCCACAGCCGCGTGACCGCCGCCTCGCGGCTCTAGGGGATCGATGACTGAGTATGGCCGGGGCCGAGGCTCCGAACCGTGGCATCCGGACGACCCGTTGTACGGGGACGGCGGATGGGCAGGGCAGCAGACCCAGCAGGGTCAGCAGCCCCCCTACGACGGCCAGGCGCAGCACTACCCGCAGCAGCCGCAGCAGCACCAGCAGCAGTACGGCGACTGGGGCACCGCCGAGCAGCAGGGCGGGTACGGGCAGCAGCAGTACGCGCAGTACGACCAGCAGCAGGGTCACCCACAGCAAGGTCACCAGCAGTACGACCAGCAGCAGTACGGCGAGCAGCACTACGGTCAGCAGTACGCCTCCCAGCAGGCGCAGCACCCGGACCAGCAGCACCCGGACCAGCAGCAGTACGACACGGGCGGCTGGCAGACCGGCGCCCACGGCCACCCGCAGGACCCGTACGCGGCGGCCGACCCCACGGACCCGTACGGGCAGCAGGGCGGGGCGTACGGTGCCCAGCAGTCCGACTACTACGCGACCTCCGAGGCCTACCCGCCGCCCGAGCCGCCCGCCCGGCGCGGCGCCGAGCCCGAACGGCGGCCGGAGCGGGACGAGGAACCGGAGTCGCGGACCGACTGGGATCCGGGACCGGACCAGGGGGAGCACGCCTTCTTCTCGGGCGACGACGAGGACGAGGCCGACGAGCCGGGCGGTCGCGGCGACCGCCGGGGCAAAAGCGCCAGGGGCGGCAAGGGCGGCAAGGGTGCCAAGGACAAGAAGCGACGCAGTGGGTTCGCCTGCCTCGTGGTGGTGGTGGTCCTCGGCGGCGGTGTGGCCGGTGTGAGCTATGTCGGCTGGCAGTTCGTCAAGGATCGTTTCGGCAGCCCCCCGGACTTCGCCGGTGACGGGAACGGCGAGAAGGTGACCGTCACGATCCCCAAGGGCTCGACCGGGTACGCCATCGGCCAGGTGCTCAAGAAGGAAGGCGTGGTCAAGAGCGTCGACGCCTTCGTCGCGGCCCAGGCCGGCAACGCGCAGGGCAAGACGATCCAGGACGGCGTCTACACGCTCGAGCTGGAGATGTCGGCCGAGAGCGCGGTCGAGCTGATGCTCAGCCCGAAGAGCCGCAGCAACCTGGTCATTATCGAGGGCGCTCGCAACGCCGACATCTACAAACTCATCGACAAGCGCCTCAAGGTCGAGGACGGGACCACCGCGAAGGTCGCCAAGGCGGACTGGGAGAAGCTCGGCCTGCCCGACTGGGCGGTGAACGGCGGGGACGTCAAGGACCCGCTGGAAGGGTTCCTGTTCCCCTCCAGCTACGGCGTGTCCAAGGGGCAGACGCCCGAGGACGTGCTGAAGGGCATGGTCGAGCAGGCCACAGCGACCTACGAGAAGCTCGGTGTCGAGAAGAAAGCCGAGAGCCTCGGGCTCGAGGACCCGTGGCAGCTGGTCACCGTGGCGAGTCTCGTCCAGGCCGAGGGCACCAGCCACAGCGACTTCCGCAAGATGTCCGAGGTCATCTACAACCGGCTCAAGCCGGGCAACACCGAGACCAACGGCATGCTGGAGTTCGACTCCACCTACAACTACGTCAAGAACCAGAGCAAGCTCGACCTGAGCCTCAGCGAGCTCAGGAACTATGACAACCCCTACAACACGTACTTCTACAAGGGCCTGCCGCCCGGACCGATCAGCAACCCGGGCGAGGACGCCATCAAGGGCGCGCTCAGTCCGACGGACGAGGGCTGGTACTACTTCATCTCGCTCGACGGAAAGACGAGCGAGTTCACCAAGACCAACGCCGAGCACCAGAAGCTGGTCGACAAGTGGAACGCGTCGAGGGGCAACTGATGGCCGCACCCCGCCGCGCCGCCGTCCTCGGCTCCCCGATCGCCCACTCCCTCTCCCCGGTGCTGCACCGCACCGCCTACGCGGAGCTGGGGCTGGAGGGCTGGACGTACGACCGCTTCGACGTCGACGAGCAGGCCCTGCCGGACTTCTTCGAGACGCTCGGGGACGACTGGGCCGGGCTGTCGCTGACCATGCCGCTGAAGCGGGCCGTGATCCCGCTGCTGGACGGGATCAGCGAGACCGCGGCCTCGGTCGACGCGGTCAACACCGTCGTCCTCACCGAGGACGGCCGCCGGACGGGCGACAACACCGACATCCCCGGCATGGTCGCCGCACTGCGCGAACACGGCATCGACAAGGTGGACACCGCCGCGATCCTCGGTGCCGGAGCCACCGCGTCGTCCGCGCTCGCCGCGCTGTCCCGGATCTGCGCCGGCGAGATCGTCGTCTACGTGCGCAGCACCGCGCGCGCCGCCGAGATGCGGCAGTGGGCCGAACGCCTGGACGTGGCGGTACGCATCGCCGACTGGGGCGACGCCGAGCAGGCCCTGCACGCCCCGCTGGTGGTCACCACCACCCCGGCAGGCGTCACCGACGGCCTCGCCCGGGCCGTCCCGGAACGTCCCGCGGCCCTCTTCGACGTGCTCTACGACCCCTGGCCGACCGTTCTCGCGGCCCGCTGGTCGGCGTACGGCGGCGCGGTGGTCGGCGGCCTCGACCTGCTGGTGCACCAAGCGGTGCTCCAGGTCGAGCAGATGACGGGACGCTCTCCGGCCCCGCTGGACGCCATGCGAAAAGCAGGAGAGCGGGCGCTCGCGGCCCGCTAGGATCCCGTCCGGTTCCGCAGGGGGCGGAACCGGGGGAGGGGTACGCGTTCATGTCCGCAGGCACGCCACTGGCATCCGTGAAGTCCCAGATCTTCGAGTCCGTGCTGGGCTTCCTGCCCGACTGGGTGCAGATCACGGTGCTGGCCCTGATCGTTCTCGTCGTCGTCGCGTCCTGGGCCGTCAAGATCAGGCACAGGGTCGCACACCGGCGCGCCACCCGCGAGGGCCGGCCGGTCCACGCGGCAGCCCAGTACGGACAGGGCAGCGGAGCCGACCACCTGGGCCAGTACGCGCCGCAGCCCGGCCAGGCCGGCCGGCCCGCACCGCACGCTCCCGCGCAGGTCACGGCGGGGCAGAGCGGTGCCGACTTCCTCGGGTCCTACGCGCCCGGGCAGCAGCGTCCGGGTGACGGCCGGGCCTGACGCCCAGGACCGGCCGCCGGAGACCGGGGCCGCCGGACCGGGGGCCCCGGTCCGCCAGAACCCTGGTACCGGCGGCCCTCCCGCCCCGTCGCCGCTCGTCCGACTGATGGACCGGCGACCGGACACGCCGCCCGAACGTGGGAGGATCGGACGTGGCGGGCCGGGGCCGCGCACCCCGTCGCGCCACAGCCGTACGCGACGCCGCGTGCGCAGGGCAGTGCCGGGCGCGAGCATGAAGGAGCACCGTTGAGCAGGTTGCGCTGGCTGACCGCGGGGGAGTCCCACGGTCCCGCACTCGTCGCGACGCTGGAGGGTCTTCCCGCCGGCGTGCCGATCACCACGGACATGGTGGCGGACCATCTCGCGAGGCGGCGGCTGGGCTACGGCCGCGGTGCCCGGATGAAGTTCGAACGGGACGAGGTCACCTTCCTCGGCGGCGTGCGGCACGGCCTCACCCTCGGCTCCCCGGTCGCGGTCATGGTGGGCAACACCGAGTGGCCGAAGTGGGAACAGGTCATGGCGGCCGACCCGGTCGACCCCGAGGTGCTGGCCGGCCTCGCCCGCAACGCCCCGCTGACCCGCCCGCGCCCCGGCCACGCCGACCTCGCCGGCATGCAGAAGTACGGCTTCGACGAGGCTCGTCCGATCCTGGAGCGGGCCTCCGCGCGCGAGACCGCGGCCCGCGTGGCGCTGGGCGCCGTGGCCCGCTCGTACCTGAAGGAGACGGCCGGCATCGAGATCGTCTCCCACGTCGTGGAGCTCGCGGCCGCCAAGGCCCCCTACGGCGTGTACCCGGCCCCGGCCGACGTGGAGCGGCTGGACGAGGACCCGGTGCGCTGCCTGGACGCGGACGCGTCGAAGGCGATGGTCGCGGAGATCGACCAGGCCCACAAGGACGGCGACACCCTCGGCGGAGTCGTCGAGGTGCTGGCGTACGGCGTACCGGTCGGCCTCGGCTCGCACGTGCACTGGGACCGGCGGCTCGACGCCCGGCTGGCCGCCGCCCTCATGGGCATCCAGGCGATCAAGGGGGTGGAGGTCGGCGACGGCTTCGACCTGGCCCGGGTGCCCGGCTCGAAGGCGCACGACGAGATCGTCGCCACCGACGAGGGCATCAAGCGCTCCTCGGGCCGCTCCGGCGGCACCGAGGGCGGCCTGACCACCGGTGAGCTGCTGAGGGTACGGGCGGCGATGAAGCCGATCGCGACCGTGCCGCGGGCGCTGAAGACCGTGGACGTCGTCACCGGCGAGGAGACCGCCGCCCACCACCAGCGCTCCGACGTGTGCGCCGTACCGGCGGCCGGCATCGTCGCCGAGGCCATGGTCGCCCTGGTCCTCGCGGACGCGGTGGCGGAGAAGTTCGGCGGCGACAGCGTCCCCGAGACCCGCCGCAATGTGACCTCCTACCTCGAGAACCTGGCCATCCGGTGACTCCTCTGATCGTGCTGATCGGCCCGATGGGCGTCGGCAAGTCCACCGTCGGGCACCTGCTGGCCGAGCACCTGGGCGTCGGCTACCGGGACACCGACGAGGACGTCGTCGCCGGGACGGGCCGCAGCATCGCCGAGATCTTCGTGGACGAGGGCGAGCCCGCCTTCCGCACCCTCGAGAAGCAGGCGGTGCGCACCGCGCTCGCCGAGCACGAGGGCGTCCTGGCCCTGGGCGGCGGCGCCGTCCTCGACGCCGACACGCGCGCGCTGCTCGCCGGGCAGCGGGTCGTCTACCTGTCGATGGACGTCGAGGAGGCGGTCAAGCGCACCGGCCTCAACGTCGCCCGGCCGCTGCTCGCCGTCAATCCGCGCAAGCAGTGGCGCGAGCTGATGGAGGCCCGGCGCCATCTGTACGAGGAGGCCGCCACGGTCGTCGTGGCCACGGACGGCCGCACGCCGGAAGAGGTCACCCGCTCCGCCCTGGACGCACTGGAGATGAAGCAAGCATGAGCAGCGAGGCAGTGACGCGGATCCACATCGGGGGCACCGCGGGCACCGACCCGTACGAGGTCCTGGTGGGCCGGCAGCTCCTGGGTGAGCTCGGCGGGCTGATCGGGACCGCCGCCAAGCGGGTCGCGGTCGTGCACCCCGAGGCCCTGGCCGAGACCGGCGAGGCGCTCCGCGCCGATCTCGCCGAGCAGGGCTACGAGGCCATCGCCATCCAGGTGCCGAACGCGGAGGAGGCCAAGACCGCCGAGGTCGCCGCCTACTGCTGGAAGGCGCTGGGCCAGTCCGGGTTCACCCGCACCGACGTCATCGTCGGCGTGGGCGGCGGCGCCAGCACCGACCTGGCCGGGTTCGTGGCCGCCACCTGGCTGCGCGGGGTGCGCTGGATCGCGGTGCCGACCACGGTGCTGGCCATGGTCGACGCGGCCGTCGGGGGCAAGACCGGCATCAACACCGCCGAGGGCAAGAACCTCGTGGGCGCCTTCCACCCGCCCGCCGGCGTGCTGTGCGACCTCGCCGCCCTGGACTCCCTCCAGACCAACGACTACGTCTCCGGGCTGGCGGAGGTCATCAAGGCCGGCTTCATCGCCGACCCGGTGATCCTCGACCTGATCGAGGCCGATCCGCAGGCCGCCCGCACCCCGGCGGGCCCGCACACCGCCGAGCTCATCGAGCGCTCGATCCGGGTCAAGGCCGACGTCGTCTCCTCCGACCTGAAGGAGGCGGGCCGCCGGGAGATCCTCAACTACGGTCACACGCTCGGGCACGCCATCGAGAAGAACGAGCGCTACAAGTGGCGCCACGGCGCGGCGGTGTCGGTGGGCATGCACTTCGCCGCCGAACTCGGCCGGCTCGCCGGCCGCTTGGACGACGCCACCGCCGACCGGCACCGCGCCGTCCTCGAATCGGTCGGGCTGCCCCTGCACTACCGCCACGACCAGTGGCCCAGGCTGCTGGAGAACATGAGGGTCGACAAGAAGTCACGCGGTGACCTGCTGCGTTTCATCGTCCTCGACGGCCTCGCCAAGCCCACCGTGCTGGAGGGCCCGGACCCGGCGGTGCTGCTCGCCGCGTACGGAGAAATCGCGGAGTAGCACCCGCGGACCCGCCCCCGCCGGGCAGACCGATGCCCGGCGGGGGCGGGCTCCCTGCCTCGCCGGGTGATCGGCCCGGCGGGTCAGGGCACTCAGGGCCACTTTCGGCCGTTCACCGGACAGCGGCAGGGGCGGTAACCGTTCGAACAGCCGCTCCGACGCTCTAGGCTGTCGGAGAGCGCGGGGGGCCACCCTGCCCTCAGCGCTTGTCGCCCGCGGCGAGTGGACCGAGCCCAGCAGACCGAGACGGAGTGGCACCGGATGCAGCACGCAGTGGGTTCTCCGCTGCCGCCGCCCCACCGACCGGGGCACGGACCGGCCGACGGCTGGTCACCGGCCGCACATCATCCGGGAGCGCACCCCCCGGGAGCGCACCAGGGGCCCGCCCCGGTGCCCGGGCCGCCGCCGGCCCCCGGCTATCCCGGACCGGCGCCGCAGCCCCCGGGCGTCCCGCAGTCCCCGCATCCGCCACCGGACACCACCGGGCATGTGCCGCTGCCGCCCGGCGGCCCCGTCGCCATGCCCCGTGCCCCGCAGGCCCCCGCGGCGGCCGACCCGGCCGGCACGACCCTCGCGGTCCTGCTCATAGGCCCCGCGGGCGCCGGGAAGACCAGCGTCGCCAAGTACTGGGCGGACCACCGCCGGGTGCCGACCGCGCACATCAGCCTGGACGACGTACGGGAGTGGGTGCGGTCCGGCTTCGCCGACCCGCAGACCGGGTGGAACGACCACTCGGAGGCGCAGTACCGCCTGGCCCGCCGCACCTGCGGCTTCGCCGCGCGCAACTTCCTCGCCAACGGGATCTCCTGCATTCTCGACGACGCCGTCTTCCCCGACCGCCCGGTCGTCGGCCTCGGTGGCTGGAAACGGCATGTGGGGCCCGGCCTGCTGCCGGTCGTGCTGCTGCCCGGTCTGGACATCGTCCTGGAACGCAACGCCGAGCGGTCCGGCAACCGCCGCCTCGGCGACGAGGAGGTCGCCCGCATCCACGGCCGCATGGCCGGCTGGTACGGCTCGGGCCTCCCGATCATCGACAACTCCCAGCTCGGCATACCGGAAACGGCCGACGTCCTGGACGACGTCCTCGCCAGGTCCATCGCCAGCCCTCCGTCCTGGTGAGCCACGCGGTGCGGCCCGCCCCACCAGCAGCGCCCGCCCGCCTGCCGCGGGCGGGCGCGGTGTGTTCCCCCCCGGCCGGATCCGTCGGCCTGGCCCTGAGGGCCGCCCGGCCCGCGGTCTCCGGCTCGCTGAGGTGGCGTCCCCGGTGTCCCGGGCGTCCCGGGCGCCACCGGCGCCGGCCGTGCGCCTGCCAGGCCACGGCCGCCTCGTCGCCGAGGGCCGGCACCCCGTCGTGCCGCCCCGGGACGCCGCCGCGCACCGGCCGCCCACTCGGACCTCTCGACCGGCGGTTTCCGGCCACCGCTCATAGGCTCGGGACATGTCTGAGGTGTACGCGCTCCGCCGGACGCGGCTGAGGGAAAGCTGCAACGCGGGTGGCAGCGCGGCGGCGCTGGTCACCCGGCCCGCCAATGTGCGCTATCTCGCGGGCCCCGCTCCCGAGGGCGCCGTACTGCTGCTGGGCCCGGCCGAGGACTTCCTGGTGTGCGCCGGGCTGCCCGACGACCGTTGCGAGCAGACCCGGCCCGACGAGGCGCTGCGGGTGCACGCCGTGCCCGGCACCGGCGGTGATCCCGCCGTCGAGGCCGCCGGGCTCGCCGCCACCGGGGGAGCCGACTCCCTCGCCGTCGAGGAGCACCACCTCACCGTGACCCGGCACCGCGCCCTCGGCTCGGTCGCCCCGGGACTGCGCCTGGCCAACGTCGGCGGCGCCGTCGAACAGCTCCGGGTGGTCAAGGACGAGGAGGAGATCTCCTGCCTGCGCATCGGCGCGGAGATCGCCGACCAGGCCCTCGGCGAGCTGCTGGAATCCATCCTCGTCGGCCGCACCGAACGCCATCTCGCACTGGAACTGGAGCGCCGCCTGGTCGACCACGGCGCCGACGGCCCCGCCTTCGCCACCTCCGTCGCCACCGGCCCGAACGCCGGGCGGCCCGGTCACCGGCCCACCGACCGGAGGGTGGAGGAGGGCGACTTCCTCTCCGTCTGTCTCGGCGCCGCCTACCGCGGGTACCGTTGTGAGATCGGCCGTACGTTCGTCATCGGCACCGCTCCCGCGGACTGGCAGATCGAGCTGTACAACCTCGTCTTCACCGCTCAGCGGGCCGGCCGGGAGTCCCTCGTACCCGGCGCCGCCTGCCGCGACGTGGACCGCGCGGCCCGCCAGGTACTGGACAGCGCGGGGTACGCGGCGGCCCTTCCGGCGCTCATCGGACACGGGGTCGGACTCGAAATCGACGAGGACCCTCAATTGACCCCCGGGACCATGGGTAAACTGGACGCTTGTGTGCCGGTCACCGTCGAACCGGGGGTCCACCTCCCGGGCCGGGGCGGTGTCCGGATCGATGACACGCTCGTCGTGCGCCCCGAGGCGGACGGCGGACCCGAGCTACTCACCATCACGACCAAGGAGCTGCTGGCGCTCTAGCTTCGCGCCGAGTGCCGGCCCCGAGTCGTCTCACGTCAGTCCAGGAGATTCCGCAACGTGGCTTCCACGAACGACCTCAAGAACGGCATGGTGCTCAAGCTCGAAGGCGGCCAGCTCTGGTCCGTCGTCGAGTTCCAGCACGTCAAGCCCGGCAAGGGCCCGGCCTTCGTGCGCACCAAGCTCAAGAACGTGCTCTCCGGCAAGACCGTCGACAAGACCTTCAACGCCGGTGTGAAGGTCGAAACGGCCACCGTCGACAAGCGGGACATGCAGTTCTCCTACATGGACGGCGACTACTTCGTCTTCATGGACATGGAGACCTACGACCAGCTGCACATCGACCGCAAGGTCGTCGGCGACGCCGCCCACTTCCTCGTCGAGGGCTTCGAGGCCACCGTCGCGCAGCACGAGGGCGAGGTGCTCTTCGTCGAGCTTCCGGCCGCCGTCGAGCTGACCATCGCCGAGACCGAGCCGGGCGTCCAGGGCGACCGCTCCACGGGCGGCACCAAGCCGGCCACGCTGGAGACCGGGCACCAGATCCAGGTCCCGCTCTTCATCACCACCGGTGAGAAGATCAAGGTCGACACCCGCACGAGCGACTACCTCGGCCGGGTGAACAGCTAACCGTGGCTGCCCGCAACACGGCCCGCAAGCGCGCCTTCCAGATCCTCTTCGAGGGCGACCAGCGCGGCGCCGACGTCCTGACGGTCCTCGCGGACTGGATCCGGCACTCCCGGTCCGACACCCGGCAGCCGCCGGTGAGCGAGTACACGATGCAGCTGGTCGAGGGCTACGCGGAACACGCGACGCGCATCGACGAGCTGATCGCCCAGTACTCGGTCGGCTGGACCCTGGACCGTATGCCGGTCGTCGACCGCAACATCCTGCGTCTCGGCGCGTACGAGCTGGTCTGGGTCGACGAGACCCCGGACGCCGTCGTCCTCGACGAGATGGTGCAGCTGGCCAAGGAGTTCTCCACGGACGAGTCGCCCTCGTTCGTCAACGGGCTCCTCGGCCGGTTCAAGGAGCTCAAGCCCTCGCTCCGCCGCGACGAGGTCTGATCCGGCACCGGCCAGCCGCACGGCTCCCGGACCGGCACAGACACGCCGGAGGGCCCGCAGCACGACCGCTGCGGGCCCTCCGGCGTGTCCGGGACCGGGCCCCCGGACCCCTGGCCTGCCCCTCGGCCCGCAGAACGAACGCCGCCGGGGGGGGGCCCCCCCGGGGCGGGGGGGGCCCCCCCCCGGCCCCCGGGCCCGCCCCCGCGCCCGCCCCCCGCCCGGGCGGGGGGGGGGCCCGACCTCTGCAGGTCGGGCCACCCCGGCGGTACGTTTCTGCTCGGGCGGTGGTGCGATCAGCCCTCGTCGTGCGAGGCGACCGCGCGACGCGCGTCCGGGTCCAGCACGCCCCAGCTGATCAGCTGCTCGGTGAGAACCGAGGGCGACTGGTCGTAGATCACGGCGAGCGTGCGCAGGTCGTCCTGGCGGATCGAGAGCACCTTGCCGTTGTAGTCACCGCGCTGGGACTGGATCGTCGCCGCGTACCGCTGCAACGGGCCGGCCTTCTCCGGCGGCACCGTGGCCAGCCGCTCCAGGTCGAGGACCAGCTTCGGCGGCGGCTCGGCGGCGCCGCCCGGCGTGGTACCGGGAAGCAGTTCCTGCACCGGAACGCCGTAGAAGTCCGCCAGCTCGGCAAGACGCTGCACGGTCACTGCGCGGTCGCCGCGCTCGTACGAACCGACCACGACCGCCTTCCAGCGGCCCTGGGACTTCTCCTCGACACCGTGGAGGGAAAGGCCCTGCTGGGTGCGGATCGCGCGGAGCTTGGCCCCGAGCTGTTTGGCGTATTCGCTGGACATATAGCTCCCCGGCACTGTGTCGACGCGACCGGCATGATTTCCGGGCCGCGCGGCTGGTAACTCACTGTGAGGTTACGCAGAGTTACTCTCGCCCGTCAAGCCGAATGGTCCACACCGACTCTTCCGGAGCCGGCGCGGACCGTTGCGCCGATGGAGTGGGCGGCGGTGGCGGGAGGGGGAATCAGGGGTGTCGCTCCCCACCTGATAGCGTGGCCGACGTAATCCCGACGTCCTTTAAGGTCCGTCCCGTGAGGCGGAGAAGGAGGTCCGTTCACATGGACACGCACTCCGATGCGCGGCCCGTTCTCGAAGGCCCCGACATCGCGCGGGTACTGACCCGCATCGCCCACGAGATCGTCGAGCGCGCCAAGGGCGCCGACGACGTGGTGCTCCTCGGCATCCCGACCCGGGGCGTCTTCCTCGCCCAGCGGCTCGCCGCCAAGCTCGAGCAGGTCACCGAGCGCAAGGTCCCGGTCGGCTCGCTCGACATCACCATGTACCGCGACGACCTGCGCATGCACCCGCCGCGCGCGCTGGCCCGCACCGAGATCCCCGGCGACGGCATCGACGGCCGGCTGGTCGTCCTCGTCGACGACGTGCTCTTCTCCGGACGCACCATCCGCGCCGCCCTCGACGCGCTGAACGACATCGGGCGCCCGCGCGCGGTGCAGCTCGCCGTCCTCGTCGACCGCGGCCACCGCGAACTGCCCATCCGCGCCGACTACGTCGGCAAGAACCTCCCCACGTCGTTGCGGGAGACGGTCAAGGTCCTGCTCGCCGAGGAGGACGGTCGCGACACCGTGCTGCTCGGCGCCAAGCAGCCCGCCCCGTAGCGATCCGGGCGCGCGCCCCCTCGCGTGCGCCGGCCCGGCGTGCCGTCATGCCCCGGGCTGCCCGGATTCTCCCGTTCTTCCGATTGAACTGCCTTACGGAGCCTGAAAGATGCAGCGTCATCTCATCTCGGCCGCCGACCTCACCCGCGACGACGCCGTCCTGATCCTCGACACCGCCGAGGAGATGGCCCGGGTCGCCGACCGGCCGATCAAGAAACTGCCGACCCTGCGCGGCCGGACCGTCGTCAACCTCTTCTTCGAGGACTCCACCCGGACCCGGATCTCCTTCGAGGCCGCGGAGAAGCGGCTGTCCGCGGACGTCATCAACTTCACCGCCAAGGGGTCCAGCGTCTCCAAGGGCGAGTCCCTCAAGGACACCGCCCAGACCCTGGAGGCCATGGGCGTCGACGCCGTCGTCATCCGGCACGGCGCCTCCGGGGCCCCGTACCGGCTGGCCACCTCCGGCTGGATCGACGCGCACGTCATCAACGCCGGCGACGGAACCCACCAGCACCCCACCCAGGCCCTGCTCGACGCCTTCACCATGCGGCGACGGCTCGTCGGCCGGGACACCGGGATCGGCCAGGACCTCTCCGGCCGGCGCATCACGCTGGTCGGCGACGTCCTGCACAGCCGGGTCGCCCGCTCCAACGTCGACCTGCTGCACACCCTCGGCGCCGAGGTCACCCTCGTCGCCCCGCCGACGCTGCTGCCGGTCGGCGTCGAGGCCTGGCCCTGCGAGGTCTCCTACGACCTCGACCGCATCCTGCCCAAGTCCGACGCCGTGATGATGCTGCGCGTGCAGCGCGAGCGCATGAAGGCCGCGTTCTTCCCGACCGAGCGCGAGTACTCACGGCGCTACGGCCTCGACGGCGAGCGCATGCGGCGGATGCCCGAACACGCGATCGTGATGCACCCCGGCCCCATGGTCCGCGGCATGGAGATCACCGCCGAGGTGGCCGACTCCGAGCGCTGCACCGTCGTCGAACAGGTCACCAACGGGGTCTCCATCCGGATGGCCGTCCTGTACCTGCTGCTCGGGGGCAACGAACCCGCCCTCACCCACGCCGCCCGCACCACGGAGGAGAAGTAACACGATGAGCAAGACCCTGATCCGCGGTGCGAAGGTGCTCGGCGGCGACCCGCAGGACGTGCTGATCGACGGCGGGACCGTCGCGGCCGTCGGCACCGGGCTGAGCGCCGAGAACGCCGGAGGAGCCGCACAGGAGGTCACCGTCGTCGAGGCGGACGGCAAGGTGCTGCTGCCCGGCCTGGTCGACCTGCACACCCATCTGCGCGAGCCCGGCCGCGAGGACTCCGAGACCGTGCTGACCGGCACCCGCGCGGCGGCGAGCGGCGGCTACACCGCCGTGTTCGCCATGGCCAACACCTTCCCCGTCGCCGACACCGCCGGCGTCGTCGAGCAGGTCTGGCGGCTCGGTAAGGAGCACGGATACTGCGACGTACGTCCCGTCGGCGCCGTCACCGTAGGCCTGGAGGGCAGCACGCTCGCCGAACTGGGCGCCATGCACGAGTCCGCGGCCGGCGTCACCGTCTTCTCCGACGACGGCAAGTGCGTCCACGACGCCGTGATCATGCGGCGCGCCCTGGAGTACGTGAAGGCCTTCGACGGCGTCGTCGCCCAGCACGCGCAGGAGCCACGGCTGACCGAGGGCGCCCAGATGAACGAGGGCGTCGTCTCCGCCGAGCTGGGCCTGGGCGGCTGGCCGGCCGTCGCCGAGGAGTCGATCATCGCCCGGGACGTGCTGCTCGCCGAGCACGTCGGCTCCCGCGTCCACATCTGCCACCTGTCGACCGCGGGCAGCGTCGAGATCGTCCGCTGGGCCAAGTCCCGCGGCATCGACGTCACCGCCGAGGTCACCCCGCACCACCTCCTGCTCACCGACGAGCTGGTCCGGTCGTACAACCCGGTCTACAAGGTCAACCCGCCGCTGCGCACCGAGCGGGACGTCATGGCGCTGCGCGAGGCGCTCGCCGACGGCACGATCGACATCGTCGCCACCGACCACGCCCCGCACCCGCACGAGGACAAGGACTGCGAGTGGGCCGCCGCGGCCATGGGCATGGTCGGTCTGGAGACCGCGCTGTCCGTGGTCCAGGAGACAATGGTGGACACGGGCCTGCTGGACTGGGCCGGGGTCGCCGACCGGATGTCCTTCACGCCCGCGCGCATCGGACGGGCCGAGGGCCACGGCCGCCCCGTCTCGGCGGGTGAACCGGCCAACCTCACACTCGTCGACACGGCATACCGTGGTTCCGTGGACCCCGCGGGCTTCGCCTCGCGCAGCCGCAACACCCCGTACGAGGGCCGCGAGCTGCCGGGCCGTGTCACGCACACCTGGCTCCGGGGCACGGCCACGCTCATCGACGGGAAGCTCACGTGACACCTGTAATCCTGCTGGCCGCCGAGAAGAAATCGGCGGAAGTGACCGACTGGGCCGCCCGGATCGGCTGGGTCGTCGGACTCGTCCTCTTCGTCGCCCTCGTCTACTGGCTGATGCGCGAGGGCTGGAAGTGGCGCGGCACCCTCCAGGGCGACCTGCCCGAACTGCCCACCCGCCCGTCTCCTCCCACCACCCTCGACCGAGGCGGCGAGCCGCCGCTGACCGGAATGCCGGAGTCGCCGGGGGCGGCGAAACTGACGATGAGCGGCCGCTACCACGGCTCCACCACCGCCGGGCAGTGGCTGGACCGCATCGTGGCCCGTGGTCTGGGCACCCGCAGCCGGGCCGAGCTCACCCTGACGGACGCGGGACTGGACGTCGTACGCCCCGGCGCGAGCGATTTCTTCGTCCCCGTCGCCGCGCTGCGCGAGGCCCGGCTCGACAAGGGCATCGCCGGCAAGGTCCTCACCGAAGGCGGTCTGCTCGTCGTGACCTGGGCGCACGGCGACAAGCTGATCGACTCCGGCTTCCGCTCCGACCACGCGGCCGAGCACACCGCATGGGTCGAGACCCTGAACGACATGATCAGCAAGACGGAAACGGAAGGCGCACGATGACGACCTCCACCAGGGGAGTCGCCAAGACTCCCGCCGTACTCGTCCTCGAGGACGGCCGGATCTTCCGCGGCCGCGCCTACGGGGCAGTGGGGGAGACCTTCGGCGAAGCCGTGTTCTCCACCGGAATGACCGGCTACCAGGAGACCCTCACCGACCCGTCCTACCACCGCCAGGTCGTGGTCATGACCGCCCCGCACATCGGCAACACCGGCGTCAACGACGACGACCCCGAGTCCCGGCGGATCTGGGTCGCCGGCTACGTCGTGCGCGACCCCGCGCGCGTGCCGTCCAACTGGCGCTCCCGCCGCTCCCTGGACGAGGAACTCGCCGCCCAGGGCGTCGTCGGCATCAGCGGCATCGACACCCGCGCGCTCACCCGCCACCTGCGCGAGCGGGGCGCCATGCGCGTGGGCATCTTCAGCGGCGACACCGTGCCGGACGACGCCGCCCTGGTGGCCCGCGTCCAGGAGGTCCCCCCGATGAAGGGCGCCGACCTCGCCGCCGAGGTCGCCACCACCGAGCCGTACGTCGTCCCGGCGATCGGCGAGAAGCGGTTCACCGTCGCCGCGGTCGACCTCGGCATCAAGGGCATGACCCCGCACCGCATGGCAGAGCGCGGCATCGAGGTGCACGTCCTGCCCGCCACCGCGACCGCCGACGACGTCTACGCCGTGAACCCGGACGGCGTGTTCTTCTCCAACGGCCCCGGAGACCCCGCCACCGCCGACCACCCCGTCTCCGTGATGCGGGCCGTCCTGGAGCGCGGCACCCCGCTGTTCGGCATCTGCTTCGGCAACCAGATCCTCGGCCGCGCCCTCGGCTTCGGCACCTTCAAACTGAAGTACGGCCACCGCGGCATCAACCAGCCGGTCCAGGACCGTACGACCGGCAAGGTCGAGGTCACCTCGCACAACCACGGCTTCGCCGTCGACGCCCCCCTCGACAAGGTCTCCGACACCCCGTTCGGCCGCGCCGAGGTGTCCCACGTCTGCCTCAACGACAACGTGGTGGAAGGACTCCGGCTGCTCGACCGGCCGGCCTTCAGCGTCCAGTACCACCCGGAAGCGGCAGCGGGCCCGCACGACGCCGCCTACCTGTTCGACCGCTTCGTTTCCCTGATGGAGGGCCAGCGTGCCTAAGCGCACCGATATCCAGTCCGTCCTGGTCATCGGCTCCGGCCCGATCGTCATCGGCCAGGCCGCCGAGTTCGACTACTCCGGCACCCAGGCGTGCCGGGTCCTGAAGGCCGAGGGCCTGCGCGTCGTCCTGGTCAACTCCAACCCGGCGACGATCATGACCGACCCGGAGATCGCCGACGCCACCTACGTCGAACCGATCACCCCGGAGTTCGTAGAGAAGATCATCGCCAAGGAGCAGCCGGACGCCCTGCTGCCCACCCTGGGCGGCCAGACGGCCCTGAACACCGCGATCTCCCTGCACGAGAACGGCGTCCTGGAGAAGTACGGCGTCGAGCTGATCGGCGCCAACGTGGAGGCCATCAACAAGGGCGAGGACCGCGAGCTGTTCAAGGACGTCGTGGAGGAGGTCCGCAGGAAGACCGGGCACGGCGAGTCCGCCCGCTCGGTCATCTGCCACACCATGGACGAGGTGGTGGCCGGCGTCGACGAGCTCGGCGGCTACCCGGTCGTGGTCCGCCCCTCCTTCACCATGGGCGGCGCCGGCTCCGGTTTCGCCCACGACGAGGACGAGCTGCGCCGCATCGCCGGACAGGGCCTCACCCTCTCGCCGACCACCGAGGTGCTCCTCGAGGAGTCCATCCTCGGCTGGAAGGAGTACGAGCTGGAGCTGATGCGCGACAAGCACGACAACGTGGTCGTCGTCTGCTCCATCGAGAACTTCGACCCCATGGGCGTGCACACCGGCGACTCCATCACCGTCGCGCCCGCGATGACGCTGACCGACCGCGAGTACCAGATCCTGCGCGACATCGGCATCGCCGTCATCCGCGAGGTCGGTGTCGACACCGGCGGCTGCAACATCCAGTTCGCGGTGAACCCGGAGGACGGCCGGGTGATCGTCATCGAGATGAACCCGCGCGTGTCACGGTCCTCGGCGCTGGCCTCCAAGGCGACCGGTTTCCCCATCGCCAAGATCGCCGCCAAGCTCGCCGTCGGCTACACCCTCGACGAGATCCCGAACGACATCACGCGGGTGACCCCGGCCTCCTTCGAGCCGACCCTCGACTACGTGGTCGTCAAGGCCCCGCGGTTCGCCTTCGAGAAGTTCCCGAGCGCCGACTCCACCCTCACCACCACCATGAAGTCGGTCGGCGAGGCCATGGCCATCGGCCGCAACTTCACCGAGGCGTTCCAGAAGGCGCTGCGCTCGCTGGAGAAGAAGGGCAGCCACTTCACCTTCGTCGGCGAGCCCGGCGACAAGGCCGAGCGGCTGCGCGAAGCCGTCCGCCCGACCGACGGCCGCATCAACGCCGTCATGCAGGCCATCCGCGCGGGCGCCACGCCCGAGGAGGTCTTCGCGCACACGAAGATCGACCCCTGGTTCGTCGACCAGCTCTTCCTCATCAAGGAGATCGCCGACGAGCTGTCCGAGGCGCCCGAACTGACCGCCGGCCTGCTCGCCGAGGCCAAGCGGCACGGCTTCTCCGACCAGCAGGTCGCCGAGATCCGCGGCCTGCGCGAGGACGTCGTCCGCGAGGTCCGGCACGCCCTCGGCATCCGCCCGGTCTACAAGACCGTCGACACCTGCGCCGCCGAGTTCGCCGCGAACACGCCGTACTTCTACTCCTCCTACGACGAGGAGACCGAGGTCGCCCCGCGCGAGAAGCCCGCGGTGATCATCCTCGGCTCCGGCCCGAACCGCATCGGCCAGGGCATCGAGTTCGACTACTCCTGCGTCCACGCCTCCTTCGCGCTGAGCGACGCCGGGTACGAGACCGTGATGGTCAACTGCAACCCGGAGACCGTCTCCACCGACTACGACACCTCCGACCGGCTGTACTTCGAGCCGCTCACCCTGGAGGACGTCCTGGAGATCGTCCACGCCGAGCAGCAGGCCGGACCGGTCGCGGGCGTGATCGTCCAGCTCGGCGGCCAGACCCCGCTGGGTCTCTCCCAGGCCCTCAAGGACAACGGCGTACCGGTCGTCGGCACGCCTCCCGAGGCCATCCACGCGGCCGAGGACCGGGGCGCCTTCGGCCAGGTCCTCAAGGAGGCCGGCCTGCCGGCCCCCAAGCACGGCACCGCCACCACCTTCACCGAGGCCAGGGCCATCGCCGACGAGATCGGCTACCCGGTCCTCGTCCGCCCGTCCTACGTGCTCGGCGGCCGCGGCATGGAGATCGTCTACGACGAGACCCGCCTCGAGTCCTACATCGCCGAATCGACCGAGATCAGCCCCTCCCGGCCGGTGCTGGTCGACCGGTTCCTCGACGACGCCATCGAGATCGACGTCGACGCGCTCTACGACGGCGAGGAGCTCTACCTCGGCGGTGTCATGGAGCACATCGAGGAGGCCGGCATCCACTCCGGCGACTCGGCGTGCGCCCTGCCCCCGATCACCCTGGGCGGCCACGACATCAAGCGGCTGCGCGCCTCCACCGAGGCCATCGCGCGCGGTGTCGGGGTGCGCGGCCTGATCAACATCCAGTTCGCGCTGTCCGGGGACATCCTCTACGTCCTGGAGGCCAACCCGCGCGCCTCGCGCACCGTCCCCTTCACCTCGAAGGCGACCGCGGTGCCGCTGGCCAAGGCGGCCGCCCGGATCTCGCTCGGCGCGACCGTCGCCGGGCTCCGCGCGGAGGGCCTGCTCCCGGCCCGGGGCGACGGCGGCGACCTCCCGCTCGACGCGCCGATCTCCGTCAAGGAGGCCGTGCTGCCGTGGTCGCGCTTCCGCGACATCCACGGCCGCGGCGTCGACACGGTCCTGGGCCCGGAGATGCGCTCCACCGGCGAGGTCATGGGCATCGACTCCGCCTTCGGCACCGCGTACGCCAAGTCGCAGGCGGGCGCCTACGGGCCGCTGCCCACCAAGGGCCGCGCCTTCATCTCGGTCGCCAACCGCGACAAGCGCTCGATGATCTTCCCCGCGCGCGAGCTCGTCGCCCACGGCTTCGACCTGTTCGCCACCTCCGGCACCGCCGAGGTCCTCAAGCGCAACGGCATCAACGCCACCGTCGTGCGCAAGCAGTCCGAGGGCACCGGCCCGAACGGCGAGAAGACCATCGTCCAGCTGATCCACGACGGCGAGGTCGACCTCATCGTCAACACGCCGTACGGCACCGGCGGACGCCTCGACGGCTACGACATCCGTACGGCCGCCGTGGCGCGGTCCGTGCCGTGCCTGACGACGGTCCAGGCGCTCGCCGCCGCGGTCCAGGGCATCGACGCCCTCAACCGCGGCGAGGTCGGCGTCCGCTCGCTCCAGGAACACGCGCAGCACCTGACAGCGGCCCGCGACTGACGGCCCGAGGGGGACACCGGAAACGGTGTCCCCCTCTTCACGAGGCTCTTCAGGCCCTTCACGAGGACACAGGCATGTACAAGTACTTCTTCCATCTGGTGTTCCGGCGGATGGATCCGGAGCGGGCCCATCACCTCGCCTTCCGCTGGATCCGTCTCGTCGCGCGCGTCCCCGGCCTGCGCACCTTCGTCGCCGCCGCGCTCGCACCCCGCCACAGGGAACTGCGCACCGAGGCCCTCGGCCTGCGCCTGCACAGTCCCTTCGGGCTCGCCGCCGGCTTCGACAAGAACGCCGTCGGTGTCGACGGCATGGCGATGCTCGGCTTCGACCACGTCGAGATCGGCACCGTGACCGGCGAGCCGCAGCCCGGCAACCCGAAGAAGCGGCTGTTCCGGCTGGTGGCGGACCGCGCGCTGATCAACCGCATGGGCTTCAACAACGAGGGCTCGCTGGCCGTCGCCGCCCGCCTGGCCTCCCGCACGCCCGTCTTCAGGACGGTCGTCGGCGTCAACATCGGCAAGACCAAGGCCGTACCCGAGGACGAGGCCGTCGGCGACTACGTGAAGTCCGCCGAGCGGCTGGCGCCGTACGCCGACTACCTGGTGGTCAACGTCTCCTCGCCGAACACCCCCGGCCTGCGCGACCTCCAGGCCGTCGGCCATCTGCGCCCGCTGCTCACCGCCGTCCGCGAGGCCGCCGACCGCGCCGTCCCCGCCCGCCGGGTGCCGCTGCTGGTGAAGATCGCCCCGGACCTCGCCGACGAGGACATCGACGCGGTCGCCGACCTGGCCGTGGAGCTCGGCCTGGACGGGATCATCGCCACGAACACCACCATCGCGCGCGCGGGACTCGGTCTGCGGTCCGGCCCCGCCGCCGTCCAGGAGACCGGCGGCCTGTCCGGCGCGCCCCTGAAGGCACGCTCCCTCCAGGTACTGCGCCGCCTGTACGCCCGCGTGGGCGACCGGATCACCCTGGTCGGTGTCGGCGGCATCGAGAACGCCGAGGACGCCTGGCAGCGCATCCTGGCGGGTGCCACGCTGGTCCAGGGCTACAGCGCGTTCGTCTACGAGGGCCCCTTCTGGGCCCGCACCCTCCGCAAGGGGCTCGCCGCGCGTCTGCGCACCAGCCCGTATGCCACGCTCGCCGACGCGGTGGGCGCCGACGTGAGGACAACGGCATGAGCGGACCGGAACCCTTCGGCGCGCGCCTGCGCCGGGCCATGGACACGCGCGGCCCGCTGTGCGTCGGCATCGACCCGCACCCCGCCCTGCTCGCCGAGTGGGGCCTGAACGACGACGTGGCCGGCCTGGAGCGGTTCAGCCGCACGGTCGTCGAGGCGGTCGCGGACCGGGTCGCCGTGCTCAAGCCGCAGAGCGCGTTCTTCGAGCGCTTCGGCTCGCGCGGCGTCGCGGTGCTGGAGAGGTCGGTCGCTCAGGCACGGGCGGCCGGCGCGCTGGTCGTCATGGACGCCAAGCGCGGCGACATCGGCTCCACCATGGCCGCCTACGCCGAGTCCTTCCTGCGCCCGGACTCCCCGCTGTTCTCGGACGCGCTGACCGTCTCCCCGTACCTCGGCTACGGCTCGCTGAGCCCGGCGGTGGCCCTGGCCCGGGAGAGCGGCACGGGACTGTTCGTCCTGGCGCTGACCTCCAACCCGGAGGGCGGCGAGGTGCAGCACGCGGTACGGGCCGACGGGCGCAGCGTGGGCGCGACCATGCTCCGGCACCTGGCCGCCGAGAACGCGGGGGAGACGCCCCTGGGATCCTTCGGCGCGGTCGTCGGCGCGACGCTCGGCGACTTGTCGTCGTACGATCTCGACATCAACGGTCCGCTGCTCGCACCCGGCATCGGAGCTCAGGGAGCCACGGCGGCGGACCTCCCGGCGGTCTTCGGCCCGGCGGTGCGCAACGTCGTGCCGAACGTCAGCCGGGGAGTGTTGCGTCACGGTGCCGACGTGGTCGCGCTGCGTGACGCCGCGGAGCGATTCGCGGAGGAGATCAGGACGGCGGTGACGGCGGTCTGAGCCTTTGACGAGGGAAACAGGAACGCGCCGGGACCGCATTCGACAAAAAAACCCGGTCGCTATGCCCTTAAATGTCCGCCATCATCGATCCTGACCTGGACTTTTCCGCTGTTCTCGCTGACTCAGACGGAGTTGGCCGCTAGTCTCCGACGGAGAGTGAACGGGCAAGCGTGTTGCTCGTGGCTCCCCTGGTGTGGGGCGACTAGGTTCCTCACCGGTCCGTATCCGACAGTTCGACATCCGAGGTGACGTAGGCGTGGCTCTTCCGCCCCTTACCCCTGAACAGCGCGCAGCCGCGCTCGAAAAGGCCGCCGCGGCTCGCCGGGAGCGGGCCGAGGTCAAGAATCGACTCAAGCACTCCGGCGCCTCCCTGCACGAGGTCATCAAGCAGGGCCAGGAGAACGACGTCATCGGCAAGATGAAGGTCTCCGCCCTGCTCGAGTCCCTGCCGGGCGTGGGCAAGGTCCGCGCCAAGCAGATCATGGAGCGACTGGGGATCTCCGAGAGCCGCCGTGTGCGGGGTCTCGGCTCGAACCAGATCGCCTCCCTGGAGCGTGAGTTCGGCAGTACCGGCTCCTGAGTCCCGGGCATACCGGGATTGCTGGAATAATCGCCGCATGGCTGCAACACCCCGGGGGACGACCCCCGTACCCCCGGACGTACGTCCGCGGCTGACCGTGCTCTCCGGCCCCTCGGGGGTCGGCAAGAGCACGGTCGTCGCGCATATGCGCAAGGCGCACCCCGAGGTCTGGCTCTCGGTGTCGGCGACGACCCGCAAGCCGCGCCCCGGTGAGCGGGACGGGGTCCACTACTTCTTCGTCACCGACGACGAGATGGACAAGCTGATCGCCAACGGTGAACTGCTCGAGTGGGCCGAGTTCGCCGGCAACCGCTACGGCACACCGCGCGCGGCGGTGCTCGAGCACCTGGAGTCGGGCCTGCCCGTCCTCCTGGAGATCGACCTGCAGGGCGCCCGTCAGGTCCGCGAGTCCATGACCGAGGCCCAGCTGGTCTTCCTCGCCCCTCCCTCCTGGGAGGAGCTGGTGCGCCGGCTCACCGGCCGGGGCACCGAGTCGCCCGAGGTGGTCGAGCGCCGGCTGGAGGCCGCGAAGATCGAGCTGGCGGCCGAGCCGGAGTTCGACACGACCCTGGTCAACACCTCCGTCGAGGACGTGGCCAGCGAGCTGCTAGCCTTGATGAACGTCGTGTGATCGTCAGCGTTTCCCCAGCGGTCATTCAGCGATCATGCAGACCGATTCTTTCCCATCCATCGGAAGGTAGAGCGTGTCCTCTTCCATCTCCACGCCCGAGGGCATCATCAACCCGCCGATCGACGAGCTCCTCGAGGCCACGGACTCGAAGTACAGCCTCGTGATCTACGCGGCCAAGCGGGCTCGCCAGATCAACGCGTACTACTCGCAGCTCGGCGAGGGTCTCCTCGAGTACGTCGGTCCCCTCGTCGACACCCACGTCCACGAGAAGCCGCTCTCGATCGCCCTGCGCGAGATCAACGCGGGACTGCTGACCTCCGAGGCCATCGAAGGCCCCGCTCAGTAAGTCGCAGTTCAGTGAGTCGCACGGTGTCGGAAGTCGTACCAATGACTTTCGGTCGACTTCTCCACAGGCCCGGCAGCACGTCTGCCGGGCCTGTGGTGTGGTCGGGGCGCGGGGCCGTTCCCGCGGTGGTGCGAGCATGAGGGGTGTGCGGCCGTCCCCGGCGCGCACAGGGCCGGTATTCCGGGGAGAGACGGGAGAGACGTGGACAAGCCGAAGGTCGTTCTGGGCGTCAGCGGCGGCATCGCCGCGTACAAGGCCTGCGAGCTGCTCAGGCGGCTGACGGAGTCGGGGCACGACGTCCGCGTCGTCCCCACCGCCTCCGCGCTGCACTTCGTCGGCGCCGCCACCTGGTCGGCGCTCTCCGGCCACCCGGTCTCGACCGAGGTGTGGGACGCCGTCCACGAGGTGCCGCACGTCCGCATCGGGCAGCACGCCGACCTGGTCGTGGTCGCCCCGGCCACCGCGGACATGCTGGCGAAGGCGGCGCACGGCCTGGCCGACGACCTCCTCACCAACACCCTGCTCACCGCCCGCTGTCCCGTGGTCTTCGCCCCCGCCATGCACACCGAGATGTGGGAGCACCCGGCCACACAGGAGAATGTGGCGACCCTGCGCCGGCGCGGTGCCGTCGTCGTCGAACCGGCGGTGGGCCGGCTCACCGGCGTCGACACCGGCAAGGGCCGGCTGCCCGACCCGGGCGAGATCTTCGAGGTCTGCCGCCGGGTGCTGGCCCGGGGCGTCACCGAGCCCGACCTGAGGGGCAGGCACGTCGTGGTCAGCGCCGGCGGCACCCGGGAGCCCCTCGACCCCGTCCGCTTCCTCGGCAACCGTTCCTCCGGCAAGCAGGGCTACGCCCTCGCCCGGACCGCCGCCGCGCGGGGCGCACGGGTCACCCTGATCGCCGCCAACGCCGCGCTGCCCGACCCGGCGGGGGTGGACGTCGTCCCCGTCGAGACCGCCCTGCACCTGCGCGAGGAAGTGCTCCGGGCCGCCGCCGACGCCGACGCGGTGGTCATGGCCGCCGCGGTCGCCGACTTCCGCCCCGCGGCGTACGCGACCGGGAAGATCAAGAAGCAGGACGGCCGGGACCCCGAGCCCGTCGCCCTGGTGCGCAACCCGGACGTCCTCGCCGAGATCTCCGCCGGCCGGGCCCGTCCCGGCCAGGTGGTCGTCGGCTTCGCCGCGGAGACGGACGACGTGCTCGCCAACGGACGCGCCAAGCTGAAGCGCAAGGGCTGCGATCTGCTCGTGGTCAACGAGGTGGGCGAGCGCAAGACGTTCGGCTCCGAGGAGAACGAGGCCGTGGTGCTGGGCGCCGACGGCAGCGAGACGCCCGTGGCGCACGGCCCCAAGGAAGCCCTGGCCGACACGGTCTGGGACCTGGTGGCGGCGCGCCTGGGCTGAACGGTCCGCGGCGGGGTCCGGATCCGTGAGGATCCCCAAACATCGCCGTCAGGGCGTGGCGCCTCTGGCCAACACGCCCTGGCATGGGCAGAATGCCCGTGCCGCAGGTCACGGGGGTTCCCGAGAGGCGAGACAGGGGAACCCGTGACGAGGCGCGACCGATAAACTGTTCCACGGACGGTGTGCGGTGCAGCCCCTGCCGTCCGCCAATGATCAGCCAGCAGCCGCTGCAACCACAGGGAGCGTTGTGTCCCGTCGTCTGTTCACCTCGGAGTCCGTGACCGAGGGTCACCCCGACAAGATCGCTGACCAGATCAGCGACACCATCCTCGACGCGCTGCTCCGCGAGGACCCCCATTCCCGCGTCGCCGTCGAGACCCTCATCACCACCGGCCTGGTGCACGTGGCCGGCGAGGTCACGACCAAGGCCTACGCGCCGATCCCGCAGCTGGTGCGCGACAAGATCCTGGAGATCGGCTACGACTCCTCGAAGAAGGGCTTCGACGGCGCCTCCTGCGGCGTGTCGGTGTCCATCGGCTCCCAGTCCCCGGACATCGCCCAGGGCGTCGACACGGCGTACGAGAACCGGGTCGAGGGCGACGAGGACGAGCTGGACCGGCAGGGCGCCGGTGACCAGGGCCTGATGTTCGGTTACGCGACGGACGAGACGCCGACGCTGATGCCGCTGCCGGTCTTCCTCGCGCACCGCCTGTCCAAGCGCCTGTCCGAGGTGCGTAAGAACGGCACCATCCCCTACCTGCGTCCGGACGGGAAGACCCAGGTCACCATCGAGTACGACGGCGACAAGGCCGTCCGCCTCGACACGGTCGTGGTCTCCTCGCAGCACGCCTCCGACATCGACCTCGAGTCGCTGCTCGCCCCCGACATCCGCGAGTTCGTCGTGGAGCCGGA
The DNA here is from genome assembly GCF_044540975.1 of Streptomyces sp. NPDC085927. Classification (NCBI taxonomy): domain Bacteria; kingdom Bacillati; phylum Actinomycetota; class Actinomycetes; order Kitasatosporales; family Streptomycetaceae; genus Streptomyces; species Streptomyces sp. NPDC085927. The sequence continues at coordinate 324,331 of NZ_JBITSN010000007.1, forward strand.
GCTGAAGGCGCTGCTGGACGAGGGCATCAAGCTGGACACCGAGAAGTACCGTCTGCTGGTCAACCCCACCGGCCGCTTCGAGATCGGCGGCCCGATGGGCGACGCGGGCCTCACCGGCCGCAAGATCATCATCGACACGTACGGCGGCATGGCCCGGCACGGCGGCGGCGCCTTCTCCGGCAAGGACCCGTCCAAGGTGGACCGCTCGGCGGCGTACGCGATGCGCTGGGTCGCCAAGAACGTGGTCGCGGCCGGCCTGGCCTCCCGCTGCGAGGTCCAGGTGGCGTACGCCATCGGCAAGGCCGAGCCGGTCGGTCTGTTCGTGGAGACCTTCGGCACCGCCAAGGTCGACACCGAGCGGATCGAGCGGGCGATCGAGGACGTGTTCGACCTCCGTCCGGCCGCCATCATCCGTGACCTGGACCTGCTCCGCCCGATCTACTCCCAGACCGCCGCCTACGGCCACTTCGGCCGTGAGCTGCCCGACTTCACCTGGGAGCGCACCGACCGCGTGGACGCGCTGCGCAAGGCGGCGGGGCTGTAGTCCGAGCTCCGGCGCCTTCACCGAGGCCCGGCGCCCCTTCGGGAGCGCCGGGCCTCGGCGTGCGCGCGGCCCCGGGGCGTACGGCGCGGGGCGGGTGGTGGCCGTTGTCGGTCGGGTGTCAGTCGTGTTTGGTAGGAATGCAGGCGTGAGCAGCGAGAACGGCGGAAGCGGACAGACGGACGGCGGTGCCCGGGGCGCGCCGCCCGAGCAGCTCGCGCTCATCCGGGAGACCGTGCGCAAGGCCGACACGCCCCGGGCCAAGCCGCGGACCTGGCGGGGCGCCGCACTCGCCGGGAACCTGCCGGTCGCGCGCGTCCTCGTCGACAAGGGCGTCCTGCACCTCGACCGGTACTTCGACTACGCCGTGCCCGAGGAACTCGACGCCGACGCACAGCCGGGCGTCCGGGTGCGGGTGCGGTTCGGGGCCGGCCGGCACCGGGTGCGTGAGGGGCGCCGCGAGGGCGGCGGGCTCATCGACGGGTTCCTGATCGAGCGGCTCGCCGAGTCCGACTACTCGGGGCCGCTGGCCGCCCTCGCCCAGGTGGTCTCGCCCGAGCCGGTCCTGAGCGAGGAACTGCTGGGGCTGGCCCGCGCGGTCGCCGACCGGTACGCGGGCAGCCTCGCCGACGTGCTCCAGCTCGCCGTACCGCCGCGCAGCGCACGCGCCGAGCGGCGGCCCTCGCCCGACCCGGCGCCGCCGCCCCCGGCCCCCGAGCCGGGCTCCTGGGCCCGGTACGAGCAGGGGTCCGCCTTCCTTGGGTCGCTGGCCTCCGGCGGCGCTCCGCGCGCCGTGTGGAACGCGCTGCCCGGACCGCTCTGGAGCGAGGAACTGGCCCGCGCGGTCGCGGCGACGCTGGCCTCCGGCCGCGGCGCCCTCGTCGTCCTGCCGGACGGACGGACCGTCGCCCGCGTCGACGCCGCGCTCACCGAGCTCCTGGGCAAGGGGCGGCACGCGGTGCTGACCGCCGACGCCGGGCCCGAGAAGCGGTACGCGCAGTGGCTCGCCGTGCGCCGCGGCTCCGTGCGCGCCGTGATCGGCACCCGGGCGGCCATGTTCGCGCCCGTCCAGGACCTCGGCCTGGTCGCGCTCTGGGACGACGGTGACGACAGCCACAGTGAGCAGCACGCCCCGCAGCCGCACGCGCGTGAGGTGCTGCTGCTGCGGGCGGCACAGGACCAGTGCGGTTTCCTGCTGGGCGGCTGGAGCTGCACGGTGGAGGCCGCCCAGCTGGTGGAGACCGGCTGGGCCGGCCCCCTGGTCCCCGGAAGGGACCGGGTACGGACCACCGCCCCGCTGGTACGGACCGTCGGGGACGGGGACCTCGCGCGGGACGAGGCCGCCCGCGCCGCCCGGCTGCCGTCGCTCGCCTGGCAGGCCGTCAGGGAGGGGCTGCGGCACGGACCGGTCCTCGTGCAGGTGCCCCGGCGCGGCTATGTCCCGCGGATGGCGTGCGCGGGCTGCCGTACCCCGGCGCGGTGCCGGCACTGCGCCGGGCCGATGGAGGCGCCCGGCGCCGGCGATCTGCGGTGCGGCTGGTGCGGGCGGCGCGAGGAGAGCGGCTGGCACTGCCCGGAGTGCGGCGGGTTCCGGCTGCGGGCCCAGGTCGTGGGGGCGCGCCGGACCGCCGAGGAACTGGGCCGGGCCTTCCCCGCAGTGCCGGTGCGCACCTCCGGCCGTGAGCATGTGCTGGACACGGTGCCGGCCGCGCCCGCGCTGGTGGTGAGCACGCCGGGGGCCGAGCCGGTCGCCGAGGGCGGATACGCGGCGGCGCTGCTGCTGGACGGCTGGGCGATGCTGAGCCGGCCCGATCTGCGGGCCGGGGAGGACGCGCTGCGCCGCTGGATCGGCGCGGCGGCGCTGGTGCGCCCGCAGGCGGAGGGCGGCACGGTCGTGGTGGTCGCCGAGCCGACCCTGCGGCCCGTGCAGGCGCTGGTGCGGTGGGACCCCGTCGGACACGCGGTACGGGAACTGGGGGAGCGGGCCGAACTGGGCTTCCCCCCGGTGTCGAGGATGGCGGCGGTCTCCGGGCCGGGGGAGGCCGTGGCCGGGTTCCTCCGCGCGGCCGAACTTCCCGGGGAGGCGGAGGTGCTGGGACCCGTCCCGCTGCCCGTCACCCCCGTGGGCCGTCCGCGGCGCCCCGGCGGCCCGCCGCCCGGGGACCACTGGGAGCGGGCCCTGATCCGGGTGCCCCCGGGCAGGGGGGCCGCGCTGACCGCCGCCCTGAAGTCCGCCCAGGCGGCCCGCACGGCCCGCGCCGACGACGAACCGGTGTGGGTACGGATCGACCCGCCCGACATCGGCTGAGGAGTACGGGCCGGGGAACGGCCGGAGCGAGCGGGCCGGGGAGTGCCGGCCTCCCGGGCACGGTCGCGTCGGGGAAGGCCGAGGGCGGGCGCTCAGCCGTTGCGGGGACCCGGGAAAGTGGTGGGGCCGGGGAAGGCCGTGGGACGCGGGTCGTCGCGGAGGGCCGAGCTGCCCGCCGTCGGCTGGGTCGGCATGGAACGGGCGGCGGGAACCGTCGGCACGCCGGAGACCCCCGCACCCACGTTGACCGTGCGCGTTCCCGACGGCTCCGCGGTGTGCTCCGTCTCCGGGGCCTGGTTCTGGGCGGCCGCGGCACGGCGGGCGCCGTAACGACGGTGGACCGCCTGCTTGGTCACGCCGAGCGCGGAACCCACCGCGTCCCACGAGAAGCCCAGCGACCGGTCGAAGTCCACGGCCGCGGTGACCAGGGTCTCGACGCTGTCCCGCAGTTCCTGGGCGAGACGGACCGTGGGGGCGGGGGCGCGTCCGTAGACGACGAAGCCCGTGGAGGGGCCGGTGCGGCGCGGGCGGTAGACGTTGCCGAGCTGGGCGGTGAGCGTGCGCAGTGCGTCCACCTGCCGGCGGACCCGCTCGATGTCCCGCACCAGCAAGTGCAGGCTGGCGCGAGCCTGGGCGTCGTGGGTTGCGTGGTCGGCCATGAACAAGCCTCTCGAACCGGCGTTGAAAGGAATGGGCCGCGTCGGAGCGGCCCGGTGTGGTCAACTCTTTCTTGACCAACGCGGATCAGCTCCGGGGGTCACGGGCTGGGGGCGTGGCGGTTCCCGCGCACGCCCCTGCGGAGGGCTGCGAGCCCAGGCCCGGACCCTGGCCCGGCGCCCGTCCGCGGGCCCGCCCCCGTACGCCCCACTGCCGCATCCGAACTGTCGCCCGTGTGCCGGCCCGCCGTGCCGCTCCTGCGTCGCCCGTGTGCCGGCCCGCCGTGCCGCCCCTACGCCGCCCGCACACCCTCGGCCGTCCCCCCCATAGACTGGTGCGCTGCCCGCAACGTCCCCGCCCGAGAGGCCCGAATCCACCCCATGAAGCTCGTCTTCGCCGGCACCCCCGAGGTCGCCGTTCCCGCCCTGGACGCTCTTCTCGCCTCGGAGCGGCACGAGGTGGCCGCCGTGGTCACCCGGCCCGACGCGCCGGCCGGGCGGGGCCGCAGGCTGGTGGCCTCTCCGGTCGCCGAGCGGGCGCAGGAGGCCGGGATCGAGGTGCTCAGGCCCGTGAAGCCCCGGGACCCGGAGTTCCTCGAGCGGCTGCGCGAGATCGCCCCCGACTGCTGCCCCGTCGTCGCCTACGGTGCCCTGCTGCCCCGGGCCGCCCTCGACATCCCGGGCCGGGGCTGGGTCAACCTGCACTTCTCGCTGCTGCCCGCCTGGCGCGGGGCGGCGCCCGTGCAGCACGCGATCATGGCGGGCGACGAGATCACCGGCGCGTCCACCTTCCTCATCGAGGAAGGGCTCGACTCGGGGCCGGTCTACGGCACCGTCACCGAGGAGATCCGCCCCGCCGACACCAGCGGCGACCTGCTCACCCGGCTCGCCTTCGCCGGCGCCGGACTGCTCGCCGCCACCATGGACGGCATCGAGGACGGCAGCCTGAAGGCCGTACCGCAGCCCGCCGACGGGATCACCCTCGCCCCGAAGGTCTCCGTGGAGGACGCCCACGTCGACTGGAGCGCCCCGGCCCTGCGCGTCGACCGCCTCGTGCGCGGCTGCACCCCCGCGCCCGGGGCCTGGACCACCTTCCGGGGCGAGCGGCTCAAGCTCGTCCAGGTCACGCCCGCCCCCGACCGCACGGATCTCGCGCCCGGCCGGCTGGCCGCGGGCAAGAACAACGTGCACGTCGGCACCGGCTCGCACGCCGTGGAACTGCTGTGGGTGCAGGCCCAGGGCAAGAAGCCGATGCGCGCGGCCGACTGGGCACGCGGTGTACGGATCGGCGCCGAGGAGACCGTCGGCGGCTGACGCCGCGGAACCCCCGCCCCGCGTCCGGCGCCGCCGCACCCCGGCCGGGTGCCCGGCGCCTCGCGGCCCCGGCCCGTCCCGACGACGTACGCTGGACCGCGCACTTCATCCCACACCCGGAGCACCTTTTCGTGAGTGACCAGCCCCGCCGTCCCCGCAAGCCCGGCAAGCCCTACCGCCGGCCCCAGAAGGACCCCGTCCGCATCCTCGCCTTCGAGGCCCTGCGGGCCGTGGACGAGCGGGACGCCTACGCCAACCTCGTCCTGCCGCCGCTGTTGCGCAAGGCGCGCGAGGGCGGTGACTTCGACGCCCGGGACGCGGCGCTCGCCACCGAGCTGGTGTACGGCACGCTGCGCCGGCAGGGCACGTACGACGCGGTCGTCGCCGCCTGTGTCGACCGGCCGCTGCGCGAGGTGGACCCGCCCGTGCTGGACGTGCTGAGCCTCGGCGCGCACCAGCTGCTGGGGACCCGGATCCCGACCCACGCCGCCGTGTCCGCCTCCGTCGAACTCGCGCGCGTGGTGCTCGGCGACGGACGGGCCAAGTTCGTCAACGCCGTGCTGCGCAAGGTCGCGCAGCACGACCTCGACGGCTGGATCGAGCGGGTCGCGCCGCCGTACGACGAAGACCCCGAGGACCATCTCGCCGTGGTGCACTCGCACCCGCGCTGGGTCGTCTCCGCGCTGTGGGACTCCCTCGGCGGCGGTCGCGCCGGCATCGAGGAACTGCTGCGGGCCGACAACGAGCGGCCCGAGGTCACGCTCGTCGCCCGTCCCGGCCGGGCCACCACCGGGGAACTGCTCGACGAGGAGGCCGCTCTGCCCGGCCGCTGGTCGCCGTACGCGGTGCGGCTGAGCGAGGGCGGCGAGCCGGGCGCGATCCCGGCCGTGGCGGACGGCAGGGCCGGCGTGCAGGACGAGGGCAGTCAGCTCGTCGCGCTCGCCCTGGCCAACGCCCCGCTGGACGGGCCCGACCGGATGTGGCTGGACGGCTGCGCCGGTCCCGGCGGCAAGGCCGCGCTGCTCGCCGCCCTCGCCGCCGAGCGCGGTGCCGTCCTGCTGGCCTCCGAGAAGCAGCCGCACCGGGCCGGACTGGTCGCCAAGGCGCTGGCGGGGAACCCCGGGCCGTACCAGGTCGTCACGGCCGACGGGACCCGGCCGCCGTGGCGGCCCGGCGCCTTCGACCGGGTGCTGGTCGACGTGCCCTGCACCGGCCTCGGCGCCCTGCGCCGGCGCCCCGAGGCGCGCTGGCGGCGCCGGCCGGACGACCTGGAGGGGTTCGCCCCGCTGCAGCGCGGGCTGCTGCGCACCGCCCTGGAGTCCGTACGGGTCGGCGGTGTCGTCGGCTACGCCACCTGCTCGCCGCACCTGGCGGAGACCCGGGCCGTGGTCGCCGACCTCCTCAAGCAGTTCCCGGACGCCGAACTCCTCGACGCCCGGCCGCTGCTGCCGGGCGTCCCGGAGCTGGGCGAGGGCCCCGACGTCCAGCTGTGGCCGCATGTGCACGGGACCGACGCCATGTATCTGGCGCTCATCCGCCGGACCGGCTGACGCCCGCCCCCTCCGCTTCGCGCACCGCGCCGGCGCCGTCCTCGCGGGCGAGCCGGTGCGGCCACCACACCTGGGGGCCCACGTCCAGGAACAGGGACGTGACCAGCACCGACCGCACGATGAAGGTGTCCAGGAGCACGCCGAGGGCGACCGCGAAACCGATCTCGGCGAAGGCGACCATGGGCAGGGTGCCGAGCGCGGCGAAGGTGCCCGCCAGGACCAGGCCCGCCGAGGTGATCACGGTGCCCGTGGTGGCGAGACCGGTGACCACGCCCCGCCGGGTGCCGCGCACGCCCGCCTCCTCGCGGATCCGGGTGGTCAGGAAGATGTTGTAGTCGATGCCCAGCGCCACCAGGAAGACGAAGACGAACAGCGGGAAGTCCGTCGACTCGCCCGCGTAGCCGAACACGTACCGGAAGGCCAGGGCGCTGAGGCCGAGCGCGGCGGCGAACGACAGGATCACCGTCCCGACGAGCAGCAGCGGGGCGATCAGGGCGCGCAGCAGCGCGCACAGGATCAGCAGGACGACCAGCAGCACCAGCGGAATGAGCAGCAGGTTGTCGTGCGTGGTCGCTCGGTCCATGTCCAGCAGCGCCGCCGTTCCACCGCCCACCCGGGCGTCCGCGTCCGGCACCGCGTGCACGGCGTCCCGGACCCGCTCCACGGTCTGCTTCGCCGCCTCGCTGTCCGCGGGGGCGGTCATGGTCGCCTCGAACAGCACCGTGTCCCCGGCGTACGGTCTGCTGCCCGGCGGCACGCCCGGGGACCCGGGCACGACGCCCTCCGTCGAGGAGACCGCGCGGCGCAGTTCGCCGGCCCGGGACCGGTCGCCGACGACGACCAGCGGATCACCGCTGCCCCCGGGGAAGTGGCGTGCGGAGACCTCCTGCCCCGCGATCGAGTCGGGCTTCCCGGTGAACGCGTCCGCGTTGCCGATGCCCTCGGCGCGCAGCTGGACCAGACCCAGCGAGCAGACCACCAGGACCGCCGCCGTCACGCCCCAGACCATGCGCGGACGGCGTGCGATCCGGCGCCCCATGCGCGCCCACACACCGCGCTCCGCAGGGTCGGGCGCGCCGTGGCGCGGGATCACCGGCCAGAAGATCCACCGGCCGAAGACGACCAGCAGCGCCGGGAAGAGGCTCAGCATGGCCAGCAGGGCCACCGCGACACCGATCGCGGCGACCGGGCCGAGGCCGCTGGTGGAGTTCATCTGCGCGGCCACCAGCACCAGCATGCTCAGCACGACGGTCGCGCCCGAGGCCAGCACCGCGGGGCCCGCGCGGTGCAGGGCCCGGGCCATCGCCTCGTGCCGGTCCTCGTGCCGGCGCAGTTCCTCCCGGTAGCGGGCGACCAGCAGCAGCGCGTAGTCGGTGCCCGCGCCGAAGACCAGCACGGTGAGGATGCCGGCGCTCTGTCCGTTGACGGTCAGACCGGTGTGCTCGGCCAGCAGGTAGATCAGCGCCTGCGCGGTGAACAGGGCGCAGATCACCGACAGCAGCGGGACCAGCAGGAGGGTGGGGCTGCGATAGGTGAGCAGCAGCATCACGACGACCACGCCCGTCGCGGCGAACAGCAGCGTCGAGTCGATGCCCTCGAACGCCTCGGCGAAGTCCGCCGAGGTGCCGCCCGGCCCCGTGATGTGCACGGCGAGCCCGCCGTCGCTCCCGCCCACCTCGTCCCGCACGGAGTCGACGGCGGGCGCGATCCGCTGCCAGCCCTGCTCGTCCATCGTGATCGGTACGAGGATCTGCGCCGCCCGCGGACCGGTCCCGCGGTCGTAGACCGGGCCCCGGGTCTCGGCACCCCGGATACCGTGGCCGGACAGCTGTCCCAACTGCGCCGCGTCCTCGGTGATCCGTTCCCGGTCGGCGGCCGTCAGCCCGCTCTCGCGCGCGTAGACCACGATCGCGGGGATCTGCTCGGGCCGGAAGTCCTCGGAGATCTCCAGGACCTGCGTGGACTCCGCGGACCCCGGCAGCCAGGACGCCGCGTCGTTGTCCTGGGCGTCGGTCAGCTTCTGTGCCAGGGGCGCCGCCAGGAACAGCACCACCAGCCACAGCGCCAGGACCAGCCACTTCGCGCGGCGTCCGCAGACCAGATGCCCGACGCCGTGTTTCCCGTACTTCCCGCCAAAACCGCGCGGCCCGTCCGCGTGGGGAGCCCCGTCCGCGTCGGATGCTCCGTGCGCGGCCTGCGTCCCCGGTGTCTCGGGTGTCCCACCCGGCTCAGGTGCCCCGCGTTCTCCGGATGCCCCGCCCGCCCCGGGTGCGCCGCGGGTCGAGCTCACGGCCGCCCCCGGAGCCGGCCGGCCCGGGACACGGGAGGCGGATATGCCCGTATCCGTCCCGGACCGGTGCCGCCGTACCCCGGAGGGCATGGCAGGCTTGGGGCATGGCCGCGCAGATCAACCCCAGTATTCTCTCCGCCGACTTCGCCCGCCTCGCGGACGAGGCGCAGGCGGTGGCGGGAGCCGACTGGCTCCACGTCGACGTCATGGACAACCATTTCGTCCCGAACCTCACGCTCGGTGTGCCGGTCGTGGAGTCGCTGGCCCGTGCGACGGACACCCCGCTGGACTGCCATCTGATGATCGAGGCCCCCGACCGCTGGGCGCCCCAGTACGTCGAGGCGGGAGCCGGCTCCGTCACCTTCCACGTGGAGGCGGCCGCCGCACCCGTGCGGCTGGCCCGGGAGATCCGGGCCAAGGGGGCCAGGGCCTCCATGGCGCTGCGGCCCGCGACGCCGATCGAGCCGTACGAGGACCTGCTCCCCGAGCTCGACATGCTGCTGATCATGACGGTCGAGCCGGGCTTCGGGGGCCAGGCCTTCCTCGACATCATGCTTCCGAAGATTCGCCGCACCCGCGAGTTGATCAGCAAGCACGGCCTGGACCTCTGGCTCCAGGTCGACGGCGGCGTCTCGGCGTCCACCATCGAGCGGTGCGCCGAGGCCGGAGCCGATGTCTTCGTCGCGGGATCCGCCGTGTACGGGGCGGAGGACCCGGCCGAGGCGGTACGTGCATTGCGCAACCGGGCCGAAGCCGCCACGGACAAGGCATCCTGGGCGTGCGACCACTGAGCCACGGGAACATGAACGGCTCTCCAGCAGGGCCGTTCGACCGCGCCGGATCTGCAAGGATGAACGGCGAATCCAGAGTGTGAACAGCAGTGAGGAGATCGCCGTGTCGGGTATGTCGGCGGCGGGCCGTTCAGCCATGCGGATGGGACCCGCTGAGCTGGTGCAGGCGGCGGCCATGGCCCGCCGCTTCTACCTAGAGGGCAAGTCCAAGATCCAGATTGCCGAGGAGTTCGGCGTCAGCCGCTTCAAGGTGGCCCGGGTCCTGGAGACCGCCCTCGAACGGGATCTCGTACGCATCGAGATCCGTGTGCCCGCCGAGCTGGACGCGGAGCGCTCCGACGCGCTGCGCGCCCGCTACGGCCTCAGGCACGCCGTCGTGGTGGAGTCCCCGGCCGAGGCCGCGGAGACACCCGACCCCGAGAACCTGGGAGAGGTGGCCGCCGACCTGCTCGGCGAACTGGTCAACGAGGGAGACGTACTGGGGCTGGCCTGGGGCCGGTCCACCATCCACATGGCGGCGGCCCTGGACCGGCTGGCGCCCTGCACGGTCGTGCAGCTGACGGGCGTGTACGACGCCGGGACCGCCGAGCGCGGCTCGGTGGAGGCCGTACGGCGGGCCGCGCAGGTGTCGGGCGGCGACGCCCACCCCATCTACGCGCCGATGCTGCTGCCGGACGTGGCGACCGCCGAGGCGCTGCGCCACCAGACCGGTATCGCACGGGCCTTCGAGTACTTCGACAAGGTCACGGTCGCCTGTGTCTCCATCGGCTCCTGGGAGCCGGGCATCTCGACGGTGCACGACATGCTCACGGACGAGGAGCGGGAGCACTACGCCTCCCTCGGTGTCGCCGCCGAGATGTCCGCGCACCTCTTCGACACCGACGGGCGCCGGGTCGGCCGCGACCTCGGGGAGCGGTGCATCACGGTCAAGACCGACCAGCTCCGCCGGGTCCCCGAGGTCGTCGCGATCGCCGGCGGGCAGCGCAAGGGCCCCGCGATCGACGCGGTGCTGCGCTCCGGGCTGGTCACCAGCCTGGTGACGGACACCTCGGCCGCCGACTACCTGATGGCGGCGGGGCCCGCCCCGAGGTCCGCCCTCAACCGGTCCGACCCGGACGGTCCCTGACCGGGCGAGGGACGAGGGCGGGTGTGGCAGCATCGGCCGTACGGTGCCGCTGCTCCTCCCTCGTCTCCCGGTCCGCCTCCTCGCACTGCCGGCGGACCCGCTCCTCGCGGGCCGCTCGGCCGGCCGTGGGGCCCGGCGCACCGTCACCGGACGCGGGGGTGAGAGGTGCTGCACCGACGCCCCCTACGCATCGCTCAGGACGGGTACCGGGATGACGCACGAACTGGCGGGCCGGCTCGTGGTCGTGCTCGACCTCGACGGGGCCACCGACAAGGCCGGCCTGATGGACCGCTGCGCCCGCGCCCTGGACCTGCCGGGCTGGTTCGGCCGCAACTGGGACGCCCTCGCGGACTCCCTGGCCGACCACACGGTCTGGCCCGAGGGAGCCGTCGAACGCGGACTGCTGATCGTCGTGGACGGCTGGCTGCCCTACGCGACGGCACGCCCCGCGGAGTGGGAGACGGCGCGGGAGGTGTTCGCCGAAGCGGTGCGGCGGACCCCGGCGCTCACCGTGGCCCTCACCCTCGGAGGTTCCTCCCAGCCGCGTGCCGGCCTGCCTGGATGATCGCACCGGCACGGGCGATCCAGTCGCCATGGGACAATGAAGTACGTGCTCTTCCCCCTGGCTGACCTGTCCGGGGGCCACCTCTGATCGACTGGGATGTGCAGCACGTGCGTTTCCTCAACGACATCCAGCCCCCGTACGACCTGACCTACGACGACGTCTTCATGGTGCCGAACCGGTCCGCCGTCGCATCGCGTCAGGACGTGGACCTCAGCTCCCCGGACGGCACGGGCACCACCATCCCGCTCGTCGTCGCCAACATGACGGCCATCGCCGGCCGCCGCATGGCCGAGACGGTGGCCCGCCGCGGCGGGCTCGTGGTCATCCCGCAGGACATCCCGATCGAGGTCGTCACCGAGGTCGTCGCCTGGGTCAAGAGCCGCCACCTGGTCCTCGACACCCCCATCGTGCTGGCCCCGCACCAGACCGTCGCCGACGCGCTCGCCCTGCTGCCCAAGCGCGCGCACAACGCGGGCGTCGTCGTCGACGACGGGCACCGGCCGGTCGGTGTGGTCACCGACGCCGACCTGTCCGGTGTGGACCGCTTCACGCAGCTCAGCGAGGTCATGTCCCGCGACCTGCTGCTCGTCGACGCCGACATGGACCCGCGCGAGGCCTTCAACACCCTCGACGGCGCCAACCGGCGCTACGCGCCCGCCGTGGACAAGGACGGCCGCCTCGCCGGCATCCTCACCCGCAAGGGCGCCCTGCGCGCCACCCTGTACAGGCCGGCCACCGACGACCGGGGGCGGCTGCGCATCGCCGCGGCCGTCGGCATCAACGGCGACGTCGCGGGCAAGGCCCAGCAGCTGCTGGACGCGGGCGTCGACACGCTCGTCATCGACACGGCGCACGGGCACCAGGAGTCGATGATCAGCGCCCTCAAGCTGGTCCGCGACCTCGACCCGCAGGTCCCGATCGCCGCGGGCAACGTGGTCTCCGCCGCGGGCGTCCGCGACCTGATCGAGGCCGGCGCGGACATCGTCAAGGTCGGCGTCGGCCCCGGCGCCATGTGCACCACCCGCATGATGACCGGCGTCGGCCGGCCGCAGTTCTCCGCGGTCCTGGAGTGCGCGGCGGAGGCGAAGAAGTACGGCAAGCACGTGTGGGCCGACGGCGGTGTCCGCCACCCGCGCGACGTGGCGATGGCCCTCGCGGCCGGTGCGTCCAATGTGATGGTCGGCTCCTGGTTCGCCGGGACCTTCGAGTCCCCGGGCGACCTCCAGCACGACGCGGACGGACGCCCCTACAAGGAGTCCTTCGGCATGGCCTCCGCGCGCGCCGTACGCAACCGCACCTCGGAGGAATCGGCCTACGACCGGGCCCGCAAGGCGCTGTTCGAGGAGGGCATCTCCACCTCCCGCATGTTCCTCGACCCGACCCGGCCCGGCGTCGAGGACCTGATCGACTCGGTCATCGCGGGGGTCCGCTCCTCCTGCACCTACGCGGGTGCCGGCTCCCTGGAGGAGTTCGGGGAGAAGGCCGTCGTCGGCATCCAGAGCGCCGCCGGGTACGCCGAGGGCAAGCCGCTGCACGCCAGCTGGACCTGACCGGGCCCGGCCCGTCCGGCCGCCCGCCCCCCCCGGGCGGCCATCGCGAACCCCGCCGGTCCCGCCGCCCCTTCCCGCTCCCCGCCGCCCCGCCGAACCCGCCGGTCCCGTCCCGGACCTCCCAGAAGCGAAGTGAACCGCCCGCAGTGCTGAACGATCTCGACGAACGCATCGTGCACGCCCTCGCCGAGGACGCCCGCCGCTCCTACGCGGACATCGGCAAGCTCGTCGGCCTGTCCGCGCCCGCCGTCAAGCGGCGCGTGGACCGGCTGCGCGCCACCGGCGCCATCACCGGCTTCACCGTACGGGTGGACCCCGCCGCCCTCGGCTGGGAGACCGAGGGCTTCGTCGAGATCTACTGCCGCGGCAACACCTCCCCGGAGACCATCCAGCGGGGCCTGGAGCGCTACCAGGAGGTCGTGTCCGCCTCCACCGTCACCGGGGAGGCGGACGCGGTCGCCCAGGTCTTCGCCGCCGACATGCGGCACTTCGAACGGGTCCTGGAACGGATCGCGGGGGAGCCCTTCGTCGAGCGGACCAAGTCCGTGCTGGTGCTGTCACCGCTGCTGCGACGATTCTCGTCAGGACCGCCCGCCTGACGGCCGCCCGCACTATCCTCGATGTCATGACCTGGCGACATTGATTCACCGGTAACGCCTCCCGAGGGCCGCCCCGGATGCCGTACGTCCTCCACGTCCGGTGTCCGAACCGCCCTTACGGGAAGGCCTCATGACCTCCACGCCCACGCGTGCGCCCGACCCCCGCGTCCGACGGCTGACGACCACGCTGTACGGCTACGCGTTCCTCGAAGACTTCGTGCTGCTCTACCCGGTGTACGCGCTGCTGTTCAGCGACACCGGCCTCACCGTCTGGCAGATCTCCTCCCTGTTCGCCCTCTGGTCGGTCACCGGCGTCCTGCTGGAGGTCCCCTCCGGCGTCTGGGCCGACGCCGTTTCCCGCCGTCTGCTCCTGTGGCTCGGCCCGCTGCTCACCGCGGCCGGCTTCGCCCTGTGGGTCCTGGCGCCCTCGTACGGCGCCTTCGCGGCCGGCTTCGTCCTGTGGGGCGCCGGCGGAGCACTCGCCTCCGGGGCGCTGGAGGCCCTGGTCCACGACGAGCTGGAGCGGCTCGACGCGGCCGGCCGCTACGCCCGGGTCATGGGCCGGGCCCGCGCGGCAGGCCTGGTGGCCGTGATGGCGGCCATGGCACTCGCCGGTCCGGTGCTCGACCGGGGCGGCCACACCGCCGTCGGCGCCGCCAGCATCCTGGCCTGCCTGCTGACCGCGGCCACCGCCCTCCGGTTCCCGGAGCACCGGTCCCCGGCGGCAGGCCACCGCCGCTGGACCGCCCCCCTGCGCGCCGGACTCGCCGAGGCACGCGCCGACCGGTCGGTGCGCGGCGCGCTGCTGCTCGTACCGGCCGTCGGCGCGGTGTGGGGCGCCCTCGACGAGTACACGCCGCTGCTGGTGCGGGACACCGGTGTCGCGGACGGGACCGTCCCGTACCTCCTGCTGCTGATCTGGGCCGGTGCCACCGCCGGAAGCCTGCTGGCCGGCGAGGGTGAACGCCTCGGTACGAACGGATTCGCGGCCCTGCTCGCCGGCGCCGGACTCGCTCTCGCCGCCGGCACGCTCACCGGCACGCCGGTTGGTCTGGTCCTGGTCGCCCTCGCCTTCGGAGGTTTCCAGGCGGCGACCGTCCTGGCCGACGCACGGCTCCAGCGGCGCATCGGGGACACCGGGCGGGCCACCCTGACCTCGCTCGCGGGCCTGGGCACCGAGCTGGCCACGGTCGCGGTGTTCGGCGGCTACGCCCTGATCGCCTCGCACAGCCCGCACAGCACGGCCTTCGCCGTGTTCGCGGTGCCGTATCTGGTGACGGCGGTGCTGGTGGCGGGAGCGCGGGCGACGGCGCGGACCGGAGCCCGGGAAGGGGCCGCGGGAACCCGGGCGGCGGAAGACCGCGTGTGAGCCGCCCCGCCCTGCCGTCGCGCGTGCACAAGGGCGCGGGGACGAGCACGGCGGGGTGCGCCGGAAGCCTTCCGGAGGACCGGGGCCACCCCTCCCGTTGTCCTCCGGTGAGGCGGGTCCGGCCCCGCGACTCCGTCCCGCCGGAGCGGCCCCGGGCGGCACGTGCAACGAATCGCCGCCGGGGTCGCCCAGGACGCAACGATCCGCTCACCGGCACGCAACGGCTCCCGCTTGTCCGGCCGAGCCGGCCGACCGTACCGTCTATGCGATCCCTCCCGGCGGCCCTCCGCCCGTCTCCCCTGCCCTCCCGCGTACCGACGAGGAACACGCATGCGCACCGCCCTGCTCCAGAGCTCCGGACGGCCCGGTTCCGTCAGCGAGAACCTCAAGGTCCTCGACGAGGCCGCCGGCCGTGCCGCCACGGCCGGCGCCGGGCTGCTCGTCACATCGGAGCTGTTCCTGACCGGGTACGCGATCGGCGACGACATCGCGGCGCTCGCCGAGCCCGCCGACGGCGACGCGGCCGACGCGATCGCCCGGACCGCCACCCGGCACGGGCTCGCCATCGCCTACAGCTACCCGGAGCGCGCGGGCGACACGGTCCACAACTCCACCCAGCTCGTCTCCGCGGACGGCACCCGCCTCGCGAACTACCGCAAGACCCACCTCTTCGGCTCCTTCGAGCAGGACCACTTCACCCCCGGCGGCCAACAGGTCGTCCAGGCCGAGCTGCACGGCCTCACCGTCGGCCTGCTGACCTGCTACGACATCGAGTTCCCCGAGAACGCGCGCGCCCACGCCCTGGCCGGCACCGACCTCCTGCTGGTGCCCACCGCGCTGATGCATCCGTTCCAGTTCGTCGCCGAGTCCCTCGTGCCGGTACGGGCGTTCGAGAACCAGATGTACATCGCGTACGTCAACCGGGCCGGCCACGAGGGCGAGTGGGAGTTCGCGGGGCTCTCCACCCTCGCCGGACCCGACGGGATCGCCCGGACCCGGGCGGGGCGCGGAGAGGAACTGGTTCTCGCCGACGCGGACCCCGTGCTCCTCGCCGCCTCCCGCGAGCACAACCCGTATCTGCGGCACCGCCGCCCCTCCCTGTACGGGCCCCTCGGCTGAACCCCGCCCGCTCCTCCTCTTCGCCCTCTTCGACATCTTCCGCGCAAGGAGTCCGTACCCCATGACGTCCACGGTGCCCAACGCCGTCGAGCACGCCGACGAGCAGCAGCCGCCGATCACCATGTTCGGCCCGGACTTCCCGTACGCGTACGACGACTTCCTCGCCCACCCCGCGGGCCTCGGCCAGATCCCCGCGACGGAACACGGCACCGAGGTCGCGGTGATCGGCGGCGGCCTGTCCGGCATCATCACCGCCTACGAGCTGATGAAGATGGGCCTCAAGCCCGTCGTGTACGAGGCCGACCGGATCGGCGGCCGGCTGCGCACCGTCGGATTCGAGGGCTGCGACCCCGCGCTCACCGCCGAGATGGGCGCGATGCGCTTCCCGCCGTCCTCCACGGCCCTCCAGCACTACATCGACCTGGTGGGCCTCGAGACCCGCCCGTTCCCCAACCCCCTCGCCGCGTCGACACCGTCGACCGTCGTCGACCTCAAGGGCGAGTCCCACTACGCCGAGACCCCCGACGACCTCCCGCAGGTCTACCGGGACGTGGCCGACGCCTGGGCCCGGTGCCTGGAGGAGGGCGCCGACTTCTCCGACATGAACCGCGCCCTGCGCGAGCGCGACGTCCCGCGCATCCGCGAGATCTGGTCCCGGCTCGTCGAGAAGCTCGACAACCAGACCTTCTACGGCTTCCTCTGCGGCTCCGAGGCCTTCAGGTCCTTCCGGCACCGCGAGATCTTCGGCCAGGTCGGCTTCGGCACCGGCGGCTGGGACACCGACTTCCCCAACTCCATCCTGGAGATCCTGCGCGTCGTCTACACCGAGGCCGACGACCATCACCGGGGCATCGTCGGCGGCTCGCAGCAGCTGCCGCTGCGCCTGTGGGAGCGCGAACCGGAGAAGCTCGTCCACTGGCCCTACGGCACCTCGCTGAAGACCCTGCACGTGGACGGCGAGCCGCGCCCGGCGGTGACGCGGCTGCACCGCACCGCGGGCCACCGCGTCACGGTGACGGACGCGAACGGAGACGTCCGCACCTACAGGGCGGCCGTCTTCACCGCCCAGTCCTGGATGCTGCTGTCCAAGATCGCCTGTGACGACGCGCTCTTCCCGATCGACCACTGGACCGCCATCGAGCGCACCCACTACATGGAGTCCAGCAAGCTCTTCGTGCCCGTCGACCGGCCCTTCTGGCTCGACAAGGACGAGGACACGGGACGGGACGTCATGTCGATGACGCTGACCGACCGCATGACCCGGGGCACCTATCTGCTGGACGACGGCCCGGACCGGCCCGCCGTCATCTGCCTGTCCTACACCTGGTGCGACGACAGCCTGAAGTGGCTGCCGCTGTCACCGAACGAGCGGATGGAGGTCATGCTGAAGTCGCTGGGCGAGATCTACCCGAAGGTCGACATCAGGAAGCACATCATCGGCAACCCGGTCACCGTCTCCTGGGAGAACGAGCCCTACTTCATGGGCGCGTTCAAGGCCAACCTGCCCGGTCACTACCGCTACCAGCGGCGCCTGTTCACGCACTTCATGCAGGACCGGCTGCCGGAGGACAAGCGGGGCGTCTTCCTCGCCGGCGACGACATCTCCTGGACGGCCGGCTGGGCGGAGGGCGCCGTCCAGACCGCGCTCAACGCCGTCTGGGGCGTGATGCACCACTTCGGCGGCGGGACCGACGCGTCCAACCCCGGGCCCGGTGACGTGTACGACGAGATCGCGCCGGTGGAACTCTCCGACGACTGAACCCGGCCGCACCGCGGGCGCTGCGGCCGGCCGGCCCCGGTTCCGCTCAGCCGGGCAGCGGTGTGAGCAGCATGCGCCCGGCGAAACCCACGGCCGTGTCGAGGCGTGCGGCGAACTCCTCGGCGACGTCCGGCAGTCCGCGCAGCGCCCACAGCGCGCGGGCCGTCGTCCACGCGGCGTCCCGGGCGCGGTCCAGGCTCCACGCGCCGGCCAGATGGGTGAGGGGATCGGCGAGCTGGAGGAGGTCGGGACCGGGCATCAGGTCCTCGCGGATGCGCTCCTCCAGCGCGACCAGCAGATCGCCCACCTGCTCGAACTCGTCCTCCAGCCGCGCGGGTTCGCAGCCGAGCGTACGGCAGGTGTCCACGACGGCGAGCGCCAGGTCATGACCGATGTGCGCATGGATGCCCGCCAGCGCGAACTGCAGCGGACGTACGCCGGGATGATGGCGGAACTGGAACAGCGGACGCCAGCAGGCCGGCGGGCGGCGCCCCTCGGACACCGCTTCGACGGCGGCCAGATAGCGCTCGGCGAACACCGTGTTCAGGGCGACCGCCGCCTGCGTGTCCCCGAGCAGACCCGCGTCGATGTGCCGGTCGGCCTCCGTCGTCACCGTGAGATAGACCCGGTTGAAGACCGCGATCCCGTCCCGGCGGGGCAGGGCGGAGTCGAGGGCGCGCATGCGGGAGACGACCGTGTCTACGGGGGTGTGGACTTGCTCGCATCGCGCCATGAGCGCAGAGTCGCACCTTTAGTGTGGTGCCCGTGGCGGCGGGCCCGACGCTTCCCCGGAACGGGGGAACACGCCCGCCGTGGGGGAGGGGGAGCAGTACGTGTCAGGCTCGCGTGCCCAACGCCTGGCCGCCCGGCGATCCGCGCGCAGAGGCGTGGCCCGGCGCGGCACCATGGTCGCGGCCGCCTCCGTCGTGGTCGCCGTCGGCACCGCCACCGGGATGCTCTCGGCCCTCGGCGAGGACCGCGGCTCGGACGAGGCCCGGCCGGCCGAGGTGACCGCGTCGCCCCGGCTGGAACCACTGCCCGCCGTGCCGTCGCCGTCGCCCGCCGAACCCTCCCCGTCCGCCTCCCCGAAGCCCGGTCCTGAGAAGGAAGGGAAGGCCGAGAAGGCCGAGAGGGAGGGGAAGCGGGGGAAGGCGAGTGCCACGGCGTCCGCGTCCGGGAGCGTGCCGGAGCAGCGGTCCGGCACGGCCTCCACCCGGCTCTACCGCCACCCCGAGTCCCAGGTCCTGGACTGGGTGCGGGCCAACCCCGGCGATCCGCGCCGGGCGGTCATAGAGTCCCGCATCGGCGACCGGCCCGCGGCGGTGTGGTTCGCGGACTACTCACCGGACACCCTGACCGCGCGGGTGCGCGCGGTCACCTCGGGCGGTGCCGCGCGGGGGCAGGTGCCCGTCGTCGTGCCGTACGCGATACCCGACCGTGACTGCGGCGGGCACTCCCAGGGGGGAGCGCCCGACCTGGACGCCTACGACGGCTGGATCGACCGGTTCGCCGCCGGGCTGGGGTCCGGCGAGGTCGTCGTGATCCTGGAGCCGGACTCCCTCGCCCAGGCCGAATGCCTCTCCGCGGGCGAGCGCACCGCCCGCTTCGCCTCGCTGGCCCGCGCCGGACGGGTGCTGAAGGAGGCCAACCCCCGGGCCCGCGTCTACTACGACGCCGGACACTCCGGGTGGAACGCGCCCGCGAAACAGGCCGGCTGGCTGCGGCAGGCCGGGGCCGCGTCGGCGGCCTCCTCCGACGGCATCTTCAGCAACGTCTCCAACTTCCACGCCACCGCCGACGAGATCGCCTACGACCGGCGGGTGCTCGACGCCCTCGGCGGCCCGCCGGGCCTCGGCGCCGTGATCGACACCAGCCGCAACGGCAACGGCGCCCCGGCCGCCGGCGAGTGGTGCGACCCCGCGGGCCGCACCCTCGGCCGGGCCCCGACGCTCGGCACCGGCGAGGCCGGGATCGACGCCTACCTGTGGGTCAAGCTGCCGGGGGAGTCGGACGGCTGCAGGGGGGCACCGGGCACCTTCGCCCCGTCGTACGCCTACGACTTGGCGCGCTGACCGCCTTCGCCGTCCGCCTCGCCGCGGCCCTTCCCGCCGCTGGTGCCGGCATCGGCGCCTTCGCCGCCCGTGTCGTAGGACGAGGTGCCCTCGTCGAGCAGCGGCTCCTGCGTCTTGAGGTGGGCGGGCGCGAAGGCGCGCAGCGCGTGGTACCCCGTGATGACGACGAGCGTGCCGAGCGCGATGCCGCTGAGCGAGAAGGTGTCGGTGAACTCCAGCGTGACGTTGCCGACGCCGATGATGATGCCCGCGGCGGCCGGCACCAGGTTCAGCGGATTGCGCAGGTCCACCTTGGCGTTGATCCAGATCTGGGCGCCGAGCAGGCCGATCATGCCGTACAGGATGACGGTGATGCCGCCGAGCACACCTCCGGGGATGGCCGCCACGACCGCGCCGAACTTCGGGCAGAGGCCGAACAGCAGGGCGAAACCCGCGGCCGCCCAGTACGCGGCGGTCGAGTAGACGCGGGTCGCCGCCATCACGCCGATGTTCTCGGAGTACGTGGTGTTGGGCGGGCCGCCGACGGCGGTGGACAGCATGGAGCCGACACCGTCGGCGGAGATGGCCGTGCCCAGCTTGTCGTCGAGGTTGTCGCCGGTCATCTCGCCGACGGCCTTGACGTGCCCGGCGTTCTCGGCGATCAGCGCGATGACGACCGGCAGGGCGACCAGGATCGCCGACCACTCGAACGACGGGCCGTGCAGGGTCGGCAGGCCGATCCAGTCGGCCCGGCCGATGCCCGACAGGTCCAGGCGCCAGTGATCGGTGACCTCACCGCTCGCGTCCGCGGAGTGGATCTGCCCGAAGACCCGGTCGAGGCCCCAGGACAGGACGTACCCGAAGACCAGCCCGAGGAAGATCGCGATGCGGGACCAGAAGCCGCGCAGGCACACCACCGCCAGACCGGTGAACAGCATCACGAACAGGGCGGTCCACTGGTCCTGCGGCCAGTAGGTGGCGGCGGTGACCGGCGCCAGGTTGAAGCCGATCAGCATCACCACCGCACCGGTGACGATCGGCGGCATCGCGGCGTGGATGATCCGCGCTCCGAAGTGCCGTACCGCGAGCCCCACCAGGAACAGTGCGGCCCCGACCACGAACACCGCGCCGGTGACGGTGGCGCTGGACCCGCCCTGGGCCCGGATGACCGCGGCGACGCCGACGAAGGAGAGCGAGCAGCCCAGATAACTGGGCACCCGGCCGCGCGTGGCCAGCAGGAAGACGATGGTCGCGACACCCGACATCATGATCGCGAGGTTGGGGTCCAGGCCCATGAGGACCGGCGCGACGAACGACGCCCCGAACATCGCGACGACGTGCTGGGCCCCCAGTCCCGCGGTGCGGGGCCACGAGAGCCGTTCGTCGGGACGGACCACCGCACCGGGGGCCGGTGTGCGTCCGTCGCCGTGCAGTGTCCAGCGGACGCCGAGATCCATGGGCTGTCGCTTTCGTCGTTCGTGCAGCGTGTCCGGACCATTGTGGGGGCTGATCAGGCATGCTCCGTCCACGCGGGCGGACGGGGCCGGCCGGGCCCGCCCCCGGGCGTGATCCGCGGCCCCGGGGAGGGGGGTTCGGCGAGACGGCCCGCGGGGCTTTCAGGTCCGTGGGCCGGGAACGGCCGCGTCCGGCCGGACGGTCTTCACCCGGTCCCCGCCGCGCAGCACGCCCGCGAAGCCGGCCAGACCGCACGACAACACCGTGACCAGGACGAACGACACCATCAGACTGGTCGCCTGGGCCAGCAGCCCGATCGCGCTCGGAGCGATCAGCCCCGAGGTGTACGTGATGGTCGCGACGCCCGCGATGGCGAGGCTCGGGTTGCTGCCGCTGCGGCCGGCCGCGGCGAAGCACAGCGGCACCACCACCGCGATGCCGAATCCCATCAGCGCGAAGCCGGCCATCGCCGCCGCGGGGTGCTGCGCGAGGACGATCAGCAGTCCGCCGCTGACGGCGACGACACCGCTCGCGCGGACCGTGCGCACCGCACCGTAGCGGTCCACCACCCGGTCCCCGGCGATCCGGGCGACCGCCATGGTGAGCGTGAACCCGGTGGTGCAGGCCGCCGCGAGACCGGCCGAGGCCTCCAGCCGGTCGCGCAGATAGACCGCCGACCAGTCGAGGCTCGCGCCCTCCGCGAAGACGGCGCAGAAGCCGATCGCGCCGATCACCAGCGCGGAGCGGGGCGGCAGCGCGAACCTCGGCGGCGGCTCCTCGTCCGCGGTGGACCGCAGATCGAGGACGTGGCCGGCCGCGGCGACGCCCACCACGGTCAGCACACCGGCCGCGAGCGTGTGGTGCAGCCGGGCGTCCGCACCGAGGTGCGCGGCGAGCGTGCCGGCCGCCGAACCGATCAGGGCGCCGGCGCTCCACATGCCGTGCAGCCCGGACATGATCGACCGGTCGAGCCGGTTCTCCACCTCCACGCCCAGGGCGTTCATCGCCACGTCGGACATGCCGGCCGTGGCGCCGTAGACGAACAGGGCCAGGCAGAGGGTGAGCAGGTTCGGGGCGACGGACGGCAGGACCAGCGCGAGCGTCCACAGCGCGATCAGCCCGCGCAGTGCGGCCCGGGCGCCGAAGCGGTGGCTGATCCGCCCCGCCAGCGGCATCGCGACGGACGCGCCGAGCGCGGGGAAGGCGAGCGCGAGCCCCAACTGCCCGGGGCTCACGCCGGCATGGTCCTGGATCCACGGCACGCGGGTGGCGAACGAGCCCGTGACGGCGCCGTGCACGGCGAACACCGCCCCCACGGCGTACCGCGCCCGCCGCACCTCGTGCTGCCCGTACACCTCTGCACTCATGGTCCCGCCCCTCCCGGTCGCCCAAGGCTTCCCTGTCGCGCGGGGTAAACTATCAGGCACCCTGCCTGAAAGATAAGGGGATTCTCGCCGGTCCGGCCCCACCCGGTCCGGCGCCCCTCGCCCCTGGTCTGCTCGCCCCGCCGATCCGCTTGCCCGGCCGGTCCGGTCCTGCTGCCGTCGCCGACCGACCGCCGCCGACCGCCCGCCGGCGGACCGCCGATCTGGAAGGATCACGCCATGGCCGCATCCCCGAGCACCGCCCGAGCCATCAACGACCGGCTCGCCCTGCGGCTGCTCCAGCAGGAAGGCCCGCTGACGGCCGGGCAGTTGAAGCAGCTGACCGGACTGTCCCGGCCGACCGTCGCCGACCTCACCGAGCGGCTGACCGCGGCCGGGCTGATCACCGTGGTCGGAGAGGCCGGGGAACAACGGCGCGGGCCGAACGCGAAGGTGTACGGGATCGTCGCCGACCGGGCACACCTGGCCGCACTCGACGTGCGGACCGAGGGCGTCGCCGTGGTCGTGTCCGACCTCGTCGGCACGGTCCTGGCCGAGGCCTCCGCGCCGATCGCGCCGGCCGCCGGGACGGGCCCGGCCGTGGAGCGGGCGGTGACCCTGGTCGAGCGGACCCTGAAAGAGGCGGGAGCCGACCGGCTGCACACCGTCGGCGTCGGCGCCCCCGGGCTGATCGACCCCGCGAGCGGCGACCTGCGCGACTCCACAGGGCTGCCGCAATGGCACCGCCGACTGGTCGCCGCGCTTCAGGAGCGGCTGCCCGGGGCGCGGGTCAGCCTCGAGAACGAGACCAACCTCGCCGCCCTGGCCGAGCAGCGCGACGGGGCCGCCCGTGACCGCGCCACCTTCGTCCTGCTGTGGCTCGGCCACGGCACCGGCGCGGCCGTGATCCTGGACGGCGCCCTGCGCCGGGGTGCTTCCGGCGGCACGGGTGAGATCGGCTTCCTGCCGGTTCCGGGCACGCCCGGCCTGCCGTCGGCCACGGACTGCGGCGGCGGCTTCCACTCCCTCGCGTCGGCGGCGGCGGTCGCGGAACTGGCGGGGGAGTACGGGGTCGTGGCCGAGCCGGGAGGGGAACCGGCGGCGGCGGGAGCGGTACGGGCGGCCGTCGCGCGGGCGGGGGAGGAGCCGGGCTCCGCGGACGCGCGCTTCCTCGACGCCCTCGCGGGCTGCGTCGCCGTGGGAGTCGCGTCGGTGGCCGCGCTGCTGGACCCCGGGTGCGTGGTGCTCGGCGGGGAGATCGGACAGGCGGGCGGCGAGGAACTCGCCGCCCGCGTGCAGGACCGGACGGCCCGGATGTCACCGCTGTCCACCGAGGTGCGGGCGAGCGTCCTGGGCGGCGGAGCGGTGCTGCGAGGCGCCCTCCTGACGGCCCGCGACCACGCCCAGGACGAGCTCTTCGGCCCCACCGCGCAGGGGCACGCCCGCTGACGCGCCTCTCGGCACCGCGTACGCGCCTCTGCGCCCGCGGTCATTCACCCGGGAGGCGCTCACTTGCCCGGCGTGTGCTCACCTGCCCTCTGCCCGGCGCGTGCTCACCTGCCCGCGCGTACGCGCTCCGCCCGTGCCGCCAGGAACTCCTCGAAGGTGCCCTTGCCCACCGCGTGCTCCGGAGCGAGATGACCGCCGGCCCGGAAGGCGCGGTACGCCGCGCCCCGGAGGGGCACCTTGACCACCGCGCGGCGACGGCCCGCGGCCTCCAGGTAGGAGCGCGCCAGGGACTCCAACGTGCGCACCTCCGGCCCGCCCATGTCCGCGACGCGCCCCGCGGGCCCGCTCCGGGCCAGCTCCGCCAGACGGTCCGCGACCTCGGTCACCTCGACCGGCTGGTCCTTCACACGGGCCGGCAGCAGCATCACCGGAGCCTTGCCCAGCCCCTGGAGGAGGGTGAGCACCAGATCGTGGAACTGGGTCGCACGGAGCACGGTCCAGCCGAGCCCCGACTCCTCGATCAGCCGCTCCACCGCGAACTTGGTCCTGTAGTAGCCGAACGGCACCTGGTCGACCCCGACGATCGAGATGTAGACGACGTGCCCCACCCCGGCCCGCCGCGCCGCCGCCACGAGGTTCTTCGCCGCCTCCTCGTCGCCGCCGCGCGGCGTGCTCGCGCAGTGGACGACCGTGTCCACCCCCGTGACGGCCGCGTCCAGCGCACTGCCGCCCCGGCGCAGGTCGACGGCGTACGGCTGGGAGTGCCGGCTGAGCGCCCGCACCTCCTGCGCGTCCGTCCGCAACCGCTCGATGACATGCCGGCCGAGGGTTCCCGTACCACCGGTCACCAGAATCGTGGTCATGCCGTTCAGCTCCTCAGGTCCTGTCGTCGGACGCCGGCATTCCTGCCGGTGCACCTTTGCCCAGTTCATCAGGAGGGAGACGGAACGGCCGCCGGAAACGTGACACGGGGCCGCGGACCGGCCCGGCGGGCGGAAGCGGCGGGCGCGGCGGAAGCGGTGGTGAGGCCCGGCGGCGGGCAAGGGCCGTCGTCACCGCCGCCGGGCCGGTCTCTGGGGAGGCTGAAGCAGACGGTAAGAGGACTAGACCACTTCGTCAATAGGTATGGACCAGCCGCAGAGCGTGTCCCCGCGCGTTCCGGTGGCGTCCAAGGGGGTGAAAGCGGGCGGCTGATCGCGGGCCGTCCTCCGGGGACCCGTCCCGCGGTGACGGCGCACGGTGTCACCTTCTGTGAGGCAGCCCACACCCGGTGCCTGTATGGACGGCGGGCGGGCGTGGCACACTGGCCCTGTACCAGCAGCAGCGCACTCCGGGGTCGGTGAAAGTCCGAACCGGCGGTTACAGTCCGCGACCCGGCCGCTTCCAGTGGCCGGTTGACCAGGTGAAATTCCTGGACCGACGGTTAAAGTCCGGATGGGAGGCAGTGCGCGGCGGGCGGGCATCCATGCGCGCCGCCGTACCGGTCCGTCCTCGTGGCGGACTCCGTCCGGCGTCGCTCCCGGTGCTTCGCCCGTACTTCTGTCGTCGTCGGCAGCCCCGGAGTCCGTGCCCGAAGAGGCAGGAGGACCCGGGAAGTGTTCACCGGAATCGTCGAAGAACTGGGCGAGATCACCGCCGTCGAGACCCTCGACGACGCCTGTCGCTTCCGGCTGCGCGGCCCCGCCGTCACCGAGGGCGCGAAGCACGGCGACTCGATCGCCGTCAACGGTGTCTGCCTCACCGTCGTGGCCCACGAGGGCGACGAGTTCACCGCGGACGTCATGGCCGAGACCCTGAACCGCTCCAGCCTCGGCGCCCTCGCCGTCGGCTCCCGCGTCAACCTCGAACGCCCCATGGCCCTGGGCGCCCGCCTCGGCGGCCACATCGTGCAGGGGCACGTCGACGGCACCGGCCGGATCCTCGGCCGCGAGCCGTCCGAGAACTGGGAGATCGTCAGGATCTCGCTCCCCGCCGAACTCTCCCGCTACGTCGTGGAGAAGGGCTCCATCACGGTCGACGGCATCAGCCTCACCGTCGTGGAGGCCGGGCAGGACTTCTTCACCGTCAGCCTGATCCCCACCACCCTCGCCCTGACCACCCTCGGACTCAAGCAGAGCGGCGACCCGGTCAACCTCGAGGTGGACGTCATCGCCAAATACGTCGAGCGGCTGATCGGGGACCGGACGATCGGCGACCGGACGATCGGTGAGGGGGCCACCAAGTGAACTGGCTGAACTCCGAGGCGTTCACCCTCTTCGACCAGCACATCAAATGGTCGGACATGATCGGCAACGTGATCGGCCTGGTCGCCCTGGCCCTCGGCTGGCGCCGCTCCATCTGGACCTGGCCCGCCCAGTTCGTCTCGGGCCTGATCCTCTTCACGGCCTTCGCCACCGCCCACCTCTCCGGCAGCGCGGGCAAGCAGATCGTCGTCATGCTCGTCGCCGCGTGGGGCTTCCACCAGTGGAACCGCGGCCGGCAGCAGGCGCAGGACGGCTCCCTCGCGGTGCGGTTCGCCACCTGGCGCGAGCGCGCGCTCATGGTGGGCGCCGCGGCGGTCGGCACCCTCGCGGTGGGCGGGCTGTTCACGCTGTACCCGTCCCTGTCCTGGGACCCCTGGCCGGACGCCTACATCTTCGTCGGCACCATCGTCGCCATGTACGCCCAGGCCCGCGGCATGGTCGAGTTCTGGTTCGCCTGGCTGCTGGTCGACCTCGTCGGTGTACCGCTGAACTTCGCCAACGGCTTCGCCTTCTCCGGCTTCGTCTACGTCATCTACGGCGCGCTGGTCCTGTGGGGACTGCGCGACTGGTGGCTGCGCTCCCGCGAGGACGCGCGCCCCGCCCTGGAAGGAGCGCCGGTATGAGCACGGCACCGATCCTTTACCGCACCGAGGAGTTCGAGGACCCCATGCTCGACCCGGTCGAACAGGCCATCGCCGACATCGCGGCCGGCCGCCCCGTCGTGGTCGTCGACGACGAGGACCGCGAGAACGAGGGCGACCTCGTCGTCGCCGCCGAGAAGGCGACCCCCGAGATCGTCGCCTTCATGATGAGCGAATGCCGCGGACTGATCTGCGCCCCCATGGAGAGCGACGAACTGGACCGGCTCCGCCTCCCGCAAATGGTCGAGGACAACACCGAGTCGATGAAGACGGCGTTCACCGTCTCCGTCGACGCCTCCGCCGCCCACGGTGTGAGCACCGGCATCTCGGCGGCCGACCGGGCCACCACGCTCCAGCTGCTCGCGAGCGGCACCGCCGAGCCCGCCGACCTCGTCCGCCCCGGCCATGTCTTCCCGCTGCGCGCCCGCTCCGGCGGCGTCCTCGTACGCAACGGCCACACCGAGGCCGCCGTCGACCTCGCCCGTCTCGCGGGACTGCGCCCGGCCGGCGCCATCGTCGAGATCGCCGGCGAGGACGGCCGGATGCTGCGCCTGCCCGAACTGGTCCCGTTCGCCCGCAAGCACGGCCTGACGATCATCTCCATCGAGGACCTGATCGCCTACCGCCGCAGCTCCGAGCCCACCGTCCGCCGCGAGGCCGAGGTCCGGCTGCCCACCTCCCACGGCGTGTTCACCGCCTACGGCTACCGCTCCGTCATCGACGGCGTCGAACACGTCGCCCTCGTCCACGGAGACATCGGCGACGGCCGGGACGTCCTCGTGCGCGTCCACTCCGAATGCCTCACCGGCGACATCTTCGGCTCCCAGCGCTGCGACTGCGGCCCCCAGCTGGACGCCTCCATGGACCGCATCCAGGCGGAGGGACGGGGCGTCCTCGTCTACCTGCGCGGACACGAGGGGCGCGGCATCGGCCTGATGTCCAAGCTGCGCGCCTACGAACTCCAGGAACGCGGACGCGACACCCTCGACGCCAACCTCGAACTCGGCCTGCCCGCCGACGCCCGCGACTACGCCGCCGGCGCGCGGATACTCGCCGACCTCGGGGTACGCGGAGTCCGCCTGCTGACCAACAACCCCGACAAGTCCCAGGCCCTCGTCCGGTACGGCATCGAGGTCACCGGCCGCGAGCCGATGCCCGTCACCGCCGGCGAGCACAACATCCGCTACCTGCGCACCAAGCGCGACCGGATGGGCCACGACCTGCCCTGGCTGGACACGCCGACCGTGCCCGCCTGCGGCAACCAGTGACAGCGCCCACCCGGGACGACCAACCACCACGGCGACCGGCGGGAGAGCCCCACCGCGGCGGCCGGCAAGAGAACCACCGAGGAGAGATGTGAGCGGCAAGGGTGCACCGGAACTGTCCGTACGCAACGTGGGGGACCTCCGCGTCGCCGTCGTCGCGGCACAGTGGCACGAGAAGGTGATGGACGGACTGGTCGACGGCGCCCTGCGCGCCCTGCACGACCTCGGCATCGACGAGCCGACCCTGCTGCGGGTCCCCGGCAGCTGGGAACTCCCGGTCTTGGCGAAGGTCCTCGCCGGCCGCGGCTACGACGCGGTCGTCGCCCTCGGCGTCGTCATCCGGGGCGGCACGCCCCACTTCGAGTACGTGTGCCAGGGCGTCACCCAGGGACTCACCCAGGTCAGTACCGACACCGGCGTGCCCGTCGGCTTCGGCCTGCTCACCTGCGACACCGAGGAGCAGGCGCTGGACCGCGCCGGACTGCCCGGCTCCACCGAGGACAAGGGGCACGAGGCGGTCACGGCGGCGGTGGCGACCGCGGCCACGCTGCGTTCGGTATCCGAACCCTGGCGGTGAGCTGCCCCCGACACCGCGTAGGGTAAGGACCACCATGTCCAAGAAGACGTTCGAGGAGCTCTTCACCGAGCTCCAGCACAAGGCCGCGCACGGCGACCCCGCCACCTCCCGCACCGCCGAACTGGTGGAAAAGGGCGTCCATGCCATCGGCAAGAAGGTCGTCGAGGAGGCCGCCGAGGTCTGGATGGCCGCCGAGCACGAGGGCAAGGAAGCGGCCGCCGAGGAGATCTCGCAGCTGCTCTACCACGTCCAGGTGATGATGGTCGCCCGAGGCATCTCCCTCGACGACGTCTACGCCCACCTGTGAGCGCGGGCCCCCCACCACCCCTGACACCGCCGGACCGCAAAGGAAGCCGACCTCATGCTGCGCATCGCACTCCCCAACAAGGGTTCACTGGCAGGCCCTGCGGCGGAGATGCTGCATGAGGCCGGCTACCAGCAGCGCCGGGAGTCGAAGGAACTGAGGATCGTCGACCCGGTCAACGAGGTCGAGTTCTTCTACCTCCGCCCCCGCGACATCGCCATCTACGTCTCGTCCGGCCGCCTCGACATCGGCATCACCGGCCGCGACCTCCTGGTCGACTCCGGCGCCGAGGCCGAGGAGATCCTGCCCCTCGGCTTCGCCCGCTCCACCTTCCGCTTCGCCGCCAAGCCCAGCGCCGCCAGGAGCGTCGCGGACCTGAACGGCAGCACGGTCGCCACCTCCTACGAGGGCATCGTCGCGCGGCACCTCGCCGAGCAGGGCATCGACGCCTCCGTGGTCCACCTCGACGGCGCCGTCGAGACCGCCATCGAACTCGGCGTCGCCGAGGTCATCGCGGACGTCGTCGAGACCGGCACCTCCCTGCGCAACGCGGGCCTGGAGGTCATCGGCGAACCGATCATGACCTCCGAGGCCGTCGTCATCCGCCGCACCGGCGCCGAGGCCGGGGCCGACGACACCGTCGAGTCCAAGGTGGGCCAGTTCCTGCGGCGCCTCCAGGGCGTCCTCGTCGCCCGCACCTACGTGATGATGGACTACGACTGCCGGGTCGAGCAGCTGGAGAAGGCCGTCGCGCTGACCCCCGGCCTGGAGTCCCCGACCGTGTCCCCGCTGCACAACGAGGGCTGGGTCGCCGTCCGCGCCATGGTCCCCTCCAAGGAGGCCCAGCGGATCATGGACGACCTCTACGACCTCGGCGCCCGCGCCATCCTCACCACGGCCATCCACGCCTGCCGTCTCTGACCCGGACCGATCCCGGAGCCGCACCATGCCGGACACCACCCCCGACGCCACCCCGGGTCCCACCCCGGCCACCCCGTCGGACCAACTGCCCGCCCTGCCCGTCACCTTCCGGCCGGGCCGCACCCGCGCGGTGCTGCTCATCGCGGCCGCCGCGCTCTTCGTGGCCATCTCCCTGATCGCGCTGCTGCTGAAGCAGCTCAGCCCGGGCGAGCGCCTCAGCTTCGTGTTCACCGCCGCCCTCCTGGCCGGAACCCTGGTCCTGCTGGCCCGGCCCAGGGTCGACGCCGACGAGACGGGCGTCACCGTCGTCAACATCGTGAACCGGCGCCGGCTGGAGTGGGCCCAGATCCTTCAGGTGAACCTCCGTCCGGGTGACCCCTGGGTCTTCCTCGACCTCAGCGACGGCACCAGCCTGCCGGTGCTCGGCATCCAGCCGGGCATCGCCCGGGAGCACGCCATCGCCGACGCGCGGGCCCTGCGGGCGCTCGCCGCGGCACGGCCCACGGCCACCGGCCCCGGAACCTCCCAGGGCTGATCCGGGAACGCGTCAGGGGCACCTCGGGAACACGTCGGGGACACCTCGGGGCCGTCCACCCTGCCGCGGTCGCCCCTGTCCTGATTAATCTGTAGGACACAGGCGCGACGACCGCGCCCCCGCCCCTGCCGCCCCGCCCGGTGCCCCAGGGGCTCCAGCTATCCGAGGAGTGACCCTCTCCGGCGATGGACGGATCGTCCTGCAGTACGTGCGCCGCCCCCTGTCGACATAGCGCGGACCCGCTCCCCGAGGTCCGCGACCGTGCACAAGCGGCGGCATCATGACCACCCCCCTGCTGCTCCTCGCAGCCGCATTCCTGCTGATTCTCGCCAACGGGTTCTTCGTGGCCGCCGAGTTCGGCCTGGTCACCGTCGAGAGACCGGACGCCGAACAGGCCGCCGCCGACGGAGACCGGCGCGCCCACCGGGTCGTCGAGTCACTCAAGGAGCTGTCCTTCCAGCTCTCCGGCACCCAGCTCGGCATCACCCTCACCTCCCTGGTCGTCGGCATGCTCGCCGAACCCGCACTCGCCGAACTGCTGCACGGCCCCATCACCGGCACCGGCGTCCCCACCGGCGCGGTCTCCACCGTCGCCGTGGTCATCGGCATGCTGCTGGCCTCCGCCGTGCAGATGGTCATCGGTGAACTCGTGCCCAAGAACTGGGCGGTGTCCCGCCCCCTGCAGGTCGCGCGGTTCGTCGCCGGCCCGCAGCACGCCTTCGCCCGCGTGTTCCGCCCGGTCATCGCCGGGCTCAACGCCGTGGCCAACCGGCTCGTGCGCACCCTGGGCATCGAGCCGACCGCGGAACTCGCCTCCGCCCGCAGCCCCGGCGAACTCGTCTCCCTGGCCCGGCACTCCGCGCGGGCCGGCGCCCTGGAACAGGACACCGCGGACCTCTTCGTACGGACCCTGTCCCTGGCCGGGCTGACCGCGCAGCACGTCATGACCCCGCGCGTGAAGGTCAGCGCCCTGCAGGACTCCGCGACCGCCGAGGACGTGGTGAACCTGACCCGGGCCACCGGCCTGTCCCGCTTCCCCGTCTACCGGGAGCGGATCGACGAGGTCGTCGGCACGGTCCACCTCAAGGACGCCCTCGCGGTGCCCCCGCCCGACCGGCTGCGCACCCCCGTCGGCGGCATCGCCCGCCCCGCGCTGCTCGTCCCCGAATCCCTGCCCGTACGGCCGCTGCTGGCACGGCTGCGCAGCGGGCAGCCCCTCGCGGTCGTCGTCGACGAGTACGGCGGCACGGCCGGCGTCGTCACCCTGGAGGACATCGTCGAGGAGATCGTCGGCGAGGTCCTCGACGAACACGACGACCTGCTCGGCGAAGCCTCCGAGCCCGTCCCCGTTCCGCCGGAGGACGGCAGCCCTGCCTGGGACGTCGACGGCAGCGTCCGCGTCGACGTTCTGCTCCGCATAGGCCTCCTCGTGCCCGAGGGGCCCTACGAGACCGTCGCCGGCCTGGTCGCCGATCGGCTCGGCCGGATCCCGGCCGTCGGCGACCGCGCGGAACTGCCCGGCTGGCGGCTCTCGGTGCGCCGCGTCGGACACAACCGCGCCGAGCGCGTCCGCCTGGTCCAAGCGGCCGAGGCGGCCCCGCCGCTCGTGGAGGCAGCCGGATGAGTCTGCTGCACCTCCTGTTCGCCGCGCTGCTCGTCCTCACCAACGGCTTCTTCGTGGGCGCCGAGTTCGCGCTGGTCTCCGTGCGCCGCAGCCAGATCGAACCGCTCGGCACCGCACGGGCCCGCCAGGTCCTGTACGGGCTCGAGCACCTGCCGCAGATGATGGCGGCGGCCCAGTTCGGCATCACCGTCTGCTCGCTGACCCTCGGCGCGGTCGCCGAACCGACGGTCGCCCGCCTGCTGGAGCCGGTCTTCGGATGGATGCGTCTGCCGCACGGCATGGTTCATCCGCTCGGCTACGTCGTCGCGCTCGCCGCCGTGGTCTTCTTCCACCTCGTCATCGGCGAGATGGTTCCGAAGAACCTCGCGAT
This sequence comes from Streptomyces sp. NPDC085927, assembly GCF_044540975.1. Lineage (NCBI taxonomy): Bacteria > Bacillati > Actinomycetota > Actinomycetes > Kitasatosporales > Streptomycetaceae > Streptomyces > Streptomyces sp. NPDC085927. The sequence continues at coordinate 356,667 of NZ_JBITSN010000007.1, forward strand.
GGCGGCCCCGGAGAAGGCCGCGCTGTGGCTGAGCCCCGGACTGGTCTGGTTCGCCCGCCTGTGCGGACCCGTCACGGTCGCCCTCGGTGCCTGCGCCCGGACCGTCCTGCGGGCCTTCCGCGTCGAGCCGAAGGACGAGATCGAGGCCGTCTTCACCAGCGAGCAGCTCAACCGGCTCGTCGAGGACGCCGGCCAGGCGGGTCTCCTCGACCCCGAGGAGGCGGAGCGCCTGGAGGACGCCCTGGAACTGGGCTCCCGCCCGGTGACGGACGTACTGCTGCCCCGCGAGTCACTGGTGACGGTCGGTCCCGGGGTCACCCCGGCCCGGATCGTGGAACTCACCGCCCGTACCGGCTACTCCCGGTTCCCGGTCGCCGTACCCGACGGCGCCTTCATGGGCTACCTGCACGTCAAGGACGTACTCGACCTGGAGGAGCCCGACCGGGCGGTGCCGCAGCGCCTCTGGCGGCGCATGCCGACCCTCGGGCCCGAAGTCCCGCTCGACGACGCCCTCACCGTGATGCGCCGCGCCGCCACCCACCTCGCCCAGGTGGCCGACACGTCCGGCCGGGTACGGGGCCTGGTGGCCCTGGAGGACGTCCTGGAACTGCTGGTGGGCGAGGTCCGGGACCCGGCGCACCGCGAGGGACCGGGCACGCGGGCGAACGGCGCGACGCGTCCCGGCACCGGACCGCGGCCGGACCCCGGAACGCGTCCCGGCACCGGATCGCCGCCGGACAACGGGGCGCAGTCCGGCACGGGAGCGGCTGTCGGGGTGACCGAACCCAGGGAGGGCGCCCAGAAGGGAGCGCTCGCCGGCTGACGTCAGGAGCGCGGTGCTCCGGAAGCAAGCGCCGGAGTGCGCACCGGCGGGGAGGCCGGGCAGGAGCCGTGGGGACCCGTCGGTGTCACGCCGCCGGAGGGTCCTGCGGCCCCCGCCCGGACAGCACCTCGCCGTACGCCTGCATCAGATCCGGCAGCCGCAGCGTCGCCAGGTCCTCCCGGGTCAGCGTGCCCGGATACGCCGGATACGCCGACAGCCGCAGATCCCGGTACGCGCAGCTCTTCTCGTACAGGGTCCGCAGGAAGCGCCCGTTGCCCAACTCGTCGATCCACCCCTGGTCCACCACGTGTCCGGCGATGGACCGCAGTTCGTCCAGCGCCTCCTCGTCCCACACGTCGCCGTTCTCGGTGGCCAGTACCTCGCCGATCGCGGTGAGTTCGAGGGGCCGGTAGGAGGGGAAATCGACGCGGGTGGTGAAACGGGAGGACAGACCGGGGTTGGCACCCAGGAGGCGGTCCATGCCCTCCGGATAGCCGGCCAGTATGACCACCAGATGGTCGCGGTTGTCCTCGGCCCGCTTCAGCAGGACCTGGAGAGCCTCGTCGCCGTAGGCGTCGCCCTTGCCGTAGCCGGAGTTGGAGAGTGCGTAGGCCTCGTCGACGAAGAGGACCCCGCCGAGCGCGGAGTCGATCAGCTCGTTGGCCTTCACCGCCGTCTGTCCCAGGTACTCGCCGACCAGATCTGCCCGCTGGGCCTCCACGAGATGGTCACCGCCGAGCAGCCCGAGAGCGTAGAAGACCCGGCCCAGGATGCGGGCCACGGTGGTCTTGCCGGTGCCGGACGGCCCGGAGAAGACGAAGTGCCGTTTCGGCGGCTGCACCGGCAGCCCCTGCCCGGCCCGCAGCCGCGCCATGTTCAGCTGCGCCGACAACGCCTTGACCTGGCGCTTCACCGGTTCCAGGCCGACCATGCGCTCCAGCTCGGCGAGCGCTTCCTCCAGTAAGGCGGGATCGGTGGGGCCGGTCGGCAGCGGCGTCACCGGGTCGCCCGTCCTCGCGCGCACCGAGGGGCCCGTGACCGGCAGCACGGGCGCGGGCGGCTCCTCCTCGGACAGCATCAGATCGCGGCCCTCGGTGTCGAACAGCGGGTCGAGGGTGTCCGGGCCGTCCAGCAGATCCCCGCCCGCACCGCCGAGCGGGACCGTGCCGAGGTCGGCCGAGTCGTCGTAGCCGTCCCCTTCGGCGATGGCGGCGAGCCGGGCCGACGTGTCCATGAACGCGGGATCGACCCGGTGCACCGCCCGGTACAGGGGGAGCGCGGCGGCGCTGCGGCCGGTGCCCTCGTGGGCGCGCGCCAGCCAGTAGCGCAGTTCCTTGCGCTGCGGCTGCTCGCTGCGGCAGCGCATCAGGGCCGCCGACAGCAACGGTTCGGCCTGTCCGTACATCTCCAGACGCACCCGGGCCATCCCGCCGAACAGACCCGTCTCGATCCCGAGCAGCGGATCACCGTGCAGTGGGTCGGTGTGCCGGACCAACTGCTCCCAGTCCTTGACCAGATAGGCGCGGCAGGCGTGCAGGAAGCGGACCTGCGGGTCGGTGTCCACCGGAGGGAGTCCGGCAAGGGCGCGGTCCAGCTCGGGGACATGGCGGCCGTCCAGCCAGTGGGAGGCGTGCGCGAGCAGCAGATCGCGCGGGCTCTCCAGCACCGGCTGCACCCACCAGCCGAGCCAGTACCAGGAGTTGAGGGTGCGGTGGTGCCGGGCGCGCTGTTCGCCGAAGCGGTCCCGGTGCCGGAACATCCGCAGCAGCGAGGCCGTCGTGTCGACACGCAGCGCGTGCAGCCCGAGCCAGCCGTCCGCCATCCCCGGGTCGATCCGCACCGCGGCCCGGAACTCCTCCTCGGCCTGTGGATAGGCGCCCATCGTGTAGGCGTCCACGCCCCGCAGCCAGGCGAGGTCGGCAGGGGCCTGCGGGCCCTGCGTGCCGAAGTCCATCACGTCCCCCACAAACCGTGCCCCGTCGGTATGCCTTACCGGCCCTCGCCCGCCGGCTGCCCTGGGGCGAACCGCTGTGCCGCGGACCGGAGTTGCACGGTGCGCGAAGCAGCGTCCGTAGGTCGCACCGAAGGCATCGTACCTGCGGCGCCGCGACCTCCGTAGAGGGCCGTACCCGCAGGGGGACGACGGGGGAAGGAGAACGTCCGCACCGCACCGTGACCGAGGGTGATCGTCATATGCCGCTCGGCGCCCGGAAGAGGGGAAGAAGGCAGAACGAAGCCCCCGATCACGGGGGAACAACCGGGGGCTTCGTGTCTGCGGGCGGCTCCGAATGGCCGCACATTGAGAACGTAAGACCTGCACGGTCCCCCGGTCAAGCGGAGTTGGAGCACTCCGGCGACTTGCCGGGAGAGGATCTTCACAAGTTCAACACACCGCGGACGACCCGTCACCGTGCGTGAGGGGCGGGTTCGGATCGGCAGTCCCGGCAGGTCCGGGAAGCACCTCATATCCCTTCCCGCGCTCCCGAACCAGATGGTCGGCAAAGGGACGTGACGGGTCGTCGGCGAAGTGCCGCTGCTCCGCCCCGACCCAGCCGTCCCAGAAGCCCCGCTGCTCCTCACCGTCCCGCGCCCGCCCCCGCGACCAGGAGGCCTCCGCGGACAGATCCATCCACAGCAGCAGCGCCAGATGCGGCCGGAGCGCCCGCCGTCCCGCGCCGACGCCCTCGACGACGACCACCGGGGCGGGCGGCAGCGGGAACGGCGGCCCGAAGGCACGGGCCCGCCAGTCGTAGGGGGTGTAGGACGCCTGCTCTCCGCGGCCGAGCGGACCGATCACCTGGCTCAACAGCCGCCCGGTCCAGCCGAACAGCTCCTCGTGGCTGGCGATGTCGTCGAGCCGCAGCACGGGGGCGCCGTCCAGTCCGTCGGCCAGCCGCCCGGCGAACGTGGACTTCCCGGAGCCGGCGTGGCCGTCGACACCGACCAGCCGGACCGGTCCGCAGGAGGGGGCGAGCCGGCGAATGCGGGAGACGAGAGCGTGCATGACGGGTTCCGGGGTGAGACGGGTCGGGGCGAGGGAGAGACGGTGACGGAGTCCCACTCTAGGACCTGCCCGCCCTCCCGGAACGATCCGCACGGCCGACGGGCCGACGGGCCGACGGGCCGACGGGCCGCCGGGCCGCCGGACTCACCGAAACACCGGCTGCCGCCGCGCGTGCCATTGGTCGAGTCCGATGACGGTCGGCGCGGCACGGTCCGGGGTGCTGGCGGGCCCGCTCCGGTACGTCCATAGTGGGCGGGCGTCGCTCCACCCGGTGGACACGGTCCCTCCGACCCGCGTCCACCGGGTGGGGCGATTCCGAGTCCGACTCCGACACCTGGGGGGTTCTTCACCCATGAGCAGAGCCGAACAGCCGTCCCGCAGAACCCTCCTGGCCGCCGCGGTCGTCGCCGCCGTCGCGTCGAGCGCGAGCCCGGCCTCCGCCGGCACCGCGACCGGCCGGTCCGCCGGCACGGCAGGCGGCTCCGCGGACCCCGGAGCGGCCGCGGCCCGCCGCGTCGACAACCGGGCCTGGACCTCGTACGGCGACTGGCGCGCCGGCCGTGCCGAGGGTACCCGCGCCGTCGCGGGCGTCCGCCCCGGCCTGGTGGTCGCGAAGCCGGCCGGCACCACCGACTACACCGATCCGCACACCGGCCGCACCGCCGCATGGGAGTACGCGACCTGGACCTCGCCCGTCCACCGGCTCGCCGTGCCGGCGACGGAGGCCATCGTCTCCTGGAACGCGCGCACTCCCGACGGCACCTGGATCCAGGCCGAGCTGCAGGGCACGTACACGGACGGCACCGGCACACCCTGGTACGTGATGGGCCGTTGGGCGGCCGGCGACCAGGACATCCGGCGCACCTCGGTGGACGACCAGAGCGACGGCCGGAGCACGGTGTGGACCGACACCCTCGCCGTCGACGACGCGGCCTCGGGCCTGCGCCTGGTCTCGTACCGGCTGCGGCTGACCCTTTACCGCCGTCCCGGCATGAAGCTCACCCCGACCGTGTGGCGGCTCGGGGCGATGGGCTCCGACGTCCCCGACCGCTTCACCGTCCCGGCCTCCACGCCCGGCACGGCCCGGGAGCTGACCGTCCCGCGCTACTCGCAGGAGATCCACAAGGGCCAGTACCCGGAGTACGACAACGGCGGCGAGGCCTGGTGCAGTCCGACCTCCTCGCAGATGATCGTCGAGTACTGGGGCGGCCGGCTCACCGAGGAGCAACTGGCCTGGGTCGACCCGTCCTACGCCGACCCGCAGGTGTGCCACGCGGCCCGCCACACCTACGACCACCAGTACGCGGGCTGTGGCAACTGGCCGTTCAACGCGGCCTACGCGGCCACCTTCGAGGGCCTTCAGGGCGTCGTCACCCGGCTCGGTTCGCTGACCGACCTGGAGACGCTGATCGCGGCGGGCATCCCGGTCATCACGTCCCAGTCCTTCCGGGAGGAGGAGCTGACCGGAGCGGGGTACGGCACCGCCGGGCACCTCATGACCGTGATCGGCTTCACTCCCGACGGCGACGTCATCGCCAACGACCCCGCATCCCCGGACAACGCGTCGGTCCGCCGCGTCTACCGGCGCCGCGAGTGGGAGAACATCTGGCTGCGGACGAAGCGGTACGACGCGAACGGACAGGTCAGAGGGGGTACGGGTGGAGTCTGCTACATCTTCTGGCCCGTCCGCCCGACACCGCGTCAGCAGCGCGTTCTGCGGTCGCTCGGACTGACCTGACCACCGGTCGGTGGTGGTGCCGCACACCTCCGGGGCGAAGCCCGCGTGCTCGGCGTAGCGCTGTGGACGCACCTCGGTCTTGACGCGGCCGGATGCCCGGGGACCGGCCGCCGGCTCGCTGAGGCCGGGTGCGTCCCGGCCGGCGAGTCGATGCTCCTCCGGCACGACGGCGTGCGGTGGGCCGTCGGCAAGCGCGGCCCACCGCGGACTGGAGCCCGCCCGGCGCATACCGTGTGACCAAGCTCTCGGCCGCAAAAGCCGCTCGCGGTGGCAAGGTGGACAGCGCCGTGGGGGAGTCCACGGCCTCCTCCGAGACCAGCGAGAAGCCATGACCGTGAACGCAGCCGCCGTCACCGCCCCTGCCGCCGTCCCCGGTGCCCGCACCGGAGGCCCCCGGGAGGACGGCCCGAAGATCCTCGAGCACCTCATGGGATGGACCCTCGTCGTGGTCGTCGCGATGTTCGTGACGCAGCTCGGACTGCTCTGACCTTCGGACCGTTCCGGCCTTCGGACCGTTCCGGCCTCCCCCGAGGCCGGCCTGCCATACTGCGGATGTCCCGCCCTCCGCAGGAAACCAGGTGAGGATTGAACATCAGTCAGCAATCCGCCGTGCGTTCCGGAGCGCGCAGCACCGAGCGTTCGCTGGCACGTCGTGCCGAACTCATCGCCATCGGCAGGAAACTGTTCGCCGACACCTCGTACGACGCGCTCTCCATGGACGACATCGCACGTCAGGCGCATGTTGCCAAAGGGCTGATCTACTACTACTTCCACTCCAAGCGGGGCTACTACCTCGCCATCATCCAGGACTCGGTCGCAGGCCTGGTCGCCTTCGCCGCGGGCGGCGTCGAACTGCCGCCCGCCCAGCGGGTGCACCGCACCGTCGACAGCTATCTGCGCTACGCCGAGCACAACCAGGCCGCGTACCGCACGATCGTCAGCGGCGGCGTCGGCTTCGACGCCGAGGTGCACGCCGTCCGGGACGGGGTGCGCGAGGCGATCGTCGCGACCATCGCCGAAGGCGCGTACGGGACCGCCGACATCACGCCCGTGGCGCGGATGGGCCTGCTGTCCTGGGTCTGCAGCGTCGAGGGCGCCACCCTCGACTGGATCGGCCGCCCCGGGCTGCCCCGCGAGACCATGTGCGAGCTGCTGGTGAAGACGCTCGGCGGAGCCATGCGCGCCATCGAGGAACTGGACCCCGCGCATCCGGCCCCGGAGCCCGCCCGCCGCGACGCCTGACACGACGGGCGCCGCGCCGGGGGCGGAGGGCCCCCCGTGGAACCTCCGCCCCCGGCGCGCCCGCCCGCGGTTACCTGATCGCGTCGATCAGTTCACCGTCCGGGGTGTCGCCGCTCAGTTCCCAGAAGAAGGTGCCGGCGAGACCCTGCCGGTCCTTGTAGTCCATCTTGGTCGCGACGGTGGCCGGGGTGTCGTAACTCCACCAGTCGTCGCCGCACTTGGCGTAGGCGGTGCCGCCCACCGTGCCGGTCGCCGGGCACTTCTCCTTGAGCACCTTGTAGTCGTCGATGCCCGGCTCGTACGTACCCGTCGCCGGACCGGTCGCGGTGCCGCCGGGCTCGGACCGCGTGACGCCCGTCCAGCCGCGGCCGTAGAAGCCGATGCCGAGCAGCAGCTTGGAGGCCGGGATGCCGAGGCCCTTGAGCTTCGCGATGGTCGCCGCGGTGTGCGTGTCGGCCTTGGGGATGCCGTCGTAGGCGGTCAGCGGCGAGTGCGGGGCGGTGGGGCCGGCGGCGTCCCAGGCGCCGAAGAAGTCGTACGTCATCGGGTTGTACCAGTCGACGTACCCGGCGGCGCCGGCGTAGTCCGCCGCGTCGATCCTGCCGCCGGCCGTGGCGTCGGCGGTGATCGCCGCGGTGACCAGGTTGCCGGAGCCGAACGTGGAGCGCAGCGCGGACATCAGGTCCGTGAAGGACTCCCGGCCGCTGGTGTCGCAGGTGGCGCCGCAGGCGTTCGGGTACTCCCAGTCGATGTCGATGCCGTCGAAGACGTCGGCCCACTTCGAGTTCTCGACCAGGTCGTAGCAGGACCGGGCGAACGCGGCCGGGTCCTTCGCGGCCTCGCCGAAGCCGCCGGACCAGGTCCAGCCGCCGAACGACCACAGCACCTTCAGGTCGGGGTGCTTCCGCTTCAGCTCGCGCAGCTGGTTGAAGGTGCCGCGCAGCGGCTGGTCCCAGGTGTCGGCCACGCCGTCGACGGACTCGGCGGCGGTGTAGGCCCGCTCGGTGGCCGCGTAGTTGTCGCCCATCGCGCACTTGCCGCCGGTGACGTTGCCGAAGGCGTAGTTGATGTGCGTGAGCCTGTCCGCGGAGCCCGAGGTCTCGATGTTCTTGACGTGGTACGCGCGGTCGTAGGTACCCCATTCGGTGAAGTACCCGATGACCTTGGAACCTGCGGCGGCCTCCTGAGCCGGGGCCGCCGCGGCGACGGTCGAGGTGCCCGCGCCGGCGAGCAGTCCGGCGCCGAGCGCGGCGGCGCAGGCGGCGGACACGAGTGCCCGCAGGGGGCGGTGGCGGTGGGGGGACGGCATCCGGTGTGTCTCCTCGTGGGGGAGGGGAAACGCGAGTCGCTTGGCATGAACGCGGTGACTCGGTGGAGCGAAACAGTAGGAGGACTAGACCAGTGTGGTCAATGGTGCGGACCAATTTCGGCGTCCGGAAAATTCTTGGAGTAAGCGGTCGTTAACAAGTGACGTGCCCTGCTCGATCGGGCATACTCACAGCTCACAGCGGCTGGTCGGCTGCCTCCGAGACCCGGAGACCATCCCTCGGCCAGGCGCCGGAACGACCCCGGCGGAGCCGCCCCCACCCGAGGCGCAGAGCCGCCGGCGTTCCCGAACAGGGAGGAGAGCGTCGCCATGTCCGACCACGCCCCGCAGCCGGTGGACCGGCAACTGCCCACGGACGAGGCGCGGGACCTGATCTCGCTCGTCCGCGACATCGCGCAGCGCGAGATCGCCCCGAAGGCGGCGGAGGAGGAGGACGCGGCCCGCTTCCCGCGCGAGGCCTTCGCCCTGCTCTCCGGCTCCGGACTGCTCGGCCTGCCCTACGACTCCGCGTACGGCGGCGGGGAGCAGCCGTACGAGGTCTACCTCCAGGTCCTCGAGGAGCTTGCCGCGGCCCGCCTGACCGTCGGCCTCGGGGTCAGCGTGCACACCCTCGCCTGTTACGCGCTCGCCACCCACGGAACCAAGGAGCAGCAGGCCGAGTACCTGCCGGCGATGCTCGGCGGGGATCTGCTCGGCGCCTACTGCCTCTCCGAGCCCTCCTCCGGGTCGGACGCGGCCTCACTGCGTACCAGGGCGGTGCGTGACGGCGGGGGAGACTGGACGCTCACCGGCACCAAGGCGTGGATCACGCACGGCGGCATCGCGGACTTCTACACCGTCATGGCCCGCACCGGTGAGGAGGGCCCGCGCGGAATCACCGCGTTCCTGGTCCCCGGCGACGCCGAAGGGCTGAGCGCGGCCGTGCCGGAGAAGAAGATGGGCATGAAGGGTTCGCCCACCGCGCAGGTCCACTTCGACGGCGTACGGGTCTCCGACGACCGGCGGATCGGCGAGGAGGGGCAGGGCTTCGCGATCGCCCTGTCTGCGCTGGACGGCGGGCGGCTCGGCATCGCGGCCTGTGCGATCGGCCTGGCGCAGGCCGCACTCGACGAGGCGCTCGGTTACGCGTCCGGGCGACGGCAGTTCGGACGGCCGATCGCCGACTTCCAGGGGCTGCGGTTCATGCTCGCGGACATGGCCACCCAGATCGAGGCCGGGCGCGCGCTGTATCTCGCAGCGGCCCGACTGCGCGACGCCGGACGGCCGTTCGCCAAGCAGGCGGCCATGGCGAAGCTGCACTGCACCGACACGGCGATGCGGGTCACCACCGACGCCGTCCAGATCCTCGGCGGCTACGGCTACACCGCGGACTTCCCGGCCGAGCGCTACATGCGTGAGGCCAAGGTCCTGCAGATCGTCGAGGGAACGAACCAGATCCAGCGCATGGTCATCGCCCGCCATCTCGCGGGGCCGCAGACGAGCTGAACCGGCCGAGTCCCCGCCAGGGCGCCGCGAGCCGGGCCCACTCCGGGTCGTGCCGTCCGGGCAGGGCGCGGCCCTCGTCGGCCCAGGCCCGCATCAGTTCCCGGTAGATCGGCGGATCCGGCAGCCGGGGCGGTGGCGGCGGCGCAACGGGCACGGTCAGCGGCGCGACCGCGGTGCGGGCCACGGGCCGCGGTGCGGACGGCGGGGCGAGGGCGAGTCGTTGACGCCCGGTCCTCGAGTGCGTGGGGGTCGTCATGCCTGGGCAACGCGGGAGCGGCCGGGCAGGTCACCGACCGCCCGAATAGTGCGTGCGTTCGCGGCCGACCGGACGGCCCCGGGCGCACCCGGAGCCCGGTGGCGCACCGCAGTGCCGGTCGCGGTGCGCGCGGCGGGAGCGACGCGCGTGCGCCGGGTGCGCCCGGCAGGTCCGGCGCGCGTCCGTGGGCCGACTCGGCGCCGGGCGGGGCGGCCGGGGCGGCTCAGGCCGCGTGGCGCCGCATGGCGGGGACCCTCATCGGGCGCGAAGCCGGGCCTCCGACGTGCGAGAACGGCTGGGTGCGCCAGTCGAGTCCCTGAGGGAGCGTCAGCAGCAGGGCGGTGTCCTGCTCCTGGGGCGTCGCGGACTCGTCCGCCGGCCGGGCGTCGTCGGCGCTGCGGCCCGTACCGGCGCAGACCGTCAGCCCGAACGGGTTCCACGGGGTGGCGCACAGCGCGTGCTCCGGCAGGACCTCCTCGTCCGCGAGCAGGGCGATCGGCTGCGCGCAGTCCGGGCACACGACCCGGTACATCTCGAAGGTGTCGTACGCGTCGAGTTCGTCGTCGAGCGCGTCGGGATCGACGTACTCCGGGACGAGTTCGACGACCGGCTGCCGCTTGGGCGTGCTGCGATCAGGGCGCTTAAGACTCTGCATGGGTTCTCCCCCTCGGGCTGGGCCGTGAAGGCGCTGCGGCCTCGACCACAGCAAGCACTTCCCGTCCCCCGTGGGGGGTAATCACGAGAACATCACGGAGAACGTTCGAACGCTGTGGTGTTCGTCACACGTCGACCTCAGGTGCCCCCTGCGACGGCTTTGTCCCCCGTCCGGGACGGGACGGGCGCCCGGCACATCACGAACCGGCCATGACCTGGACAGCTCAGGTATCCGACGGGATCAACGGCACTGTAGGTTCTTGCGCCATGGAGGAGCTGGACCGACAGATCGTGCAGCTGCTCGTCAAGGACGGGCGGATGAGCTACACAGACCTGGGCAAGGCCACGGGCCTGTCCACGTCGGCCGTGCACCAGCGGGTGCGCAGACTGGAACAGCGTGGAGTCATCCGCGGCTACGCCGCAGTGGTCGACCCGGATGCCGTCGGCCTGCCCATGACCGCCTTCATCTCGGTCAAACCGTTCGATCCCAGTGCCCCCGACGACATCGCGGACCGCCTCGCCGGCGTGCCCGAGATCGAGGCCTGCCACAGCGTCGCGGGCGACGAGAACTACATCCTCAAGGTGCGCGTGGCCACCCCGCACCAACTGGAGGAACTGCTCGCGCGGGTGCGTTCGCTGGCGGGTGTCTCCACCCGGACGACCGTGGTCCTGTCCACGCCGTACGAGGCCCGGCCGCCACGCGTCTGAAACCGTCACCCACGCGGGAGCGCCGGTGTGCGCGGGCGTACAGGACGCGCCCAGGGCGTGAACGGCGGCCCTGGGTGCGGGCCGGGCCCTCCGAGGGGCGAGACTGAGGGCTATGAGCGAACGCACCGCCCCGCAGCACACAGACCCGCCGCGCACCGTCCTGCTCCGCCGCGGAGAGGTCCACAGCCCCGCCGACCCCTTCGCCACCGCGATGGTCGTCGAGGGCGGTCAGGTCGCCTGGGTCGGTTCCGAGGGTGCCGCCGACTCCTTCGCGGACGGGGTGGACGAGGTGATCGACCTCGACGGGGCGCTGGTCACCCCGGCGTTCACCGACGCTCATGTGCACACCACGGCCACCGGACTGGCGCTCACCGGCCTCGACCTGTCCGGGGCACCCTCCCTGGAGGCCGCGCTGGCCGGGGTGCGGGAGTTCGCCGTCGCCCGGCCGGCCGACAGGGTCCTGCTCGGCCACGGCTGGGACGCCGCCCGCTGGCCCGGCGGCCGTCCGCCGACCCGTGCCGAACTCGACGCGGCCACCGGCGGGCGCCCCCTGTACCTGAGCCGGATCGACGTCCACTCCGCGGTGGTCAGCACCGCGCTGCTCGACCTCGTCGCCCGCGAGGGCGCCGGCGAGGTCGCCCGCGAGGACGGACCTCTCACCGGCGACGCCCACCACGCCGTCCGCGCCGCCGCCCTGGGCGCCGTCAGGTCCGCCCAGCGCACCGAGGCCCAGCGCGCCGCGCTGGCGCACGCCGCCTCACTCGGCATCGGCACCGTCCACGAGTGCGGCGGGCCGGAGATCTCCTTCGAGGACGACTTCACCGGCCTGCTGCGGCTCGCCGCCGAGGGCCCCGGCCCGCGCGTCGTCGGCTACTGGGCCGAGCGGAACGTCGCCAAGGCGCGGGAACTGGGCGCGGCCGGCGCCGCGGGCGACCTGTTCGCCGACGGCGCCCTCGGCTCGCACACCGCGTGCCTGCACGCCCCGTACGCCGACGCCGGCCACACCGGCACCGCCCACCTCGATGCCGCCGCGATCGCCGACCACGTCGTCGACTGCACCGAGGCGGGCCTCCAGGCGGGCTTCCACGCCATCGGCGACGCCGCCGTCGCCGCGGTGACCGGGGGAATGCGCGCCGCCGCAGGGAAGGTCGGCCTCGACCGCATCCGCGCCGCCCGGCACCGTGTCGAACACGCCGAGATGCTCACCCCCTCGACCATCGCCGCCTTCGCCGAACTCGGCCTGACCGCCTCCGTCCAGCCCGCCTTCGACGCCCTGTGGGGCGGCGAGGACGGCATGTACGCCCGGCGCCTGGGCACGGAGCGGGCCCGCACCCTGAACCCCTTCGCGGCCCTGCTGCGCGCCGGTGTCCCGCTCGCCTTCGGCTCCGACAGCCCGGTCACCCCTCTCGACCCGTGGGGCACCGTCCGGGCTGCCGCCTTCCACCGCACGCCGGAGCACCGCGTCTCCGTGCGCGCCGCGTTCACCGCGCACACGCGCGGCGGCTGGCGGGCGATCGGGCGTGACGACGCGGGCGTCCTGGTGCCGGGCGCGCCCGCCGACTACGCCGTCTGGCACACCGGCGCTCTCGTGGTGCAGGCGCCGGACGACCGGGTGGCACGCTGGTCCACCGACCCCCGCTCCGGCACCCCCGGCCTGCCGGACCTGACCCCGGGCGGTGACCTGCCCGTCTGCCGGCGCACGGTGGTCGGCGGACGCACGGTCTTCGTACGGCCGGGCGAGTGATCCACGCCGGTCGTCCGGCGACGAGCATGTGGCGTACCCCCGCCGCGCGACCTGCGCGTCCTCCCGGCGACCGGGCAGGGAACCACGGGGCGCGGGTCGCACGGTTGTTGACAGACGGCGGCGGGGGGCCGGTAGGTTCGGCCGGGGACACCGACGCCCGACCGGGAACTTCCGCTCACTCGCGGCGGCGCCGCTGGGTCAGGGACGGTGTGCCGCACGGTCCATCGCCACTGGGAGCCGGCTCAGCGCCGGCGCGACGCCGAGGGAACGTTCCGGCGGGTCGGGAAGGTGTGACCCCGGGTGGGGCCCGGTCGCTCAGTAGACAACGGCTTCAGGTCGACTCGCAGCCAGCGGGTCCCAGGTCGGCCCGAAGGGCGCCGGGCCCCCTCCGCCGTACACGCAACAACACGCTGCTGCCCGGCCCCCGGCAGACCCTCGGAAATCCACAGCACCGTACGAACGTCCTTTCACGTCATCGCAGGTGCTGCGACCACTATGGTGGGACCCTGCACAGGAGATGAAGGGGCTGCAGTGAACGACGGCGACGGGACCCGCGCGGCGGATGCCCAGGGGAGGACCTTCGGCCCGCTCGGCAAGGCCTTGGTGATCATTCCGACCTACAACGAGGCGGACAACATCAAGGCGATCGTCGGACGGGTGCGCAAGGCCGTTCCCGAGGCGGACGTTCTCGTGGCCGACGACAACAGCCCCGACGGCACCGGCGCGCTCGCCGACGAACTGGCCGCCGAGGACGACCAGGTCCAGGTGCTGCACCGCAAGGGCAAGGAGGGCCTGGGCGCCGCCTACCTCGCGGGCTTCCACTGGGGCGCGGAGCACGGCTACGGCGTACTGGTCGAGATGGACGCCGACGGCTCCCACCAGCCCGAGGAACTGCCCCGGCTGCTCACCGCGCTCAAGGGCGCCGACCTGGTGCTCGGTTCGCGCTGGGTGCCCGGCGGCCGGGTGGTCAACTGGCCCAAGTCCCGTGAGTACATCTCGCGCGGCGGCAGCCTCTACTCGCGCATGGCGCTCGATCTGCCGCTGCGTGACATCACCGGCGGCTTCCGCGCGTTCCGGCGCGAGACCCTGGAGGGTCTCGGCCTGGACGAGGTGGCCTCCCAGGGCTACTGCTTCCAGGTCGACCTCGCCCGTCGCGCGGTCAAGGCCGGCTACCACGTCGTCGAGGTGCCCATCACCTTCGTCGAGCGGGAACTCGGCGATTCGAAGATGAGCCGCGACATCCTCGTCGAGGCGCTGTGGCGGGTCACGGCGTGGGGTGTGGGGGAGAGGGTCGGCAAGGTCCTCGGACGCGAGGACGACAGGCGGGCCGGGCAGCCGAAGCCGGGCGAGCGGACCGCGGGGCCGACGGAGGCGGAGCGGTCCGGACATAAGGAGCGGTCCGGACATACGGAGCAGGCCAAGTCGTAGGCCCCGCCTGTTCGGTCGGACCGTCCCGCGGGGCGTGCCCCGGGCGGCCCGCTGTTCCGGAGGTCCCGCTTATCCCGTACTGAGCCGGCGTTCGGCACACTGGGAGTATGACGACTGGCGCTCAGACCCCGAACACCGCCCGGCCCCGACGCTCCAGGCTGCGTACCTTCCTGCCGCTCGGCGTCGCCGCGTGGCTGGTGCTGGAGATCTGGCTGCTCACGGTCGTCGCCGGGGCGTCGAACGGGCTGGTGGTCCTTCTGGTGCTGCTGGCCGGTCTGGCTCTCGGCTCGGTGGTCATCAAGCGGGCCGGCCGGCGCGCCTTCAAGAGCCTCACCGAGACGCTGCAACAGCAGCAGAACGGCGTGCTGGCCGAGCCGCGGCCGAGCAGCGAGGGCAACGGCCTGATGATGCTGGGCGGACTGCTGCTGATCATCCCCGGCCTGATCTCCGACGCGGTCGGTCTGCTCCTGCTCGTGCCCCCGGTGCAGAAGGCCGTGAGCCGCTACGCCGAGCGCACTCTCGAGCACAAGCTCCGCGAGGCCACCCGGGGCTCCCTGGGCGACGCCTTCCAGCAGGCGCGTATCCACCGGCCCGACGGCAAGGTCGTCCAGGGCGAGGTGATCCGGGACGAGCCCGGGGCCACGCCGGGCGACTTCCCGCAAGGACCCCGCCCGCCGCTCTCCCGCTGAGAGCCACGGGGCGCCGGCGCCGGCAGCTCGATCGGACACGCAGAGGACCGCGGGGGGGGGGCGCCCCCGGGGGGGGCGCCCCCCGGCCCGGGGGGGGGGGGGGGGGGGTTTGCCCCCCGCCCCGCGGCCCGCGGGCAACCCCAGAATCGGGGGGGCGGGCGGGGGCCCCGC
>NZ_JBITSN010000007.1:371945-411421 GCF_044540975.1 Streptomyces sp. NPDC085927
CCCGCCCCCCCCCGGGTCCGCGCCCGGGGGCGCGGCCCCCGCCCCCTCCACCCCCCCCGCCGCGGCCGGGGGGGGCCCTACCTTGGGCCCGGCCCCCCGCGGTCCTCTGCGCTGCTGTGCTGAGTTCTCCCGCCCGGATCCTTCGCCGGGATCAAGCCGACTTTCGGCTGTCCCGGGGATGAACCGCGATGTTCATCGCGCCGGAGCGCAGAACGGCGAGACGCTCCTCGAGGACCTCTTCGAGTTCCTCTCGGGTACGTCGCTCCATCAGCATGTCCCAATGCGTACGCGCGGGCTTGGCCTTCTTTTCCTCGGGGCCGTCGCCGTCAACCAGGAGTGCCTGGGCACCGCAGACCTTGCACTCCCACTCCGGCGGGATTTCCGCCTCGACCGAGAAGGGCATCTCAAAGCGGTGCCCCTTCTCGCATGCGTACTCCACGGCCTGGCGCGGGGCCAGGTCGATGCCGCGGTCCGTCTCGTAGCTGGTCACCACGAGGCGCGTGCCGCGAAGAGCTCGCTCACTCATGAATCGTGCCTCCCGGGCTTGTCGCCCACAGGACAGGTGTCGCTGTCGTCGTCATCCGGTCAACGTCCGGTCGGCGGTAAAGATTCCCGTTCCGGGCCATGTGTCGCCGTCGTAGCCGCAGCCTTCTCAACCAGTGCAGTACCCACCGGCGCCCGGTTTGTCACATCTGATGACAGGTATGACACAGCGTTTCGGCATCTTTGACGCGCAGTAACGGTACACCTGGCAGGCCAAACGCGTACACTACCGCCCTTTCGTGCCGAGTGCTAAATCCTCTCCGGAACGGGATTCCCCGCCTCGGCGATGGCCCGGCGCACGGGTACCCGCGCGAGCAGCGCGAAACCGAGTACGAAGAAGGCCACCAGCGAGATGATCGCGTCCCGGTAGCTTCCCGTGAGCTGGTAGGTCAGTCCGAACAGCAGCGGTCCGAGCCAGCTCATCCCGCGGTCGCTCAGCTCGTACGCCGAGAAGTACTCGGCCTCCTTGCCGGGCGGCACGAGGTGCGAGAACAGTGACCGGGACAGCGCTTGGCTGCCGCCGAGGACCAGGCCGATCCCCGCGGCCAGGACGAAGAACCACACCGGCTCCCCGGCGGGCAGGAAGTACCCGGCGGCCAGGGTCACTGTCCAGGCGACCAGCGAGCCGAGGATCGTGCGCTTCGCCCCGTGGATCCGCGCCAGCCGGCCCAGTGCCAGTGCGCCCGCCACCGCCAGCACCTGGACCAGCAGCACGGCCACGATGAGAGTGGACTGCCCGAGCCCCAGCTCCTTCGAGCCGTAGACCGAGGCCTGCGAGATCACCGTCTGGATGCCGTCGTTGTAGACCAGGTACGCCAGGAGGAAGGCGAGCGTCAGCGGGTGACGGCGCATGTCGCGGAGGGTCGCCGCGAGCTGCCGGAAGCCGGTCGGGGCGCCCGCCTCCCGCGCGGGGGCGCGGCGGTCGCGCAGGCGCCGCAGCGGCACCAGGGTGAAGGCACCCCACCACAGGCCCGCCGACGCCAGGCAGATGCGGACCGCCATGCCCTCGGAGAGCCCGAAGCTGTCATGGGCGGTGTAGAGGATCAGATTGGCGACGAGGACGAGGGCGCCCGCCGCGTAGCCGAAGGCCCAGCCCCGCGAGGAGACCGCGTCCCGCTCCTGGGGCGTCGCGATCTGCGGCAGGTAGGAGTTGTAGAGCATCATCGCCACGGACTGCGCCGCGTTCGCCACGACCAGCAGCGCGCCGCCCAGCAGATAGCGCTCGCCCTCGAGGAGGAACATGCACGCCGTCGCGGCGGCCCCGGTGTAGGCGGCGGCCGCGAGCAGCGGCTTCTTGCGGCCGGTGCGGTCGGCGGCGGCGCCCACCAGCGGCATCACGAGCACGGCCAGGATCACCGACAGGGAGACCGCGTACGCGAAGAAGGACCCCGCGCGCACCGGAATGCCGAACGGGTGCACGAACCCGTCCGTGTCCGCGGCGGCCTCGGCGACCGATGTCAGGTAGGGGCCGAGGAACACGGTGAGCACGCTCGTGGAGTACACGGAGCACGCCCAGTCGTAGACGTACCAGCCACGCTGCTCGTACCGCCGGCCGGCCGCCTCGTCCGCCGCCGGTGACCGCACGGTGTCGTTGCCCACCCGTGCCCTCGCTTCCCCGTGAACGCGCTCGGTGGCCGGACGGGGTGTCAGACCCAGATCCCGCGGTCCTCCATGACCTCGCGCAGTGTGCCGATGTGATCGGTCATGATGCCATCCACACCCAGGTCCAGGAGCCGGTGCATCCGCTCGGGGTCGTTGACCGTCCACACGTGCACCTGGAGCCCGCGCGCATGGGCGGTGCGCACGAAGCGGCGGTCCACCACCGGGACGCCGGACCGGGCCTCCGGCACCTGGGCGGCGACGGCCGACCGGCGCACCGTCACCGGCACCCCCCACGACCGCAGCCGGAGGTTCAGCACCCCCCGGGTGCCGTACGACGTCGCGAGACGGGGCCCGGCCAGCCGCTGGGCACGCACCACGCGGGCCTCGGAGAACGAGCCGAGGCAGACCCGGTCCCAGGCGTCCGTCCGCTCGATCAGCTCCAGGAAGGGCAGGAGGGCCGGCTCGGCCTTGACGTCGACGTTCCACCGCACCCCGGGGAAGGCGGTGAGCAGTTCCTCGAACAGGGGCACCGGCTCCTGGCCCGCCACCCGCGCCTGCTCCACGTCCCGCCACGGCAGGTCGGCGATCAGGCCCGCTCCGTCCGTCACCCGGTCCAGGCTCGCGTCGTGGAACGCGACGAGCCGGCCGTCGCGGGTGACGTGGACGTCGGTCTCGATGTACCGGTAGCCCGCCTCGACGGCGCACCGGAACTGGCGCGCGGTGTTCTCCAGGCCGTCCGCGGCCCCGCCGCGGTGGGCGAAGGCGATCGGGCCGGGATGGTCGAGGTAGGGGTGGCGTATCGGTGCGGTCACGGACGCAGTATCACCCCGCCCGGTTGACCCGCGGCAACGACCGCGCGGCCGTCGGATGCCGGGGGGACCGCGAACAGCCGGAGGAACAGCTGGGCGATCGGGCCGATCGTCACCGCGTACAGCAGGGTCGCCACGCCCACCGTGCCCCCGAGGACGAAGCCCGTGGTGACCACCGTGACTTCGATCACCGTGCGCACCAGCCGGATCGACGCCCCTGTGCGCCGGTGAAGCCCCGTCATCAGCCCGTCGCGCGGCCCCGGACCGAAGCGCGCCGCGATGTACAGCCCCGTCGCCGCGCCGTTCAGCACGATGCCGGCCGCCGTCGTCAGCACGCGCAGGACCGTGCCGTGCACCTCGGGCACCACCATCAGGGTCGCGTCCATGGCCGCGCCGATCAGCAGGACGTTGGAGACCGTTCCCAGCCCCGGGCGCTGGCGCAGCGGGATCCAGAGCAGCAGCACGGCCGCACCCAGGACGGTCAGCACCACTCCCATCGACAGGCCCGTGCGCTCGGACAGGCCCTGGTGCAGCACGTTCCACGGCTCCAGGCCGAGCCCGGACCTGACCAGCAGCGCCGAACTCGCGCCGTACAACGCCAGCCCGGCGTACAGCTGGAACAGCCGTCGTGCGAGATGCCCGTGCCGGGGCGGGTGGCTGGACAAGGTGTCCCCCTGGGATGGAAGTGGACCGGTGTGTGACACCATGTGGCGTGGATGGAGATCTCATCCATAGCCAATTCGGGGAAGGTGGACTGATCGGGATGGGGCAGTGGACCTCGGCGGTGGGCGCGGCGCAGCTCGCCCGGCTGCTCAACTCCCAGCAGGACCGCCCGGCCGGCCCCGGCACCCGCCGCCTGCCCGCCTACCGGGCCCTCGCCGACGGCATCCGGCTCCTGGTGCTCGAAGGGCGTGTCCCCGTGGCCGCCAGACTGCCCGCCGAGCGGGAACTGGCCCTGGCCCTGTCCGTCAGCCGCACCACCGTGGCGGCCGCCTACGAGGCGCTGCGGGGAGAGGGTTTCCTGGAGTCGCGGCGCGGTGCCGGCAGCTGGACCGCCGTCCCGGCCGGAAACCCGGTCCCCGCGCGAGGGCTGGAACCGCTGCCCCCCGAGGCCCTCGGCTCGATGATCGACCTCGGCTGCGCCGCGCTGCCCGCGCCCGAACCCTGGCTCACCCGCGCCGTGCAGGGCGCTCTGGAGGAACTGCCGCCCTACGCGCACACCCACGGCGACTATCCGGCCGGACTGCCCGCGCTGCGCGCGACGATCGCCGACCGGTACACCGCGCGGGGCATCCCGACCATGCCCGAGCAGATCATGGTGACGACCGGGGCTATGGGCGCCATCGACGCCATCTGCCATCTCTTCGGCGGACGGGGCGAGCGCATCGCCGTCGAGTCGCCGTCCTACGCCAACATCCTCCAGCTGATGCGGGAGGCCGGGGCCCGGCTGGTCCCCGTGGCCATGGCGGAGGGGCTGGCCGGCTGGGACATGGACCGCTGGCGCCAGGTGCTCCGTGAGGCGGCACCGCGCATCGCGTACGTGGTCGCCGACTTCCACAACCCGACCGGCGCGCTGGCCGACGAGGACCAGCGGCGCCGGCTCGTGGACGCGGCGCGCTCGGCGGGCACGGTGCTGGTCGCCGACGAGACGATGAGCGAGCTCTGGCTCGACCCGGACGTGGAGATGCCGCGCCCCGTGTGCGCCTTCGACCCGGCCGGGTCCACGGTGATCACGGTCGGCTCGGCGAGCAAGGCCTTCTGGGCCGGCCTGCGCATCGGCTGGGTGCGCGCGGCCCCCGAGGTGATCCGCAGCCTCGTCGCCGCGCGCGCGTACGCCGATCTGGGTACGCCCGTCCTGGAGCAGCTGGCGGTGAACTGGCTGTTCGGCACGGACGGCTGGGAGCGGGCCGTGGAGATCCGGCGCGCCCAGGCCCGGGAGAACCGGGACGCGCTGGTCGGCGCGGTGCGCCGGGAGCTGCCCGACTGGCAGTTCGAGGTTCCGCGGGGCGGACTCACCCTGTGGGTGCGCACCGGAGGGCTCTCGGGATCGCGGATCGCCGAGGCCGGGGAACGGGTCGGAGTGCGGGCCCCGTCGGGGCCCCGCTTCGGGGTCGACGGGGCGTTCGAGGGGTATGTGCGGCTGCCCTTCACCGTGGGCGGGGCGGTGGCCGAGGAGGCGGCGGTACGGCTGGCCGCGGCGGCACGGGTGGTCGAGAACGGCGGGACGACGGGGGTGGAGGCGCCGCGCATCTTCGTGGCGTAGCGGACGGAGTGGTACCCGCGCCCGGGGGCGGCGCGGGTGTGCCCGCTGGTGTGCACCGGACCCTCAGGAGGACTCGGCGGCGGCCGCCTCCGCGGGGACCGGCTCCAGAGGAGCCTTGTCCGCGTCCGCCGCACACGGCTCTGTGACGGTCTCGTCCGTGGCAGCCGGGCCCACAGGCCCCTTCTCCAGGGAGTGCTTGTCCACGAACGCCGTGTCCGCCGCAGTTCTGCGCGCGGGGCCGGGCTCCGGGACCGTCCGCTCCGGCGCCGTCCGCGTCGGCGCCGTCCGTGTGCCGTCCTGGGGGGAGCGGGCCGGGAGCAGGTCCAGCACCGCCTGCCGGTGGCCGGCGCTGGTCGTGTCGTCGTACGGGTTCGGGGTGGCCGGGACCTGGAGGCGGTGTACCGGACCCGTGCCCAGGCGGGCGTAGCCGCGACCCGCGGGGACGTGATCGAGGGGTGTGGTGTGCGGGGGAGCGCCCAGGACGGCCGCCACCTGCTCCGGAGTCGCGGGCCCGAGGAGGATACGCGCGCGTGTGTGCTGCCGTACCGCGTCGCTGAGGGTCTCCAGGCTGTCGAGCTGATCGGCGACGACGACCGTGACGTTCGCCGGGCGGCCGTGCCGCAGCGGGACCTGGAGCAGCGACTGGGGGTCCTCCCGGCCGTCGGCGGCCGCGAGGTGCGTGAACGCGCTCGGGCGGTCCAGCAGGATCCACAGCGGCCGCTTGGTGTCCTCGGGCGGCGGATCACCCGCCTGGTGGGCGCGGTTGGCGGCGATCAGGCGGCGCTCCGTCTCGTGCGCGGCCCACCGGAGACTCTCCAGCACGCCCGCCAGACCGCACTCGACGGCGAGCACGCCGTCCCGGCCGGTCAGGCACGCGTACTCACCGGTGCCGCCCCCGTCGACGATCACCACGTCGCCGTGGCGCAGTGCCTGGAGGGCGACGGAGCGCAGCAGGGTGGAAGTGCCGCTGCCGGGCTGCCCGGCCGCCAGCAGATGGGGTTCGGTGGAGCGGATGCCCGTGCGCCAGACGACAGGGGGGACGTCGCGCCGCTCCTCACCGTGGGCGAGCGGCAGGGTCCGGCACACCTGCGTGGGGTCGGTGAAACCGAGGACCGTCTCACCGGGAGACGTGACGAAGCGCTGGGCGGCGATGTCGGCGGGCAGCGGTGCGAGAACCTGGACCGTGAGCTGGTTGCCCTCCTCGTCCCAGGCGAAGTGGTATTCGCGGCCGCGCCCCGACTTGGCGGCGAGCAGATGCTCGATCCGCGCGCGGGACTCCGCCTCGCCGTCGGTGTAGTACGCGGGGTAGACGATCACCAGGTGCGTGATGCGACCCGTGCCGTCGAACTCGTACGCCGGGAAGGCCTTTTCCCACGAGCCGCCGTGGGTGTAGAGGGGGTCGGGGTCACCGGCCGAGGAGAAGTACGGCACCAGGGCGTCGTACAGCGACTTCAGGCGCTGGGTCTGCGACTCGTCGGGGCCCTCGGGCGCGGCCGGGGCGCGGTCCCGGCCCTGCCAGGCGGCTGCCGCCATCAGGCTGATGGCGGCGAGCAGCGGACCGTACGGGAGCAGCAGCACGACCAGGATCACCGACGCCACCATGAAGAGCAGCGCGCCGCGCCGGTCCTTGGGGGTGTCGGCCACCTTGCGCCGCCCGGCCGAGGCCAGCCGGCGCAGTCCGCGCGCGATCGTGATCAGCGGGTGGAGGACGTCGGTGGCGCTGTCGGCCGCCGTCCGGGCCAGCTCCCGGCTCCGGGCGAGGTGTGCGCCGCGGTTGCTCAGGATGCGGGGGAGGGGACGCCGGGCCACTGCTGCCTCCAGGGCGTGGGATACGGGTGGGCGGGGGCTTGGGACTGGGTCAGAACCTGATACCGCCGAGCAGGCCGGCCAGGCTCTCGCCGCCGGCCTTGATGCTCGGCGCGATGGCCGTACTGGCCAGATAGAAGCCGAACAGCATCGCCACCACGGCGTGCAACGGCTTCAGGCCGTCCTTGCGGCAGAGGATGAAGAGGACGATGCCGAGCAGGACGACGCCTGAGATCGAGAGGATCATGCGAGTTCTCCTGGTTCACGGGGGGACAGTCACCATGAGTACTTCCAGGATCACAGGATGTATCCATACGATAAAAGGTGCAACTGGGTGAAAATTGGCTGATTTCGCCCGGTCGGCGTACTGTTCCCAGCCGGAACGACGTGGGCGGTTGCGCACGGCCCGGTCTGCCGTGATCTTTGCCTCGGGCACGTCGGCCCATGTGCCGCGCGAGCCAGTACCCTGGCGATTCACCTGTACGGCTCTGCACCGCTCGCAGACGTACGCCCTGTCCCCGATGTGCGGAATGATCCGTGGTGAGAGGCGGTCCGGCCGATATGACTGAAGCCCCTGACCCAGAGGTCGTGGAACTGGCGACCAAGATCTTCGACATGGCCCGGAGCGGCCGGACCGAGGAGCTCGCGGCCTACGTCGACGCGGGCGTGCCGGCCAACCTCACCAACGACCGTGGCGACTCGCTCGTGATGCTCGCCGCCTACCACGGCCATGCCGACGCGGTCCGCGCGCTGCTGGAGCGCGGCGCCGACGCCGACCGGATCAACGACCGGGGACAGACCCCGCTCGCGGGAGCCGCCTTCAAGGGCGACACCGAAGTGGTCAAGGTCCTCCTGCAAGGCGGTGCCGATCCGGCCGCCGGCACTCCCTCGGCCGTCGACACGGCCCGGATGTTCGCCCGCGCGGAGCTGCTCGAGCTGTTCGGCGCGAACTGAAGCGCACCGGTGAAACGCGCCGGACGGCACCGAGCCGCACGGGCGCGCACGCTCCGGTCGGCGAAGACACGGGAACAGCGGCGGAAACACACGGTGAACGGGGGAGGCGGTACGAGGCCGCCGGAATTCGGTCGCGGCGGATGTGACCGCCGGGTCATCATGACGACGTGATTCACGGAGGCGATGGCTGGGCAGATGTTGCCGCACCACGCGGGCCGTGACGCGGCCCGCACGGGCCACCGACGAGAGGCAGAGGAAGATGGTCTACAGCAAGCAGGAAACGGCGGGCGCCCCGACGTGTTGGCACGCGGCCAGGTAATGCAGGTCCCCGGTTGCGTCGACGCTTGATGTGAGGCTGTTTCCCATGTTCGATCCGGTCATAGCGCCCAGCGGTACGCTGCTCGGCCTGCTCCAGCGGGGTCGCGGCGACGGCACGCTGCACGCGCTCACCGCCCCGCGCTCCGAAACGCTCGAGGCCCTGAACCACTGCGTGCTCCACGACCCGCGCCACGACTGGCAGGTGGAGAACCGCTCCCTCTACTACGCCCGCCTCTACCTCGACCTGCACGGCGAACTGGACGCCATCGAGGCCCACCTCGTCGGTGCCGAGGACGTCCTCGACACCGACGAGTCACGCACCGGCCTCAGCCTCGCCGTGCTCGGACATCTGGCCTCCTACGGCAGGCGGGACGCGCTCGCCCTGTTGCGCAGGTACGCGGCCCAGGGCGCCAACTGGGCCTGGGCCCTGGACGAACTGGCCCTCCGGGACGACGACGCGGGCCTGCGCGCCCTCGCCGCCCCCGTGCTCGCGCGGTTCGCCACCGACCCCGAGGGCGAGGCCGAACTGGCCGCCACCGTCCGCGACGCCTTCGAACCACGCCCCTGGCGCCTGTGGGCCGACGATCCGCGCGAATCCGTCGCCACGCGCGTGCGGGCCGCCCAGGAGGCCGGCTGCTTCGACCGCTGGCAGCGGCAGATGCGCCCCACCGGGCCCCGCCCCGGGTGGAGCGTGCAGGCCGTGTTCGCATGGGCCCAGCAAGGAAACGAGCGCGGCGCCGCCCTGCATGTCCCGGCCGCCCGCTGCCTCGCCGCCGTGGCCGGCCCCGAGGACCGGTCCGAGATTCTCCGTGCCGCCGAGGACGGCACGGAGGGCGCCCGCTGCACCGCTCTGCGCTACCTCGCCGACAGCAACGATCCGGATGCCCTCGCCCTGATCGAGCGCGCCGTGGCCACCGGGCCGGCGCCCGTCGTGGAAGCCGCCCTCGACGCCTTCGAACGGATGCGGAGCCTCGCCGCCGTCGACCGCGCGCGCCGCTGGGCCGGCCGGCCCGACGCCCTGGGCGCCGCCGCCGGCCGCGTCCTCGCCTGCCGGGGCGGTGTCCAGGACCGCGACCTGGTCCTTGCCGCCCTGCGCGAGGCGGTGCGGGGCGAGGGCCCCGACGCGCCGACCCTGTGGACCCTCGTCGACGGCGCCGGACGGCTGGGCATCGCCTGCGCCGCTCCCGTACTCCGCCACATCTACCGCGAGACCGCCTCCTCCCACCTGCGCGGCCGGGCCGCCCGCGCCCTCGCCGCCACCGACCCCTCCTACGGCAGCGGCTTCGCCGTCGAGTGCCTCTGGGACTGCGAGGAGTCCACCCGGGAGATCGCCGCGCGGCACGCCGAGACCGGTGACACCCGGGTCGTCGAGCGTCTGCGCAGGCTCGCCGCCGACCCGGCGGAGGAAGCCGAGGTGCAGACCGCCGTACGCAGCCGGATCGGTCCAGGGGAGAGCGTCGTGTGACCGTCCGGGCGCGCGCGGTGTGAACAAGGGACGACCCGCGGGTCAGGCGCGTATGGACGGCGTTCGGCCCGCGTGGGTGCGCGAGGCAACGCTCACGGGACGTTCCCCCGCCGGAAAGATCCACGTTGACGTGGCCACGTCCGGCGCGGCGAGAACACCCGTATGCGAGTCGTCATCGTGACCGAATCCTTTCCCCCCGATGTGAACGGCGTGGCTCACTGCGCGCTCCAGACCGCCCGGCACCTCGTCGACCGCGGTCACGTCCCCGTCGTCGTCGCCCCGGCCACCGCGGGCGACGAGTCCGACGACCGGGCTCCCTGCCCCGTCGTCCGGATCCCCTCCCTTCCGCTCCCGGGCTATCCGCAGGTCCGCGTCGCTCTCCCCAGCCGACGCGTCACCGCGGCGATCGCCGGGCACTGGGCCGACCTCGTCCACCTGGCCGGCCCCTTCGTGCTCGGGGTGCGGGGCATGGCGGCGGCCTCGCGCCTCGGACTGCCCGCCGTCGCCGTCTACCAGACCGACCTCGCCGGGTACGCCCGCACGTACATGGGCGCCGGAGAGGCCGCGGCCTGGCGCCGCATCAGGTCCGTGCACTCGGCCGCCGACCTCACCCTCGCCCCGTCCGGCGCCGCACGCAACGACCTCCGGGCGCACGGCGTCCCCAGGGTCGGACTGTGGCCGCGCGGCGTGGACACGGTCCGCTTCCGACCCGGCCTGCGCGACGAGGCGCTGCGCCGGGAACTCGCCCCGAACGGCGAGCTGATCGTCGGCTACGTCGGCCGGCTCGCCCCCGAGAAGCAGGTCGAGCTGCTGGCCGGGGCGAGCACCCTGCCCGGAGTACGGGTGCTCGTCGTGGGCGACGGACCGAGCAGGCCGAACCTGGAACGGGCCATGCCCGGCGCAGTCTTCCTGGGGCGCCGCACCGGCGACGAACTCGCCCGCATCTTCGCCTCGCTGGACGTCTTCGCCCACACGGGCCCCTTCGAGACCTTCTGCCAGACCGTGCAGGAGGCCATGGCGAGCGGCATCCCCGTGGTCGCGCCCGCCGTGGGCGGCCCGCTGGACCTGGTGGTCCACGGGCGCACCGGGTACCTGGTGCCGCCGCGCGACGCCGCCGCCGTGCGGGACGCGGTCCGGTCCCTGGCCGCCGACCCCGGACTGCGGACCTCCTACGGGGCGGCGGGGCGCGCGATGGTCGAGGGAC
This sequence comes from Streptomyces sp. NPDC085927, assembly GCF_044540975.1. Taxonomy (NCBI): domain Bacteria; kingdom Bacillati; phylum Actinomycetota; class Actinomycetes; order Kitasatosporales; family Streptomycetaceae; genus Streptomyces; species Streptomyces sp. NPDC085927. Next base: position 382,910 of record NZ_JBITSN010000007.1, read on the forward strand.
GTACCTGGGCCGCCGTCGGGGACCGGCTGATCGGCCACTACGAGGACGTGCTGACCGGGCGCCGGACGGCGGTGGCGGCATGAACGGGACCGCGGGAACGGGCGCTCCGCCGACCGGTGCGCCGTCCGCCGCCGCAGCTCTGACAGCGGCGGACGGCGCGCGGGGGACCGGAGGTCCGCTGCGGATCGTACGGCTCGCGAACTTCGTCGCACCGGCCTCCGGCGGACTGCGCACCGCGCTGCGGGAGCTCGGCAAGGGCTACCGGGCGGCGGGGCACGAGTCCGTACTCGTCGTCCCCGGCGACCGGGCGGGCGACCGGGAGACCGAACAGGGGCGGGTGATCACCCTGCCGGGACCACTGCTGCCCGGCACCGGCGGCTACCGCGTCCTCACCGACAAGCGGCGGCTGACCGCCCTGCTCGAGGACCTGGCTCCCGACCGGCTCGAGGTGTCCGACCGTACGACCCTGCGCTGGACCGGGAGGTGGGCGCGGCGGGCCCGGGTGCCGGCGGTCATGGTCTCCCACGAGACCGTTGACGGCGTGCTGCGCACCTGGGGGATGCCCGAGGGGGCCGCGCGGCGCACCGCCGACGCCCTCAACATCCGTACCGCCCACACGTACGCGCGCGTGGTGTGCACCACCGAGTTCGCCGAGCGGGAGTTCGCCCGGATCGGGGCCCGCAACGTCGTACGGGCGCCGCTCGGCGTCGACCTGACGGAGCGGCGTCCCGCGCTGCGCGACCCCTCCGTGCGGGCCGGCTACGCGCGCGCGGCGGAGACACTGCTGGTGACCTGCACCCGGCTGTCCGTGGAGAAGCGGCCCGGTACGGCGCTGGACGCGCTCGAGGCGCTGCGACGGCGCGGACGGCAGGCGGTGCTGGTGGTGGCCGGTGACGGGCCGCTGCGGACGCGGCTCGAACAGCGCGCGCGGGAACGCGGACTGCCCGTCGTCTTCCTGGGCCACGTCCTCGACCGGACGTTCCTCGGCGCCCTCCAGGCTTCCGCCGACGTGTGTCTGGCGCCGGGACCCGCGGAGACCTTCGGACTCGCCGCGCTGGAGGCGATGGCCTGCGGCACGCCCGTGGTGGCGAGTGCCTCGTCCGCGCTGCCGGAGGTGATCGGCTCCTCCGGGGCGACCGCGGCGGACCGGGGGGAGTCGTTCGCGGACGCCGTCGAACTCCTGCTGGGGCGGCCGGAGACGGAGCGGCGGGAGGGGGCACGCACGCGTGCGGAACGCTTCGGGTGGGCGGCGGCGGTGACGGCGTTCCTCGACGCCCACGAGGCCCCGCGACAGGCGGCCGTACGGGACGACGACGCGAGGGGAAGCGCGGGGGAAGGCGCGCGGGAGGGGGTGGCGCCGGGCCGGGCCGCGCCCGCGGTGCTGCCGGGAGGTGCGCTGTGAGACCCGCAGGGAGACCCGTGCGCTTCATGGCCCCCGGGGACTCGCTGACCGAGGGTGTGGGGGCGTCGCACCGACGGCGGATGGCGGTACCGGCCGCGCTGTCGGCGGGGCGCAGCGGCCGGGCGCCTTCCAGGGGTTCAGCGGTGCCCTGCCGCAGTGAAGCGGAGGCGCACCGGTGCGGGACGAGGGAGGAGGAACGGGACGTGTGACAACCGCGACACCGTGACGCATCTGCCTCGTTTGGGTCGTTGTCAGATCGAGGACCTAGTCTGTGCACCGTGACTTCACCAGCATCGACGGACAGTGCTCCGCCCCAGCTCAGCGCGGGGCCGCGGCCCGCGCCGGGCCCGGCGGCCGACGAGGGGCTGGCCCGGCGGCTGCGCGCGCTCGCCTGCACCGCGCCGTTGCACGACCTCGACGCGCGCAAGGCCAACCTGGCCGGCGAGTACTCGGTGTACGGCATGGCGGAGATCGCGCTGGCGGCCATCGACCTGGTGACGCTGAACATGGACTTCGACACGGGCGCCGACCACGACCAGATAGCGGCCCGGCTCGTCCCGCGCATCGCCGCCCAGGCCCCGAGCCGACCCGCCGGTGAGCACGAGCGGGTGGCCCGCTGGGTCCTGGAGAACCTGATCAACGTCGGCAGCGTCGACCGCGGCTTCCGGGCGGTGTACGGCGTGTTCGGCGCGGACGGCGCCTACGTCCGCCGCGACTACGACTTCAAGCTGATCGAGGAGGTCCCCGGCCCCGGCGGCACCGTCTACCTCCGCACCACGGACGAGGCGGTCAACGTCCTGGTCGGCGCCCTGGACACCGACGTCACCAGCGCCCAGATCGCCGCCGAGGTCAAGCTCGAGGTGCTCATCAGCCGGGGCAGGCTCGCCGACGCCCAGCTCGCCGCCGAGCAGGCCCGCTATCGGACCGTGCAGTACTCCGAATCCCTGCGCCGGGCCCTGGACGCCACCCGGCGCAACGTGCGCGCGGTGGACTGGCTCACCGCGGTCCCGGACATGATCGCCGAAGCCCTGGACCACGTCGCGGACCGGTACCGCCACGAGAACGCGATCCTCACCAACATCCGCAAGGCCCGCGACGAGTCGGAGGAACCGGAGCACAAGCGCAGGGCCGCCGAGCTGGTGGACATCGTCAAGGACTGCATCCGCAGGCACACCCAGCTGCAGTCCCGGCTGCTGGAGGCCGGCCCGCTGTTCCGTGCCGAACAGGACCGGCAGGCCTTCGCCACCCCCGCTTCGTCCTCGGGCACGGACCTCTACGGACACCTCCTGGCGCCGCTGCTCCCTCTCCCCCTGGAGCAGGCGGTCCGGGTCACCGACACTTTCTTCGCCCGCGGCACCGGACTGCGTACACCGGTCTCCGTCCGGGTCGCCGACCTCGTCGACATCCTGCTGACCCCGCCGGTGGAGCGGGAGCACCTGGGCGCCGAGATGCCGGACCCCGACCTGATCGCCACACCGGACGACAGCCGCTTCACCGAGGAGCAGCTGGCGACCGCGACCGCGCTGCTGGAACTGCCGGCCGACGCGCCCCGCCGGCTGTCCGGACTGCTCGCGGAGGCACGCCGTCAGGACCCCGAACTGCCGTACCTGGTGGCACTGCTGGCGGTCCATGCGGCCAGCCCCCCGGTGGGCACCGCCTACCGCCAGGGCGAGCGGCGGCTGCTCTTCGCGGTGGACGACGGGGTCGAGCTGCACGACCCCGAGTTCGGCGGCGCCGACCTCATCGTCGGCACGGCCCTGCTGGACGCGGCGGGGATGGCGGCGGACCGGACGGAGGCGGCGTGAGGAGCCTTTCGCCGGGGGCCCGGGAGCCGGCCGCGGCCGGTGGCCCCGGGGCAGCCGTTTGCACTGCCCGCACTGCCCGCACTGCCCGCACTGCCCCCACTGCCCCCACTGCCCCCATTGCCCGTACGCTCCGCGCTGCCCGCGGCGCCGTCACCGCCCTGCCCGTCGTCCCTGCCGCCCCCGTCGTCGTCCCGTGCGAGGAGGAACCGTGTCCGTGACCGAGTATGCCGAGTGGAGCGAGGCGGAGCCCGCCGTCGCACCGGCGAGCGGCGCCGTCACCCCCGCCGACGCCGCCGACGCGGCGCGGCTCGTCGCTTTCGGCCTCCAGCCCAAGCTCCAGCCGGCCCGCGACCAGGAGTACGCGGACCTGCTGCGCCGCTACCGTGAGGACCCGCCGTTCGCGCGGCTCGCCGACGCCGTGGCCACCGGCCTCGGACTGATCGTCCTGGAGGTGTCCCCGCGTGCCGGAATGGCCGTGACCGCCGCCGAGGACTCGGTGTTCGCCGTCCGTATGGGCGACTACGCGCGGCGTACCTCCGCCGACGGCGGAGACAGGTTCCTGCACGGGCTCGCGCACCTCGCCGTCGCCGTCATGGCGTTCCCTCGCCCCGAGGACCTCGCCGACGACGGCTACATCGGGCGGGTCACCGTCAACGGCGTCGACGCCTTCGTGCGCCAGACCTGCCACCGGTTCGAGGAGCGGGCCGCGGAACAGGGTGAGAACACCGACCCGGCCAGTGACGCCCCCGGGCTGGAGACGGCCTGGCGGGTCTGGACGAGACGCAGCGCGACCGGCGCCACCAAGGACGCCCGCAGGCTCGCGGGCTCGACCACCGGCATCGTCGCCAAGGCCGTCACCTTCCTCACCGACTCCGGCTTCCTGCAACGCACCGGCGACGACAACGGCGGCACCTACCGCACAACGGCCCGCTACCAGCTCCAGGTGCGCGACCTGGCCGGCAGTGCGGCCCTGGCCGAACTGCTGGAGCTGGGCGTCGTCCCGGTCACCGACGGCACCCCGACCCTGCTGCCCGCGGACAGCGGAGAGGACCTGGACCTGGTGGCCGACGCCGGTCTGCCCTTCCACTCCACCTGAGCCGCTCCAGCACCGCCGCTGTCCCACGGCTGCCGCCCTACGACCGCCGTCCGAACCCGCTGTCCCGTCCGCGTCCCCCTCCCCGCCCCTCCCTGTCGTCCCGAACCACCCCGACCTGCCGAAGACTTCGAGAGTCCGCCATGTACGAGCTGTCCCGGGTCCGCCTCTACTCCATCGGGCCCGCCGGTGCGCGCTACGCCGACACCGTGCTTGACCTGCGCGGTGTCGGCGAGACCGTGCCGCAACCCGCGCCGACGCAGGCGGAGTTCTTTGCGGAGGAGCCCGTCGGCCCGCCCCGCCGCCCCGCACCCGCCGGGGTGCTCTTCCTGGAGAACGGCGGCGGCAAGTCCGTCCTGCTGAAACTGATCTTCTCCGTGATGCTCCCGGGCCACCGCAACACCCTCGGCGGCGCCAGTTCCGGCGTGCTGCGCAAGTTCCTGCTGGCCGACGACTGCGGCCATGTGGCCCTGGAATGGCAGCACGTGCTGACCGGCGAGTGCGTCGTCGTCGGCAAGGTCAGCGAATGGCGTGGACGCCAGGTCTCCAACGACCCGAGGAAGTTCGCCGAGGCCTGGTACTCGCTGCGCCCCGGTCCGGGGCTCAGCCTGGACAACCTTCCCGTCGCCGAGGCCACCGCCGTACGGCCGCCCGCCGACGGCCAGTCGGGCGCGCGGGGCCGCCGCCGCACCATGAAGGGCTTCCGGGACGCGCTCACCGAGGCGGGCAAGACGTACCCGCACCTGGAGGTGCACTGGGAGGAGACCCACGAGCGCTGGACCGAGCACCTCGGCGACCTGGGACTCGACCCCGAACTCTTCCGCTACCAGCGGGAGATGAACGCCGACGAGGGCGAGGCCGCCGGCCTCTTCGCGGTCAAGAAGGACTCCGACTTCACCGACCTGCTGCTGCGCGCCGTCACCGACACCCGTGACACCGACGGACTCGCCGACCTGGTCGGCGGCTTCGGCAGCAAGCTGGGCCGGCGCGCCGAGCTGATCGCCGAGCGGGACTTCACCGCCGGGTCCGTCGAACTGCTCGGCCGGATCGTCGAAGCCACCGGCGCCCGTACCCGGGCACGGGAGATCCACACCGCGGCCGAGCGACGCACCCGCACCCTGGCCCGCAGGCTCTCCGCGCGCGGCCGCCAGGAACGCGTCCGCGCCGCCGACCTCGCCCACCGGGTCACCGCCGCCGCCGACGCCGTCACCCGCGCCGGGGCGGCCCGCGAGCACAGCGCACAGATCTCCGCGGAGATCGCCTACCGGCACGCCTCCCTGGCGCTGGCAGCGGCCGAGAAGTCCGCCGCCGCACAGAAGCGCGAACTCGCCGACGCCCGCACCCTGTACGCGGCCTGGCAGGCCGCCGAGGCGGCGCTGCGCCACCGTGCCGCCGCCGACAGGGTCGCCAGGGTCTCCGCCGTGATCCAGGAGGCCGAGCGGGACGCGGCGCCCGCGCTCGCCGCCCGTGCCAAGGCCGCCGTCGACCTCGTACGCGCCCTGCACACGGCCGCGCGGAACGCCGAGAACCTCGCCAACGAGGAGGAGGAGCGGTCCGCCGCCCTCCAGGAGGTCAGCGACACCGCCCACCGCGACGCCACCGCCGCCGCCACCGAGACACAGCGCGCCCGCAGCGAGATCGGCCACCTCAGGCAGCGGCTCGCCGAGGTCGAGCAGGAGACCACGGAGGCCGTCCGGGCCGGCTGGCTCGACGACAGCGCCCCCGACGCCGACCCGGCCCGCGCCGCGCTCGCGGCCAGCGACGCGGAGAAGAGCGCGGTCACCGCCTGGGACGCGGCCCGCGAGACGTCCCAACGGGCGACCGAGCACGCGCGCGAAGCCGCCGCCGTCGAGGCCCGTGCGGAACTCACCGCCGCCCGCGCGGCGGACGCGGCCACGGCGGCCGGCCGCGCCCACGAGGGCGAGCTGCGCACCGCACAGGCCCTCGCCGCGGAGGAACGGCCGGCCGAACTCCTCGGTCTGCCCGGAACGAAGTCCCGTCCCTCCGTTCCGCGGCCCCGCCCCGACACGGACGCCGCACCGGGCGACGGCCCCGTCACCGAAGGCGCCCTCACCGCCACGGAACTGGACCGCTTCGCCGACGACCTGCGCGAACTGCTCGAGGAGGCGGTCACCTCCGCCGAACGCCAGCTGTTCGAACTGCGCACCGCCGCCGCCGACGACGCCCGCATCCTCGGCGCCCTCGGCGACGGCGGGCTGCTGCCGCCGGGACCGGACGTGCTGGCCACGGTCGAGTTCCTCGGCGAGCACGGCATTCCCGCCCTGCCCGGCTGGCGCTACCTCGCCCAGGCCGTCGACCCCGCCGACCACGCGCGCGTGCTGGCCGCCCGCCCCGAACTGGTCGACGGCGTCGTCATCACCGACCCGGACTCCCACACCCGCGCCCGCGCGGCCCTGAGCGACGCCGCCCTGCTGCCCCGCTCCGCCGTCGCCGTCGGCACGGCTGCCGCCCTCCTCGCGCCGGCCCCGGCATCGGGCGCGGACACCGGCGACGTCTTCCTGGTACCGCCGAACCCGGCCATGCACGACGAACACGCCGCCGACGAGGAACGGCAGACGCTGCGCGCCCGTGCGACCGCACGCGACGAGGAGATCCGGGCGCTCGCGGCACGGCTCGCCAAGGACCGCGAGCTGACCGCACGGCTCACCTCCTGGCGCACCGGCTGCCCGCCCGGCCGGCTCACCGAACTGGCCCGCGCGGCGCACGACGCCCGCGCCTTCGCGGAGGAGTCCGAGGCGGAGCTGGCCGAGGCACGCGCCGTGCGGGCGGAGGCCGAGGAGGCCGCGGCCGAGGCCGCCCGGGTGCGTGACGAGCTCCAGGAGACCGCGCAGAAGGCCCGGCGCGCCGCCGACGCCCTCGCGGGACTCGCCTTCCGGCTCCGCGAACGGGCAGGCTGGCAGGCCAAACTGCGCGAACTGGCCGACGACGCCGCCGAGGCCGAGGCCCGCGCCCAGGCCTGCCTGGAGCGCGCGCGGACCGCCGACGAGGACCGGCGCGGCGCGCAGCGGGCAGCCGACGACGCCCGGCGCACCGCGCGTGCGCTGCGCGCCGAGCGCTCCGAGATCGCGGGCGCCCCCGACGACGTACCCGACGACGCGGCCGGGGCGGGCACCGAACCGTCGCAGATCTCCCTGCCCGCTCTGCGGGAGGCGTACCGTGCCGCCTCCCAGGTGTACGAGAAGGTCGGCGTCGGCGCCGACCTGCGCGCCGAGCAGGCCCGCGCGGAGAGCGACGAGAGCGCGGCCCGCGCGGAGCTGGACCGGCTGAGCAACAAGGTCCGCAACCGCGCGGAGCAGCTGCTCGAGTCACCCGACGGCTCGGACGGTCCCAGCCGGCAGGCCGCCGCAGCCCGCGCCGAGGAACTGGTGCAGCTCCTGGAGACCCGGATGTCGAGCGCGAGCGAGCAGCTCGGGCGGCTGCGCGGTGAGGCCGAGCGGCTGGCGCCCGAGGACGGCGGGCAGCACACCGCGCTCCCCGGGGAAATGGTGCCGCGCGACGCCGAGCACGCCCAGGCGCTGTCGCGCACCGCCACGGCCGAACTGGCCTCCCGGACGGAGGAGCTGGACAGCGCCAGGGAGGTCCACGGCGATCTCCTCGCCGCGCACCGCGGCGCCGAGGACGCGGCCGAAGGCTTCGACGAGATCGCCGCCATGCTCCGCGACCTGCTGCGGGAACACACCTCCGAGGAGGAACCGGAGCAGCCCGAGCCCTACCCCGGCAGTCCGGAGGAGGCCCGCCGGTCCGCCGCGGAGGCCCGCAGGTCGCTCCGCGGCTGCGCCGCCGACCTGTCCGCCGCCGAATCCACGGTGCGCGAGGCCAGCGACATCCTTGTCCGGCACGCCAACTCCACACGCTACGAGCAGGTCCGCACCCCCGCCCGGCAGCAGATCCGCGAGCTGCCCGCCTCGGCACTGCCCGAGCACGCCCAGAAGTGGGCGGACGCCTTCGCGCCCCGGCTCCGGGTGCTCACCGACGAACTGGAACAGCTGGAACGCAACCGCGACTCGATCGTGGACCGGCTCCGAGGGCTCGTCGAATCGGCCCTCGCCACTCTGCGCTCCGCCCAGCGCCTGTCGCGGCTGCCCGAAGGACTCGGCGAGTGGTCGGGGCAGGAATTCCTGCGTATCCGCTTCGAGGAACCCGACCAGGCGACCCTCACCGAACGGCTCGGCGAGGTCGTCGACGAGGCGACCCGCGCAGCCCTCCGCAAGAACTCCGACCTGCGCCGCGACGGCATCTCCCTGCTGTTGCGCGGAGTCGCCGCCGCCCTCCGGCCGAAGGGCATCGCCGTCGAGATCCTCAAGCCGGACGCCGTGCTGCGCGCCGAGCGGGTTCCCGTCGGACAGATGGGCGACGTGTTCTCCGGAGGGCAGCTGCTCACCGCCGCCATCGCCCTGTACTGCACGATGGCAGCCCTGCGCTCCAACGACCGGGGCCGCGACCGGCACCGGCACGCGGGCACCCTGTTCCTCGACAACCCCATCGGCCGCGCCAACGCCACCTACCTGCTGGAGCTCCAGAGGGCCGTGGCCGACGCGCTCGGCGTGCAGCTCCTCTACACCACCGGCCTGTTCGACACGACGGCACTCGCGGAGTTCCCCCTGGTCATCCGTCTGCGCAACGACGCCGACCTGCGAGCGGGCCTCAAGTACATCAGTGTCGAGGAGCACTTGAGGCCGGGCCTGCCGCGGGAGACCTCCGGAGAGGAAGCCGTGCACAGCGAGATCACGGCCACCCGGATGTTCAAGAGGCCGACCCCGGCGAACGGTTGACCAGGCAGCCTCTCCTCGGCGCCCCGGGCCCCGGCCCCGACGAGCGGGACCCGGGCCCTGCCCGCGTGTACCGCAGGGCGGCGGAGCGTCCGGATCAGGGGTGGGACAGCTGACCGGTCCCGCCGCCCTGCCGGCGTATTCGCGCCTGCGCACGCTGCGCGGACCGCTCCTGCCGGCGGGCACGACGCCGTTCGCGCCGCAGGGCACGGGCGGTGCTGCTGGGTGCGGACACCACGCCGTTGCGCTGGTTCCAGACCTGGCGGGTCACCCACACGTCGAGGACGCCCCAGGTGGCCAGGATGGTGCTGACGACGCTGCTGATCACCATGGGGAACGCGAGCCATGAACCGGCGAGCGTGCACAGGAAGGCCACCATGGCCTGAATCAGCGTGACCGCGACGATGATGACCGCCCGCACGGCCGACGTACGCACCGGATCCGGCAGCCGGCGCCGCCGCGCGGGCTCCTCGGCCCACAACGGCCGGTGGTTCACCTGCCGGTGGGCCTCGTCCCCCGTGCCGTGGCTCCCACCGGTCTTCCTGGTGGCCGGTGCCCCGGATCCTGCGATGCCCGCGGCAGTCCCGGCCCGGTCCTCACCGTCCCCTGTCCCGGTCACGCTCGCCGACACCTCGTCAGTCCTGGTCGTGGGAAGGTCCTGGGCGCCGGCCGCGCCCCTCCCGGCCGCGGGCGCGCCGCGGTCCGGAGTCCCGCTGTCCGGCCGCTCCACCACCCGCGCCACCAAGTCGCCCTGGGGCGACCTGTATCGCTCCGCCGTGCCCATCAATGTGTCACTCCCCACCGCCGGCAGACCGCCTTTCCGGGTCCACGAACCCGGTTCCCCAACGACTGCCCGGCTTGCACTGATTTACGCCGCCCGGATACGGGACGTGGCTCCTGTGGCCGATTCCGCCCCCATCACCCACAGAGAAGGACGAAGGGCGCGTCACAAAGATTCCCGAGTAAGGAAAGGAATCGGCCAAATCCTACTCGCGGGTGCCGCGGCTCATTCCGCGGGCCTCCTCTGCGAACCGGGAGTCAATCTCCCCCAATGTCCGGACAACTCACCATGTCTCGCCGTCAGTGCGGAAGTTCGGATTCCGGAGAGCTCTTCGAGTTGGCCGTGGCGCGGTAGTAGGCTCGCGCCGTTTGTTGATGCACATGTGTGCCCCCGGCCCTCCCGGGGGCCGAGCTGGGGGAGGCCATGCGCTTTCGCGGGAAGTCCATCCGCCGGAAGATCGTGGCGCTGCTTCTCGTGCCGCTGGTGTCCCTGACGACGATCTGGGCCTTCACCACCCTGCTGACGGGCCGTGAGGCAAGCCATCTGTTCGATGTGTCGTCGGTGATGGAAGAGGTCGGTTACCCCGTTGAGGACACCGTCCGTGTCCTCCAGCAGGAGCGCCGCCAGACCCTGGTCCATCTTGCCGACCCGCGTGCCTCCAACGGGCTCGCCGCACTCCGCCGCAGCCGCGCCGCCACAGACAAGGCCGTCAGCAGCGTCCGGGAGAACGCGGCGAATCCCGATGTGCGCGACGCGATGGGCCAGGACACCGAAGCGCTGAGCGCGGTACTGGACTCCCTCGACGGCATCGAGTCCCTGCGCCGCAGTGTCGAGGACGGCACCGTCGACCGCTCTCAGGCCCTCGACCTCTACAACCAACTGGTCGACCCGTGCTACACCCTGTTGGCCGGTCTGCACGTGGTCGACGACGTCGGGCTGGACAAGCAGTACCGCGCCCTCGTCAGTCTCGCCCGTGCCCGTGAACTCCTCGCCCGCGAGGACGCCCTGCTCGGCTCCGCCCTCATCGTCGGCGCGCTGTCCCGCTCCGAGGCCCGGGACATCTCCGACTTCGTGGCCCAGCGCACGCTGCTGTACGACGCCGGTCTGCCGCAGCTGCCCGCGGCGGAACGGGACCGCTACGAGAGCTTCTGGAAGAACGCGGCGTCCGCGCCGCTGCGGGTGGCCGAGGAGGCGGCCCTCTCCTCCGGCACCGGACCGCCCCGCGGCATCACCGCGAGGAGCTGGGACACCGCAGCCGGCCATGTGCTCGAGGAGCTCGGCACCCTCAACGACCAGGCCACCGACCGTTACCAGGACCGCGTCCGGCCCGTCGCCATGGGCGTCATCACCCAGGCCGTCCTCGCCGGCCTCCTCGGCCTGATCGCCCTGCTCGTCTCGCTCTTCCTGTCCGTGCGCGTCGGCCGCGGCCTCATCCGTGACCTGCGGCAGCTGCGCCTGGAGGCCCACGAGGCGTCCGGTGTGCGACTGCCCAGCGTGATGCGCCGCCTCTCGGCGGGTGAACAGGTGGACGTCGAGACCGAGGTCCCGCGCCTGGAGTACGACAGGAACGAGCTCGGCGAGGTCGGCCAGGCCCTCAACACCCTGCAGCGCGCCGCCGTGGAGGCGGCCGTCAAACAGTCCGAACTGCGCTCCGGGGTCTCGGAGGTCTTCGTCAACCTCGCCCGTCGCAGCCAGGTCCTGCTGCACAAACAACTCACCCTCCTGGACACCATGGAGCGCAGGACCGACGACACCGAGGAACTCGCCGACCTCTTCCGCCTCGACCACCTCACCACCCGCATGCGCAGACACGCCGAGGGTCTGGTGATCCTCTCCGGTGCCGCACCCTCCCGGCAGTGGCGCAAACCCGTCCAGCTCATGGACGTCGTGCGCGCGGCCGTCGCCGAGGTCGAGGACTACGAGCGCATCGAGGTCCGCCGGCTGCCGCGGGTCGCCGTCACCGGCCCCGCCGTCGCCGACCTGACCCACCTGGTGGCCGAACTCCTGGAGAACGCCACGGTGTTCTCCCCGCCGCACACCGCCGTCCAGGTCCTGGGGGAGCGCGTCGCCAACGGCTTCACCCTGGAGATCCACGACCGAGGTCTCGGCATGGCCGCCGAGGCGCTGCTCGACGCCAACCTGCGGCTCGCCGAGACACCGGAGTTCGAACTCTCCGACACCGACCGCCTCGGACTGTTCGTGGTCAGCCGTCTCGCACAGCGGCAGAACGTCCGGGTCTCCCTGCAGCCGTCTCCCTACGGCGGCACCACCGCGGTCGTCTTCATCCCGGACGTGCTCCTCACCGACGACGTCCCGGACACCAACGGCGTCGGCTTCCGCCTCGACCGGCCCCGGCGCGCCAAGGACGGCGAGCCGGAGGACAGCCGCCGTCTCGCGCTCTCCCAGGTGCCCGTCCAACTGCCCGGACTGCCGGCCTCGCTCCTGAACGGTCCGGTCGAACTCGAGGCGCCTGTCGACCTGGACGCACTCGACGACTACCCGGGCACGCCGGGGGACGAGGACGACGAGCGTGGCGGCCTGTTCGGTCACCGCCGGCCCCCGTCCCGCACCAAGGACGAGCGGCCGGGCCGCCGCCGAGAGTCCCACCCACCGGCCACCGGCGTCGGTAAGGGCAACGCTGACGGGCCGGACCCGGACACGCACGGCCGGACGGACGCCCCGGTCCCGGCGCCCCGCAGGGGAACGCCGAAGCTGGTCAGCTCGCACGGGCGTCCTGTCGGCGACGAGCACGCCCGCCGGGAGCGGCCGGACCAGGACACCGGTACGTCGTCCGCCCGCCCGGAACAGGAACCGGCGCCCGTGCTGCCGACCCGCCGCCGGGGCGGGAAACCCTCCCCGGACCGGGATCCGGGACCACCCGACGGGGAGAAACCGCCGCCCCTGCCCGCCCGCCGGCGGGGCGCGGCCTCCCGTCCCCGGATCGGCGCACGCGCCGACGAGCGGCCCGCGAACCAGGCGCCCCACGGCTCCGCCCGGGACGACGGCCCACCCGCCCCGGCCGCAGGCGACCCACAGGGCGGCTCCGGACACCCCACGAGCGCGCCGGACGCCCGCCGGGAACCCTCCGCGGCGGGCCCGGCGGCGGAGCCGGACTCCGGCAGCACCCCGCAGAGCACGGGCGCCGGCCCGGCCGACACCGCATCGCTGCCCCGGCGCGTACGGCAGGCCAGCCTCGCCCCCCAGCTCAAACGGAGCGTGCCACGACGGGACGAGGAAAGATCCCAGCCCGTCGAACGGGACGCGGAGGAAGTCCGCAGCCGCATGGCCTCGCTCCAGCGCGGCTGGCAGCGCGGCCGCGAGGAGAACGCCGCGGGCGACGAGGCCCCCGGCGGGGCAGCACCACAAGGAACGACCAGGAATGACTAAGGGGGACGGTCGATGACCGCACCGCACACGACCGGCCACGCCGACGACGGCAAGGGGGAGCTCAACTGGCTCCTCGACGACCTGGTGGCGCGCGTCGCCAGTATCCGAAAGGCCGTCGTACTCTCCGGCGACGGCCTCGCCACGGGTGCCTCCCGGGAGCTGACCCGCGAGGACAGCGAGCATCTGGCTGCCGTCGCCTCCGGGTTCCACAGCCTCGCCAAGGGGGTGGGCCGTCACTTCGAGGCGGGCAGTGTCCGCCAGACCATCGTCGAACTCGACGAGGCGTTCCTGTTCGTCACGGCCGCCGGGGACGGCAGCTGCCTCGCCGTTCTCGCCGACGTCGACTCGGATGTCGGGCAGGTCGCCTACGAGATGACCCTCCTCGTGAAGCGGGTGGGTCCGCATCTGGGAACCGAACCGCGTACCGATCTGCCCCCGGGCGGGTAGTGGGATGACATGAGTGCTGACGGCGAGGGAAGAAGCCACTGGTTCGACGACGAGGCCGGACCGGTCGTCCGGCCGTATGCCATGACGCGGGGCCGCACTTCGAGTGCGGCCCAGCACCGCCTCGACCTGATCGCGGTGGTCGTCACCGAGCCCGGCGCGGACGATCCGGAGACCGACCCCACACTCTCCCCGGAACACGTGGACATCGTCGAGCTGTGCCGGGACACTCCGCAGACGGTCGCCGAACTCGCGGCGGAACTCGACCTTCCGATCGGAGTGGTGCGCGTCCTGGTCGGCGACCTCGTCGACCTCGAATCCGTCCACGTGAACCGGCCCGTTCCCCCTGCGGAACTGCCGGACGAGAGTATTCTGCGCGACGTGATCAACGGCCTCCGGGCACTGTGAGCGGCGCGGAAGCGGGGTACTGACGTGACAGGCTGGCAGTTCTGGGTCGACCGAGGCGGCACCTTCACCGACATCGTCGCCCGTCGCCCCGACGGACGACTCCTCACACGCAAACTGCTGTCGGACAACCCGGCCCTCGACCGGCCCGGCCGTCCTCCCGGTGGGGCGGAACCCGCCGCCGACGCGGCGGTCGCGGGTGTCCGCGACCTGCTGGCCGGCTCCCGTGATCCCGTCGAGTCCGTACGCATGGGAACCACGGTCGCCACCAACGCCCTCCTGGAGCGCACCGGCGAACGCACCCTCCTGGTCGTCACCCGCGGCTTCCGCGACGCCCTGCGCATCGCCTACCAGAACCGCCCCGCCATCTTCGCCCGCCGTATCGAACTGCCCGAGCTGCTGTACGAACGGGTCGTCGAAGTGGACGAACGCGTCGCCGCCGACGGCACCGTCCTGTGCGCCCCCGACCTGGACGCCCTCGACGGGCCGCTGCGCCGGGCTCATGACGACGGCATCCGGGCCGTCGCCGTGGTCTGCATGCACAGCCACCTCCACCCCGCCCACGAACAGGCGGTCGGGGAACTCGCCGCCCGCATCGGCTTCCCGCAGATCTCGCTGTCCAGCGAGGTCAGCCCGCTGATGCGGCTCGTTCCGCGCGGCGACACGGCCGTCGTCGACGCCTACCTCTCGCCCGTGCTGCGCCGCTACGTCCGGCAGGTGGCCGACGCACTCGACGGCGTACGGCTGATGTTCATGCAGTCCAACGGCGGCCTCGCCGAAGCCGCGCAGTTCCGTGGCAAGGACGCCGTCCTGTCCGGGCCGGCCGGCGGCATCGTCGGGATGGCCCGGATGTCGCAGCTCGCCGGCTTCGACCAGGTCATCGGGTTCGACATGGGCGGCACCTCCACCGACGTGTCCCACTTCGCGGGGGACTACGAACGCGTCTTCACCACACAGATCTCCGGCGTACGGCTGCGCGCGCCCATGCTGGACATCCACACCGTCGCCGCCGGCGGCGGCTCGGTCCTCCACTTCGACGGCTCCCGCTACCGCGTGGGACCGGACTCGGCCGGTGCCGCCCCGGGCCCCGCCTGCTACCGGGCCGGCGGCCCGCTCACGGTCACCGACGCCAACGTCATGCTCGGACGCATCCAGCCCGCCCACTTCCCGGCGGTGTTCGGCCCGGACGGCGACCAGCCCCTCGACGTCGGCCTCGTCCGCGACCGTTTCGCCGGCCTCGCGCGCGAGATCCGCGAACAGACCGGCGACGACCGCACCCCGGAGCAGGTCGCCGAGGGCTACCTGCGGATCGCCGTCGCCAACATCGCCGCCGCGGTGAAGCGGATCTCCGTCCAGAAGGGCCACGACGTCACCCGCTACGCCCTCACCACCTTCGGCGGTGCGGGCGGACAGCACGCGTGCAGGGTCGCCGACTCCCTCGGTATCCGCACCGTTCTCGTGCCGCCCATGGCGGGGGTCCTCTCCGCACTCGGTATGGGCCTCGCCGACACCACGGCCATGCGGGAACGCTCCGCCGAAGTGCCCCTGGAGCCCGCCGGGATGCCCGGCGTCCACCGGATCGCCGACGACCTGGAAGCGGCGGCCCGCGCCGAACTCCTCGCCGAGGACGTCCCCGAGGACCGGATCGAGGTCACCCGCAGGGCCCAGCTCCGCTACGACGGCACCGACACCACCCTCACCGTCGAACTGACCGACCCCACCGCCATGCGCCGCGCCTTCGAAGAACGTCACCGCGCCACGTACTCCTTCACGCTCGACCGCCCGGTCGTCGTCGAAGCCCTCTCCGTCGAAGCCACCGGCATCACCGAACCCCCCGATCTCTCCGCCCTCGCCCCGTACGAAGGCCGCCCGGCCGCCCCGCGTCCCGTCCGCCTCCACACCGGCGGCACCTGGCGCGACGTCCCCCTCCACCGCCGCGAGGACCTTCCCCCCGGCGGGACGGTCACGGGACCGGCGATCATCGCCGAGGCCGGCTCCACGACCGTCGTCGACGAAGGCTGGCGGGCCGCTCCGAACGACGACGGGCATGTGGTCATGGAACGCGTCGCGGTTACGCAGAGTTCCGATCCCGGCACGGAATCCGACCCGGAGGCCGACCCGGTTCTGCTCGAGGTCTTCAACAACCTCTTCATGTCCATCGCCGAACAGATGGGCGCCCGCCTCGAGTCCACCGCCCAGTCCGTGAACATCAAGGAGCGCCTGGACTTCTCCTGCGCCCTCTTCGACCCGGACGGAAACCTGGTGGCCAACGCCCCTCACATCCCCGTCCACCTGGGCTCGATGGGCATCGGCGTCAAGGAGGTCATCCGGCGGCGCGGCTCCACCATGCGCCCGGGGGACGCCTACGCAGTGAACGACCCCTACCACGGCGGCACCCATCTCCCCGACGTCACCGTGATCACCCCGGTCTTCGGCACCGGGTCCGCCGACACCACACAGGGTGACCGAAGTGTTCTCTTCTACGTCGCCTCACGCGGCCACCACGCCGAGATCGGCGGCATCGCCCCGGGTTCCATGCCCGCCGACAGCCGCGCCATCGACGAGGAAGGCGTCCTCTTCGACAACTGGCTGCTCACCGAGAACGGACGGTTCCGCGAGGAGGAGACCCACCGCCTCCTAACCGACGCGCGGTACCCCTCCCGCAACCCGCAGACCAACCTCGCCGACCTGCGTGCCCAGATCGCCGCCAACCAGAAGGGCGTCGACGAGGTAGGCCGGATGATCGAGAACTTCGGCCTCGACGTGGTCCAGGCCTACATGCGGCACGTCCAGGACAATGCCGAGGAAGCGGTGCGCCGCGTCATCGACGCCCTCGACGACGGCGAGTACGCCTACGAGACCGACTCCGGAGCCGTCATCCGCGTGCGCGTACGCGTGGACCGCGCGGACCGCTCCGCCACCATCGACTTCACGGGCACCGCAACGCAGTTGCCCACCAACTTCAACGCTCCCTTCTCGGTCGTCAACGCGGCCGTCCTGTACGTCTTCCGCACCCTGGTGGCCGACGACATCCCGCTCAACGACGGCTGTCTGCGGCCCCTGCGGATCATCGTGCCGCCCGGCTCCATGCTGGCGCCCCAGCCGCCGGCCGCCGTCGTCGCGGGCAACGTGGAGACCTCCCAGAGCATCACCGGCGCCCTCTACGCGGCGCTCGGTGTCCAGGCCGAGGGCTCCGGCACCATGAACAACGTCACCTTCGGCAACGCCCGCCATCAGTACTACGAGACCGTCGCCTCCGGCTCGGGCGCGGGAGAGGGCTTTCCCGGCGCGTCCGTCGTACAGACCCACATGACCAACTCGCGCCTCACCGACCCCGAGGTCCTGGAGTGGCGTCTGCCCGTCCGCATCGACGAGTTCACCGTACGCGCGGGCAGCGGCGGAGCGGGCCGGTGGCGCGGCGGGGACGGCGCGGTCCGCCGCATCCGCTTCCTGGAACCCATGACCGTCTCCACGCTGTCCCAGCACCGCAGGATCCCCCCGTACGGCATGGCGGGCGGCGCGCCCGGCGCGCCCGGCGCCAACCGGATCGACCGCGCGGACGGCACCGTCACCGCGCTGGACGGCAGCGACTCGGCGGACGTCCGCCCCGGCGACGTACTGGTCATCGAGACCCCCGGCGGTGGCGGCTACGGTCCACCGCCCGACCCTCACCGAGCAGGAGAAAAGTACGATGATCTTCGGGCGTTCTGAGCGCGGCAAGCCCCCGGTCGAGCCCGTCACGCTCAAGATCCTGGTGGCCGGCGGCTTCGGCGTGGGCAAGACCACGCTCGTCGGCGCGGTCAGCGAGATCAGGCCGCTGCGCACCGAGGAACTGCTCACCGAGGCGGGGCGCCCGGTCGACGACCTCAGCGGGGTGGAGGCCAAGAACACCACCACGGTGGCCATGGACTTCGGCCGCATCACGCTCCGCGAAGACCTGGTGCTGTACCTCTTCGGCACACCCGGCCAGGAGCGGTTCTGGTTCATGTGGGACGAGCTCGCCGAGGGGGCCCTCGGCGCCGTCGTCCTCGCCGACACCCGGCGGCTGGAGGACTGCTTCGCGGCCATCGACTACTTCGAGCGGCGCTCCATACCGTTCCTCGTCGGCGTCAACTGCTTCGAGGGAGCCGCACGGTACCCGGCCGACGACATCCGCCGGGCCCTCGACCTCGACCCGGACGTACCGCTCCTGATGGGCGACGCCCGGGACCGGGAGTCGGTCAAGACGATCCTGATCGGTGTCGTCCAGCACGCCATGGCACAGGCGGCGCAGCGCCGGCAGGCCGTCACCACCTGAACCCGAGGCGGTCCGGCCGGACCTCCTCCCGCGGCGCCGGCGCCCTCCCGGCCCCGGTCGCCTCCGTCGGTTCGAACTGCCAGGTCGTCCGGGTCGCCCGGGTCGTCCAGGTCGTCCAGGTCGTCCCCCCACCCTCGCGGAGCACACCGGCGACGGCCTCCGCCTCCATGCCCACCGCCGGCTCGGCGACGGTGACCCCAAGGGCCGCCCGGCCCGGCACCACCATCCGCGCGGCGGGCGACTCCACCGCGATCAACGTGCACGGCTCCCGCATTCCTGACGAGTTGTCAGAAGTGTGCCACGGGTGAGCGGACAAGGGCAGGGTGCTTCCCCGTCGGCCCCGTCTCCTGATAGATGCAGGAGACATGACACAACTCTCCGCCGCGGTACGCACTCTGATCACCGCACTCGCCGCCCTGACGGCGACGACCGCCGCGACCGCCCCCGCAGCACCCGCCCCGGCGACGCCGGAGCCCAGGGCCCCGAAGGACTTCGTGGCGCTGAGCCGCGTGGATCCGACGATCATCCAGGAGATCCGCTACTTCACCCCGCACAACTTCGTGGGCGAGCGCATCGACGGCTACCGGGAACCGCTGTGCATCCTCACCCGCCCCGCGGCCCGCGCCCTCCACGAGGCCCAGCGGAAGCTGCTGCCCCGCGGCTACTCCCTCAAGGTGTACGACTGCTACCGGCCCCAACGCGCCGTGGACCACTTCGTACGCTGGGCCAAGGACCCCGACGACCAGACGATGAAGGCCGAGTTCTACCCGAACGTCGACAAGTCCCGGCTGTTCGCCGACGGTTACATCGCCGAGAAGTCCGGCCACAGCCGCGGCTCGACCGTGGACCTCACCGTCGTACGGCTCCCCGCCGCACCGACCCGCCCGTACCGCCCCGGAGAACCCCTCACACCCTGCTTCGCGGACCAAGGCGAGCGCTTCCCCGACAACTCCGCCGACATGGGAACCGGTTACGACTGCTTCGACACCCTCAGCCACACCCTCGACCCCCGCATACAGGGCGAACAGCGGGCCAACCGATCGCTCCTCAAAAACACCCTGGAGGACCTCGGCTTCGTGAACCTGGCCGAGGAATGGTGGCACTACACCTTCAAGCCGGAGGCCCATCCGGACACCTACTTCGACTTCCCGGTGTCCCGGAGATCGCTCGCCGGCCACCGCTGAGCGACCCCCCGCAGACGCCCCCGCCCTGATCGGTTACAGTCCGCGCGTGCCCAGAACCCAAACCCCCGGCCCCGATCCCGTGCCGGGCTCCCACTGCTCGAGCTGCGGCACGCCCTTCGGCGAGGGCGTCTCCGGCTGGCCCCGCACCTGCCCGGCATGCGGCACCGCCGCCTATCGCAACCCGCTGCCGGTCGCGGTCGCCCTCCAGCCCGTGTACGACCCGAAGGGCACCGCCCTGGTCGTCATCACCCGGACCATCGCCCCCGCACGCGGAGGCACGGCCCTGCCCGGCGGTTACATCGACGACCGGGAGGACTGGCGCCAGGCCGTCGTCCGCGAACTCCAGGAGGAGACCGGCATCGTCGCGGCGAGCCGGGACGTACGCCTCGCCGAGGCCATGAGCTCGCCCGACGGACACCTGCTGCTGTTCGGCCTGCTTCCGGAACGTCCCGCCGAAGGGCTGCCGCCGTCGGACGCCACGGACGAGACGGAGGGCTGGCACCTGCTGCGCCGCGCGGAGGAACTTGCTTTCCCGCTGCACACACTTGCCGTGCGGGCCTGGTTCGAGGGCCGGTACATCTGACCCCACGGACCGGCCCGGCCGGCCGCAGGGGCACGGACGGGCCGGGCACCCACCCGCCCCGCTCAGTTCGGCCCGAGCCCGCGGACACGCACCGGGTGGGGCAGACCGCCGGTGCCGTGCTCGCCCTCCCGCCCGACGACGATCCGGGACCCCGACCACTGGGCGGTGTATTGCTCGATGGCCGGCTCCTCCCAGCCGTCGCCGGCGTCCGTGACGACCGTCCCGCCGCCGACCCGCCCCCTGACGGGCGCCCACACCTCCAGTTCCAGTCCGCCGTCCTCCCCGTGCACGGGAATGACGGCGCCCGCGCGGGCGAACACCGGAATGCGGTCCAGGGGCGCGTCGACCACTATCCGGGCAGGCCCGTCGAACGCCCGGCCCGTCGCCGTCTCGTACCAGCGCCCGCCGGGCAGCCGCACCGTACGCCGTTCCGCGCCCGCCACCAGCACCGGCGCCACCAGCAGGCTGTCGCCCAGAAGGAAGGCGTCCTCACAGTCGCGCAGCGCACGCTCCTCCGGCGCCGCCCACCACAGCGGCCGCACACAGGGAGCACCGGTCCGCCGGGCCAGATGCGCCAGAGTCACGAGGTACGGTCGCAGCCGCCGACGCTCGACGAGAGCCGCGCGCGCGTGCGCCAGCACCTCGGCACCGAACTCCCACGGCTCCCTGTGACCCGCCCCCGCGCGGGTGCGGAGCAGCGGCAGATGGGCGCCCAGCTGGAGCCACCGCAGATACAACTCGGGAGACGGATTCCCGCCGGTGCCGCCGACGTCCGGCCCCGCGTACGGGACACCGCACAGCCCGAGCCCCAGCACCAGGGCCAGCGACGCCCGCAGTCCGGGCCAGCCCGTGGCCACTTCCCCCGGCAAGGTCCCGCCGTAGCGCTGCATGCCGGCCCACCCCGAGCGTGAGAACAGGAACGGCCGCTCCTCGGGCAGCAGCGCCCGCAGCCCCTCGTGGGCCGCCCTGGCCATGCACAACGCGTACACGTTGTGCGCCTCACGATGATCGCCCTCCCGCCCGTCCAGGGCGTGACGGGCCGAGCGGGGGAGTGTCGGCTCCCCGAACGCGGTGAACGACGTCGGCTCGTTCATGTCGTGCCAGAAGCCCGCGAACCCCTGCCCCAGCCGCTCCGTGTACAGGCTGCCCCACCAGGCGCGCACGCGCGGGTGCGTGAAGTCGGGGAAGACCACGTCCCCGGACCAGGACACACCCTGGACGACATCTCCTGAGGCGTCCCGTACGAACGCGTCCCGGGCCGCCCCCGCGTCGTACACGGCGTGGCCGTCCCCGGCAGGGACCGCCGGACCGACGACCGAGACCAGCCGGATCCCGTCCCGCCGCAGCCCGTCGGCGAGAGCCGGTAGCCCGGGGAACCGTTCCTGGTCCACGGTGAACTCCTGACGGGCGTCGTGATGGCCGCTGCCGAGGTGGACGGCGTCGAGCGGCAGCCCGTGCCGCTGATGGCCGGCGACGACCCGCCGCACCTCCTGCTCACCGCCGTCGCCCCACCGCACGTGGTGATGACCGAGGGCCCACGCGGGCGGCAGCGCGGGAGCGCCGGTCAGTGACGCCCAGGCGAGCAGCACCCGCGCGGGAGTCCCCACCATCACCCAGCAGCGCAGCGGGCCCCCGTCCATCCGCAGCTCGCTGGTCCCCGTCCGGTCGTGCCCGGAGCCGGCGCCCTCCACGCCTTCCCGCAGCGTGACGGTGCCGTCCCACGAACAGTCGTGGAACGCGAGATGGGTGCCCGCGTCGGCCACCACCAGCTGCACCGGCATCGTGAGGGGAAGCGGGCCGCCGCCGGGCTCGGAACCGCGACCGGGACCCGTGTTCCACAGCCGGTAGGTGCCGTCCCGCAGCCTCGGCCCCGAGGCCCGTCCCCCGAGCCCGAAGAACCGGGCGTCGGCACGCACCTCGGACCGCTGCATCCAGCGCGCCGGACCTCCCGCCACCGGCTCCCACCACCGCGGCGGCAGCTCCCGACGCAGCACCACACCCCCCGGAGTGAGCACCTCCACCGCGCCGTGCCACGAGACGGCGACCGTCACCCGCTCGGCGACCACCCGCCAGCCGCCGTTGGTGTCCGGCTCCAGCACCGCCCGCGGATCCGGGTCGGGACAGCGCCCGGCCAGGGCGTACGACGGTTCCGGAGCCGCCCCGTCCCAGCCCCAGAAGACGGCCCCGTTCACGGCGACGCGGATCCGCAGCTCGGAACGGCCGAACCGGACGACACCGCCCCCGGGCCCGGGTTCCACCTCCCGTACCGGCCCGGGAGTCCGCGCGCGCTCCGCCCCGCGCGGTGGCAGCCCGGTGGCATCGGCCCGCCGCCTGCGCCACGCTGCTCGTACGGTGCGCACACCCTGAGCCGCCCCCACCGAGCCGACCGATCTCACCGAACGCACCAGGTCACGACCGTCCATGGTGCTCACCCTGCCACTGCCCGCACCTCGCACGAGTGTCGTTCAACTGCCGTTCACCCATGATCGGACCACATCTTCACGACCGGGACCATGTGGGCCGCGCCCTGGTACGGAAGACGATCACGTGGCATCGTCCCTGTCAGCCGCGTCACGCGCACACCCCAGCCCGTGCGCGCAGGACGCACACGACGCGCACAGTCCGGGAGCCGCCCATGTCGACCGTGAACCCCCAGCCGCTCTGGCAGCCAGATCCGGAACGCATCGCCCGTGCCCGGATCACCACGTTCCACGCGTGGGCGGCCGAGCGCCACGGCGCCCCCGCCGAGGGCGGCTACGCGGAACTGCACCGCTGGTCCGTGGACGAGCCGGAAACCTTCTGGAAGGCCGTCACGGAGTGGTTCGACGTCCGTTTCTCGACCCCCTACACGCGCGTGCTGGGCGACCGTTCGATGCCCGGCGCCCAGTGGTTCCCTGGTGCCACCCTCAACTACGCCGAACACGCCCTGCGCGCCGCCACGACCCGCGCGGACGAGCCGGCGCTCCTGCACGTCGACGAGACCCACGACCCGAGGCCCGTCACCTGGGCCGAGCTGCGCCGCCAGGTCGGCTCCCTGGCAGCCGAACTGCGCGCCCTCGGCGTACGCCCCGGCGACCGCGTCAGCGGCTACCTGCCCAACATCCCGCAGGCCGTCGTCGCCCTCCTGGCCACCGCGGCAGTGGGCGGCGTGTGGACCTCCTGCGCGCCCGACTTCGGCGCCCGCAGTGTGCTCGACCGTTTCCAGCAGGTCGAACCGGTCGTCCTGTTCACCGTCGACGGCTACCGCTACGGCGGCAAGGAGCACGACCGCCGCGACGTCGTCGCCGAACTGCGCCGTGAACTGCCCACCCTGCGCGCCGTCGTGCACATCCCCCTGCTCGGCACCGACGCCCCGGACGGGACACTCGACTGGCAGGCCCTCACCTCCGCGGACACCGAACCGGTCTTCGAGCAGGTGCCCTTCGAACACCCCCTGTGGGTGCTCTACTCCTCCGGCACCACCGGACTGCCGAAGGCGATCGTCCAGTCCCAGGGCGGCATCCTGGTCGAACACCTCAAGCAGCTCGGACTCCACTGCGACCTGGGCCCGGAGGACCGCTTCTTCTGGTACACGTCGACCGGCTGGATGATGTGGAACTTCCTCGTCTCCGGCCTGCTCACCGGAACGACGGTCGTCCTGTACGACGGCAGTCCCGGCTACCCGGACACAGGCGCCCAGTGGCGGATCGCCGAACGCACCGGCGCCACCCTCTACGGCACCTCCGCCGCATACGTCATGGCCTGCCGCAAGGCGGACGTGCACCCCTCGCGCGACTTCGACCTCTCGGCGGTGCAGTGCGTCGCCACCACCGGCTCCCCCCTGCCGCCCGACGGCTTCCGCTGGCTGCACGACGAGGTGCGCGACGACCTGTGGATCGCCTCCGTCAGCGGCGGCACGGACGTGTGCTCCTGCTTCGCCGGCGCCGTGCCCACCCTCCCCGTCCACGTCGGCGAGCTGCAGGCACCCTGCCTCGGCACGGACCTGCAGTCCTGGGACCCGAGCGGCAGGCCCTTGACCGACGAGGTCGGCGAGCTCGTGGTCACCAATCCCATGCCGTCCATGCCGATCCACTTCTGGAACGACCCCGACGGCAGCCGCTACCACGACAGCTACTTCGACACCTATCCCGGCGTCTGGCGGCACGGCGACTGGATCACCCTCACCTCCCGGGGTTCCGTCGTCATCCACGGCCGCTCCGACTCCACGCTCAACCGCCAAGGCGTCCGCATGGGGTCGGCGGACATCTACGAGGCCGTCGAGCGCCTTCCCGAGATCAGGGAATCCCTCGTCATCGGCATCGAACAGCCCGACGGCGGCTACTGGATGCCCCTGTTCGTCCACCTGACGCCGGGCGCCGTGCTCGACGAGGGACTGAGGGGCCGCATCCAGCGGACCATCCGGGAGGAACTGTCCCCACGCCACGTCCCCGACGAGATCATTGAGGTGCCCGGCGTCCCGCACACCCTGACCGGCAAACGCATCGAGGTCCCGGTCAAACGCCTTCTCCAGGGCACACCGCTGGAGAAGGCGGTCAACGTCGGCTCCGTCGACGATCTGGACCTGCTCACGTTCTACGAGGACCTGGCCCGCAAACGCGCCTGACCCCGCCCTGCCCGCCCGGTCCACAGCAGCCGACCCGGACGCCACTGTCAGTACCCCCGGTTACTGTGAGTGAGCCTTGATCGACTGTGCAGGGGGAGACATGACGTACACCGACCACCGGACCATGCGACGCGTCCTGCGCCGCGAGATCGCGGGCACCATCGGGCTGCTGACCGACGAGCACGACTTCCGCGCCATGCGGGACTACCGAAGCTTCGTCTTCGACGACCACGGCACCTACCTCGAACACGTGGAGGCCGTCCTCAGGACACGTGCCCTGCAGGGCAGCCACACCACACTGGCCCTCTTCGACCCCGAGGAGTACGCGGAGTTCTGCGCACAACGCGGCCTCGACCCGGACAGCCACACCAGCCGCACCCGCTTCACGGCCGAACTCGCGGCCACCGGAGCCACCGTCCCCTACGAGGGGCAGCCCCTGACCGACCTCCTGCCCGCCCTCGTCGACGAGGGCGTCCGCCACGCGACCTGGGAGTACGCGACCATGCTCCTCGCCCGTCTCGGCGCCTGCCCCTCGTGCGGCGAGGACCTGGGCCGCGAGGCCTTCGCCCGAGCCTCCCGGCTGCTCGTCCGCATCCTCGACACGGCGGGCCCCGGGAGCCGGCACCTCGTCTGCAGCGTCTCCGGACCCCCCGAGACCCTGGTCGCCGTCCTCCACGCCGACGACAACGGCGGACGCCTGGAACTGGACGACACCGAGATCCTCGAATTCACCACGGTGCTGGCCGTCGGCCTCGCCACCGGCAAGCCGGGCGGGCTCGTCATGCGGACCACCGCCCCGGACACCCCCGACCGCATCCACGGCTGGCGGTTGCGCGCCCATGGCCTCGAGCCCCTCACCGCAGGGGAGGTCTTCGACGCCTACTGCACCGACGTCGAATCGGGAGAGCCCATCCCGCCCGAGTCCAACGTCGACTACTGCGAGCCGCCCGACCTCGGGAAGGACCCGAACCCGACCCACCACCACTGAACCCCGGACGGAAGGGGGACGCAGAACGGAGACGGAAACGGGGAGCGGCAACCAAGAAGGGGCGCCCCTCGAGCGGAGCGCCCCTCCGGGAACAGCGGCGGCGGCCGTCAGCCCACCTGCCGTGTCCTGCCTGCCCTGCTACTCGCCCGACAGCACCGCCTGAGCGGCCCTGCGGGCCTCCGCGGCACTGTCCGTCGCACGGGCCGCCGCCGCGGCCCGCTCGCACTGCGCCAGGGTGAACTTCGCCAGCGCCGCCCGCACATAGGGGATGGACGCCGCACCCATGGAGAGGGAGGTGACACCCAGACCGGTCAGCACCGAAGCGAGCAACGGGTCGGACGCGGCCTCACCGCAGACACCACAGCTCTTGCCCTCGGCCTTCGCGGCCTCCGCCGACAGCGCCACCAGGTCGAGCAGCGCGGGCTGCCACGGATCCTGCAGCCGGGACACCGCACCCACCTGACGGTCCGCGGCGAACGTGTACTGCGCGAGGTCGTTCGTCCCCAGCGACAGGAACTCCACCTCCTGCAGGATCGAGCGCGCCCGCAGCGCGGCCGACGGAATCTCGACCATCGCACCGAACTTCGCGTGCAGACCCGCCTCGCGGCACGCGTCGGCGAAGGCCTTGGCATCGGCCCGGTCCGCCACCATCGGGGCCATCACCTCAAGGTGGACGGACAGCCCTTCCGAGGCCTTGACCAGCGCCGACAGTTGGGTACGCAGCACCTCCGGGTGGTCGAGCAGAGACCGGAGACCGCGCACGCCCAGTGCCGGGTTCGGCTCGTCCGCCGGGGTGAGGAAGTCCAGCGGCTTGTCCGCACCCGCGTCCAGCACCCGCACGACCACACGGCCCTCGGGGAACGCCTCGAGCACCTGGCGGTAGGCCGCGACCTGCTTCTCCTCGGAGGGAGCGTTCTTGCTGTCGTCGAGGAAGAGGAACTCGGTACGGAAGAGACCGACACCCTCCGCGCCCGCTTCGACCGCGGCCGGCACATCCGCCGGGCCGCCGATGTTCGCCAGCAACGGCACCGTGTGACCGTCGGCGGTCGCGCCGGGCCCGGTCGACGCGCTCAGCGCCGCCCGGCGCTCGGCCGCCGCGGCCTCGAGCTGTCCCTTCTTCTCCTCGCTCGGGTTCACGAAGATCTCACCGGTGCTGCCGTCGACGGCGATCAGTGTCCCTTCGGCGAGCTCACCGGCACCGGGCAGGGCCACCACGGCCGGCACACCGAGCGCCCGAGCCAGGATCGCGCTGTGACTGGTGGGTCCCCCTTCCTCGGTCACGAAACCGAGCACCAGGGTCGGGTCCAGCAGCGCCGTGTCCGCGGGTGCGAGATCACGGGCCACGAGGACGTAGGGCTCGTCGCTGTCCGGGACACCCGGCATCGGAACCCCGAGCAGCCGGGCGACGATGCGGTTCCGCACGTCGTCGAGGTCGGCCACGCGGCCCGCCAGATACTCACCGGCAGCGGCCAGCAGCTCGCGGTACGCGGCGAACGCGTCGTACACCGCACGCTCGGCGGTGCTGCCTTCGACGATGCGACGTTCCACGTCCGTCATCAGCTCGGGGTCCTGGGCCATCATGGCCTGGGCCTCGAGTACCGCCTGGGCTTCGCCGCCCGCCAGATTGCCGCGCGCCATCAGATCGGCCGCCACCGCCTCCACGGCCTTGCGGGCGCGCCCCTGTTCACGCTCCGCCTCCTCGGCCGGGATCTGCCTGGCCGGCGGCTCGAGGACCGCCGTTCCCATGTGCCGAACCTCGCCGATCGCCACACCATGGCTCACACCGACGCCTCGCAGCGTTGTCTCCATCTCACCTGTCTCCGGTAGTGCGGCGGTGTCCGCCGCTGTATGGGTTGCCCTGCTCGCCGTCGGGGGACGGCACCGGCGTCACTTCCAGAGGAAGAGGGAGTCGCCGGCCTTGACCTCGCCGTCGTCGCGCAGTTCGGAGAGTGCCTCCACCGTGGCGTCCAAGGCCACGACCGGGCACACCGGGGACTTGCCGGAGGCCTCGACTGCGACAGGGTCCCAGCGCACGACACCCTGACCGCGGGTCACGGTGTCGCCCTTGTTGACGAGCAGTTCGAAGCCGTCACCATTGAGCTGCACGGTGTCGATGCCGAGATGGGTGAGTACGCCGTGACCGCTCTCGTCGACCACGACGAACGCGTGCGGGTGCAGAGAAACGACGACACCGTCGATGGGAGAGACAGCCGTGGAGGGCTCCCGCATGGGGTCGATCGCCATACCCGGGCCGACCATGGCCCCGGAGAAGACGGGATCGGGCACGGAGTCGAGTCCGATCGCCCGTCCTGCGAGCGGGGATGTCACGGTGGTCATGGGAAGCCTCCCAGGGGCGGAGATCGGTAAAGGCCCGTCACTGTCGGTCTCGGACGGCGCACTGTGATGCAGCGTATGTCATAGGTAGTACCGGTTCCGTACGAGAGGACCGGTTGGAGGTCTAGACCACTTCTCTTATTGATTTGCACCTGCTCCGCGGCCCCCTGTACAGTCGGGCACCTGCCTGGGGCAGGACGGCGCGATCTCGCGTCCCTACCCCGCAGCAAATCCAACTTGTCAGATCCTATCCCGGGGTCAACTCCTGCGTGCTCGCAGGACGGTGGTCAGGGAGCAGGGAAAACACTGATAGAGTCGGAGACGCAGGACCGAAGGGAAGCGCCCGGAGGAAAGCCCGCGAGGGCGAGTACGAAGGAAGCGTCCGTTCCTTGAGAACTCAACAGCGTGCCAAAAAT